>CAJWPJ010000005.1 GCA_913045115.1 uncultured Gammaproteobacteria bacterium | reverse complement strand
AAGATGCAAGGCTTAGGGTGCAAAATCTGAAAAAAATGGGAGCTGATGGTATTAAATTTATGGGTGCGCCAGAAGAGATTTTATTTGCTGATCGAATAATTGCTCTTAATGAGGCAGAAAATAAATTAAACAAACAGATCAAAATTCATATAATTCTTGAGACAGCAGAAGGAGTTATGAATGTAGAGTCTTTAGCTGCATGCAGCCCTAGGCTCCATGGATTTAGTCTTGGTCCAGCAGATCTTGCTGCATCAAGAGGTATGAAAACAGTTAGAGTTGGGGGAAGTCATCCAGATTATGGTATTCTGACTGATTCAGAAGAAAAAACATCAAAAAGAGAATTTCTTCAACAGGACCTTTGGCATTATTCCTTGTCTAAAATGATAGATGCTTGTGCATCAAATAATATAAAGGCCTTTTTTGGCCCTTATGGAGACTTTGATGACCCTGAAGGATGTGAAATACAATTTAGGAATGCTTTTATTCTTGGGTGTCATGGAGCATGGTCTCTTCATCCATCGCAAATTGACATAGCAAAAAAAGTCTTCTGTCCTAGTGATGATGAGGTGAAAAAAGCATATAGGAAAGTAGTAAAAAAATACCATCCAGATAAATTATCAGATGTAGGTGAAGATGTTAAAAAAATGGCTAAGGAAAAATTTGAAAGAAATAAGGCCCATGTAAACGTAGGTACAATTGGACACGTTGATCATGGTAAAACAACACTTACTGCGGCTATCACAAAAGTGATGGGTGAGAAATTTGGTGGTGAAGCAAAAGCCTACGACCAGATTGATAATGCACCTGAAGAAAGAGAGCGTGGTATTACGATTGCAACAGCTCACGTAGAGTATGAATCAACAGATAGACACTATGCGCATGTAGATTGCCCAGGTCATGCTGATTATGTAAAAAATATGATTACAGGTGCTGCGCAGATGGATGGTGCCATTCTAGTATGTTCTGCAGCTGACGGTCCTATGCCTCAAACTAGAGAGCATATTCTCTTAGCGCGTCAAGTTGGAGTGCCACACATAGTAGTCTACCTGAATAAAGCCGATCAAGTAGATGATAAAGAATTAACAGATTTAGTTGAAATGGAAATTAGAGAACTGCTCTCTAAATATGATTTCCCTGGTGATGACGTGCCTATAGTTTCAGGTTCTGCCTTAAAAGCTATTGAAGGTGATTCATCAGACATTGGTATTCCTTCAATTGAAAAACTTGTTGAAGAGATGGACAAATTTATTCCTGTTCCTGAACGTCCAGTTGATCAAACATTCCTAATGCCGATTGAAGATGTATTTTCGATATCAGGTCGTGGAACAGTAGTCACAGGCAGAATAGAAAGAGGAAAAGTAAATGTGGGTGAAGAAATAGAAATCGTCGGTATTAAAGAGACACAAAAAACCACATGTACCGGAGTCGAAATGTTTAGGAAACTTCTTGATGAAGGCGTTGCCGGAGATAATGTCGGCGTACTTTTAAGAGGCACTAAACGTGAGGAGGTTGAAAGAGGACAAGTGCTATGTGTCCCAGGTTCAATTAAGCCTCACACTAAATTCGAATGTGAAGTTTACGTATTATCAAAAGACGAAGGTGGAAGACATACTCCTTTCTTTGGAAACTACAGACCTCAGTTTTATTTCAGGACTACTGATGTAACTGGAGCTATAGAACTACCAAAAGATGTGGAAATGGTTATGCCTGGTGATAATGTAAAAATGAATGTCGAACTCATAACACCTATTGCTTTAGAACAAGGTCTAAAATTTGCGATACGTGAAGGTGGCAAGACTGTTGGAGCTGGAGTCGTATCGAAAATAGTAGAGTAAACTATCATTGATTTTTAATGATAGGCTAGTAGCTCAACTGGTAGAGCGACGGTCTCCAAAACCGTAGGTTGGGGGTTCGAGTCCCTCCTGGCCTGACGAATTGACGAAGGTAATGCCATGACAGAAAAAAACATAGAAGCTAATTCCGGAAAATCGTACTTAATACTATCTATTGGTGTTCTGATCACCGGTATGTTTCTGTTTTATTATTACAGTGACGTTAGATTATTTTATAGGGTAGTCGGTATGATTACGGTTTTGATATTATCGAGTTTTATTGCCTACCAAAGTGATTTTGGCAAGTTAGTCTATTCTTATGTCACTGACTCTAAAGTAGAACTTAAAAAAGTAACTTGGCCAACGAAGCAGGAGACTACACAAACGACATTAGGAGTTGTATTTGTTGTTATAGTCGTGGGCATCCTTTTGTGGCTTTTTGATATGTTGTTAGGGTGGGCCATAGGCACCTTATATGGAGTAGCATAATGGATTGGTATGTATTACAAGCTTTCTCAGGATACGAAAATAAGGTAAAACTTACTCTCGAAGATCGCATAAAGAGAAGTGGGCTTCAAGACTCATTTGAGGAGATATTGGTTCCAACTGAAGAAGTTCTAGAAATTAGAGAAGGAAAAAAGAAGAGATCCGAGAGAAAATATTTCCCCGGCTATGTAATGATTAAAATGGATATGAATGATGAGACTTGGCATCTCGTAAAAAGTGCGCCCCAAGTACTAGGGTTTATAGGAGGCACAAGTGATAAGCCTGTCCCACTTAAAAAAGCAGAGGCTGATAATTTGATGCAATCCATGCAAAATGATGTGGATAAGCCGAAGCCAAAAGTAATGTTTGAACCAGGTGAAGTTGTGAGAATCACTGATGGACCATTTAATGACTTTAATGGGGTGGTAGAAACAGTTGATTTTGAGAAAAATAAGCTTAAAGTATCAGTTCTAGTTTTTGGTAAGCCGACACCTATAGAACTATCATTAACACAAGTGGAGAAAGGATAATGGCAGCAAAAGAATTAATGACACAAGTTAAGCTTCAAGTCCCTGCTGGATCTGCTAACCCAGCGCCACCAGTTGGTCCGGCACTTGGCCAGCACGGGTTAAACATTCAAGATTTTTGTAAACAGTTTAATGATAAGACTAAGGATTCCGAGAAAGGTATGGCATTACCTGTTGTCATAAATGTATACAAAGACAGATCTTTTGACTTTGTAATAAAATCTGCGCCTGCAGCTGTTCTTCTCAAAAAAGCAGCAGGTATACAAAAAGGCAGTCCCACACCGCACACAAAAAAAGTTGCTAAAGTCACTAAAGACCAATTAGCAGAGATAGTTAAAACAAAAGAAGGAGACTTAACAGGTGCTAGTTTAGAGAATTCAATCAAAATTATTGCCGGTACAGCGAGAAGCATGGGAATAGAGGTGGAAGACTAATGGCTCTTACAAAAAAAGCAAAAGTTATACAAGAAAAGATAGATACATTCAAAGACTATAGCATTGAAGAAGCTATCGAATTACTGAAGAGTGCGCCGAAAGCTAAATTTAATGAAAGCGTGGATCTTAGCGTGAATCTTGGTATTGATGCTACTAAATCTGATCAGGGTGTACGTGGGTCTTCGACGTTACCTCATGGGATTGGCAAGACTATGACTGTTGTAGCTTTTGCAGATGGAGAAGACGAAAAAGCAGCAAAGGAAGCTGGTGCAGATGAAGTGGGTTTCGAGGATCTGATAGATAAAGTAAAAAAAGATAAAGACTTAGTGGCTGATATTGTGGTTGCAACTCCTGACTGCATGAAAAAAATGGGTCAACTTGGCAGGATCTTAGGACCAAAAAATTTAATGCCCAACCCTAA
This sequence comes from uncultured Gammaproteobacteria bacterium, assembly GCA_913045115.1. GTDB lineage: Bacteria > Pseudomonadota > Gammaproteobacteria > CACLCV01. The sequence continues at coordinate 51,275 of CAJWPJ010000005.1, read as the reverse complement.
AGAAGGAACTGTCACAAAGAATATTGCTGATGCAATTACAAAAGCAAAAAAAGGTCAAATTAGGTATAAAAATGATAAGGCAGGTATCATACATGCTATTATTGGTAAGCTTGATTTTGAGACAAAAAAACTTGCAGATAATGCTATTGCACTTGTTTCAGATTTAAACAAAGCAAAACCCTCATCAGCCAAAGGTAAATATATGAAAAATATTACAATTTCCTCTACTATGGGACCTGGAATTAAGGTAGACTTATCGTCAGTCGAGAAGAGGAGCTAGAATGCCGCTAAATTTATCCCAAAAACAAGAGTTAGTGAAGGAGATGACCGCTGTATTGAGTGATGCTGAAGTTGTTTTAACAGCTGACTATTCTGGACTAACATCGAACGAATTAAATGAGCTTAGGAAAACAACTCGCGAATCGGGTGTATTCATAAAGCTTGTTAAAAACAACATGCTTAAAATGGCTCTTAAGGACAGCCAATTTGCATCTATGTCAGAGAACATTAAGGGACCACAGATTGTCGCAGTAGGAAAAGAAGATGCAGGCAAATTTGCAAAATCAATAAAAGAATTCATTGATAAGCATGAGAATTTAAAGCCGAAAGCTATTAACTATCAAGGAAAAGACCTTGATATTAGCGAACTAAAAAAACTTGCATCTCTTCCATCTTATGAAGAGGCTATAGCCAAGTTATTATCAGTAATGCAGGGCCCTATTCAAAAACTTATGGGAACGATGAATGCCGTTCCAAGTAAACTTGTGAGAACTATCGATGCTGTGAAAGCATCTAAGAATTAATATATCGGGAGAAAATGATGGCAGTGAGTAAAGACGACATACTAGAAAGTATATCAAATATGACTGTGATGGAAGTTGTTGACCTCATATCACAGATGGAAGAAAAATTCGGAGTTACAGCAGCAGCAGCAGTTGCAGCAGCACCAGCAGCAGCCGGTGATGGTGGCGATGCAGCAGCAGAGAAAACCGAATTTGATGTTTCTTTAGCAGACATGGGCGGTAATAAGGTAGCAGTTATTAAGGCTGTTAGAGCAATTACTGGTCTGGGTCTTAAAGAAGCAAAAGATAAAGTTGAATCAGCACCATGTGTTTTAAAAGAAGGTGCTTCTAAAGAGGAAGCAGACGACTTTAAAAAGCAATTGGAAGAAGCTGGAGCAACTGTTGAACTCAAATAGACTAACACAACATAACATTACTCAAATAAACATTGAGAAATTAAATTTGGTAGAAACCAAAAGGATCTTTTGGCTATGACATATTCTTATACTGAAAAAAAACGTATTCGTAAAAGTTTCGGCAAAACAAGTGATGTCATTGAGGCACCAAATTTAATCGATTTACAAATAAATTCCTACAATGAATTTTTAGGTTTATCAAATGGCAGTCTTGACATGCAAAAATCTGGACTACACCGAGTATTTCAATCAGTTTTTCCCATATATGATTATTCAAATAACTGCAAATTAGAATACACAAGCTTTAAATTAGATAAGCCTGAGTTTAATGAGGAAGAATGTAGAATCAGTAGCAAGACATATTCTGTACCAATTAAGGTTAACTTCAAGCTATATACAAACATAGACGAGAAAAATTCGGATAAGATAGAAATTTTTGAAAATGAGGAGGTTTTCTTAGGTGAACTTCCGATAATGACAAAGTACGGTACATTTATTGTCAATGGAACTGAGCGCGTTGTTGTGTCTCAATTACACAGGTCACCTGGTGTATTTTTTGATCATGATAGAGGCAGAACTCATGCATCTGGCAAATTACTTTTTTCCGCACGGGTCATTCCATATCGAGGTTCTTGGCTAGATTTTGAATTTGATCAGAAAGATGTAATTTATGCAAGAATTGATAGACGAAGAAAAATAGCATCTACAATAATATTGAGAGCGCTCGGATACTCTACCAAAGAGATAATAGAAAACTTCTACGACTTCAACAAGATTACAGTTAAAGATAACAAAATATTTATCGACCAAAAGTTAGACGATCTCAAAGGTAGCATTGCTTCATTTGACATTTATCACAATAAAAAACTAATTGTAGGTAAAGGCAAGCGCATAACTGTCAGGCAGATAGAAGCTGCTAAAAAAAGTAAAATGAAGGCCTTCCAAGTACCGGATGATTTTCTATTAGGCAAACGTATTGCTAACGATGTACCTATAAAAATAAAAGGACCTGACATCAAAGTTGATATGGTGACTTCAGAGCAAGTTATTGATTCAGAGACAGGAGAACTGATCTGTGAAGCAAATGTAAAAATAGATAAATCTATAAAAGAAAAATTGCAAAATATAAAATCTGTGCCAATAAGCATTTTATTCTGCAATCAAGAAATTGATCTTGAGGTAATTTCTCAAATTCATGAATTTGGTATCTCTAATTTCACAATTCTTCACACAAATGATTTAGATAGAGGTACTTTTATATGTAACACCCTAGATATCGATCCTACAGTTGACCAAAAGTCTGCTTTAATCGAGATTTACAGAATGATGAGGCCAGGAGAGCCTCCTACCGAAGAGGCTGCTAATCAATTATTTACAAATCTGTTTCAGTCGAGTGAAAGATATGACTTGTCTGATGTTGGTCGCATGAAATTTAATTCAAGAGTTGGTCGCGAGAGTATGGAAGGAGAGACTACATTATCTAATGAAGATATATTAGATGTACTCAAAACCCTCATTAACATAAGAAATGGATCAGATTCTGTTGATGACATAGACCATCTTGGTAACAGGAGGGTTAAATGTGTTGGAGAAATGGTTGAGAATGTATTCAGAGTTGGCTTGGTAAGAGTGGAAAAAGCTGTCAAAGAACGGATGACTACCATGGAATTAGCAGAAAAACTTCAACCAAAAGATATTGTTAACTCAAAACCAATAACTGCGACTCTTAAGGAATTCTTTGGCACTAGTCAATTATCTCAATTCATGGATCAAAATAATCCCCTTGCAGAGATTACCCATAAACGGAGAATATCCGCGCTTGGTCCAGGAGGTCTAACGAGAGAGAGAGCAGGTTTTGAGGTACGAGATGTCCATCCAACGCATTATGGTAGGGTCTGCCCGATTGAGACACCAGAGGGCCCAAACATTGGTCTTATAAACTCACTTGCAACATATTCACGAACTAATTCCTATGGTTTTCTTGAGACTCCCTATAGAGTTGTGAGCAAAAACAAAGTTCGAGACGAGATTAAATGGTTGTCAGCCATCGAGGAGAGCAAATACATGATTGCACAGGCTAATACTACCCTTGATTCCAAAGATAATATTGTTGGAGATTTAATTTCATGCCGTTTTAACAATGAATTTACAATATCCTCACCAGACAAAGTCGAACTTATGGATGTGTCACCCCGTCAAGTTGTGTCTGTTGCAGCTGCATTGATACCGTTTCTTGAACATGACGACGCTAACAGAGCATTAATGGGTTCTAATATGCAGAGGCAAGCTGTACCTCTACTAATACCTGATAAACCACTTGTAGGAACAGGAATGGAGAAAACTGTTGCTGTTGATTCTGGCGCATCAGTAAAAGTAAGAAGAGATGGTGTTGTTGATTATGTTGATGCATCTAGAATTATTGTAAATGTAGACGAAAAGTATGTTGGTGATGATTCAGATACGGGAGTTGATATATATCCTCTAACAAAATATACACGCACAAATCAAAATACATGCATTAATCAGAGACCTCTTGTAAAACCTGGTGATAAAGTTACAGCAGGCGATGCTATTGCTGATGGCCCATCAACTGACCTTGGAGAGCTTGCGTTAGGCCAAAATTTATTAATAGCTTTTATGCCATGGAATGGATATAACTTTGAAGATTCTATTCTTGTATCGGAAAAAGTTGTTAGAGAAGATCGATTTACGTCAATCCATATCGAAGAACTAGAATGTGTAGCAAGAGATACAAAATTAGGATCTGAAGAAATAACTGCAGACATTCCTAACGTTAGTGAAAACTTACTTAATAAACTCGACTCATCAGGAATTGTATATGTTGGGGCCGAAGTAAAATCCGGTGATATACTCGTTGGTAAAGTAACACCGAAGGGAGAAACTCAGCTTACACCTGAAGAAAAATTACTCAGAGCTATTTTTGGAGAAAAAGCATCTGATGTTAAAGATTCTTCTCTAAAGGTACCATCTGGTATGGACGGTACAGTAATCGACGTTAGGGTTTTTACTAGAGAAGGTATTGACAAAGATAAGAGAGCTATTGAGATAGAAGAAGCTCAGATAGAAGAAGTTAAGAAAAATCTTGTTGATGAACTAAGAATAAATCAAGAAACCATCTATCTCAGAGCAAGAAAACTTCTCTTAAATAAAACGCTCTCAAAAGCTGTTTTAGATCTAAAATCAGGTTCGAAGCTAACTACCACATTAATTGAAACTGTGGCAAATGATGACTTATTTAAGTTACAAACAAAGGTTGAAAAGGTAAACATCAGTCTTGCAAACCTTGCAAACAATATAGATGATTTGCATAGTAAGTTTAACCAAGATCTCGAGGAAGTAACAAAGAAAATAACAATGCCAGATGATCTAGGACCTGGCGTTCAAAAGAAAATAAAAGTATATCTAGCAGTGAAAAGAACACTACAGCCTGGCGACAAAATGGCTGGGCGCCATGGTAATAAAGGCGTTATCTCTCAAATCATACCTGTTGAGGACATGCCTCATCGTGAAGATGGAACACCTGTAGACATCGTTCTTAATCCTCTCGGAGTGCCATCTAGAATGAACGTTGGTCAAGTCTTGGAGACACATCTTGGGTGGGCAGCTCATGGCATTGGAGAAAAGATAAATCAAATGCTCAAAGAACAACAAGAAATCAAAAAACTAAAGCAGTTTATAACAAAGGTTTATAAAGAATGTCCAGGTTTTACAAAATACACCATAGACAAATTTAGTGATGAGGAAATACTCACTCTAGCAAACAATCTGAAGAACGGCATACCTATGGCAACTCCGGTTTTTGATGGAGCTTCAGAAGATGAGATCAAGAAAATGCTTGAGCTCGCTGAATTACCATTAAGTGGACAATCGATTTTGTATGATGGAAGAACTGGGGAAAAATTCGAAAGACCGGTGACTATTGGATATATGTATATTATAAAATTAAACCATTTAGTCGATGATAAAATGCATGCACGATCAACTGGCCCATATAGTCTTGTCACTCAACAGCCGCTTGGAGGAAAAGCGCAGTTTGGGGGTCAACGATTTGGGGAAATGGAAGTATGGGCACTCCAAGCTTACGGAGCAACAAATGTTCTACAGGAAGTTTTAACAGTTAAGTCTGATGACATTGCTGGACGAAACAAGGTTTATAAGAATATTGTAGATGGGGATTACACTACTGAAGCGCACGTGCCAGAGTCATTCAATGTATTATTAAAAGAAATCCGATCATTGAGTATCAACATAGATTTGGATTCTGAAAACAAATCAAACTAGGAAAAATTATGCAAGAAATATTAAATATGTTTAAAAAGAATAGTAATGACAAAAAGTTTGACCATATAAAGATATCGCTTGCATCTCCTGATCTTATGAGGTCATGGTCTTATGGCGAAGTCAAAAAACCAGAAACGATTAACTATAGAACATTTAAGCCAGAGAGAGATGGATTATTCTGCGCGAAGATCTTTGGTCCAGTAAAAGATTACGAGTGCTTGTGCGGGAAATACAAGCGTCTCAAACACAGGGGTGTAGTTTGTGAAAAATGTGGAGTAGAGGTCACATTATCCAAAGTTAGAAGAGAAAGAATGGGGCATATTGAGTTAGCTGCGCCTGTTGCACATATTTGGTTCCTCAGATCTTTACCATCAAGAATAGGTTTGATGATGGATATGACACTGAGACAAATAGAGAAAGTGTTATATTTCGAGGCTTTTATAGTGATAGACGGTGGGCTAACACCATATGAAACAGGCTCATTATTAAATGAGGAAATGTATAATCAGGCAATAGAGGAGTATGGTAACGAGATTAAAGTCGGTATGGGGGCGGAGGCCATCAAAGAATTACTTCAGAGTATAGATTTAGAAAAAGCATACGAAGAATTATTGGAAGAAATTAAAGTTACTAAATCACAAGCAAAGAATAAGAGAAATATCAAACGACTAAAACTCATAGAGTCATTTATTAATTCAGGCAATAAACCTGAGTGGATGATTCTTGATGTCTTACCAATTCTTCCGCCGGATCTTAGACCACTAGTCCCACTCGAGGGTGGTCGTTTTGCCACGTCTGATTTAAATGATTTATACAGAAGGGTTATTAATAGAAATAATAGACTCAAGAGACTTTTAGAGTTGAAAGCCCCAGACATAATAGTTAGAAATGAGAAAAGGATGTTACAAGAATCTGTAGATGCCTTATTAGATAATGGTCGAAGAGGAAGAGCTATCACCGGAACAAACAAGAGGCCTCTTAAGTCTCTTGCAGACATGATCAAAGGTAAAGGAGGAAGATTTAGACAGAATCTTCTTGGAAAACGAGTAGATTATTCCGGTAGGTCTGTAATTGTTGTCGGCCCAACACTGAGATTACATCAGTGTGGTATACCTAAAAAAATGGCTTTGGAGCTTTTCAAACCTCATATTTTTGGGAAGCTTCAGACTAGAGGAATAACAACAACAATTAAGTCAGCAAAAAAAGTCGTTGAAAAAGAGGGAGAAGAAGTCTGGGATATTTTAGAAGAGATAATTAAAGAGTATCCTGTTTTATTAAATCGTGCCCCAACACTTCACCGTCTTGGAATACAAGCATTCGAACCAGTTTTAATTGAAGGCAAAGCAATTCAATTACATCCTCTTGTTTGCGCAGCATTCAATGCAGATTTTGATGGAGATCAAATGGCAGTGCATGTGCCGTTGTCTGTAGAGGCTCAAACAGAAGCAAGAGTGTTAATGATGGCCACTAATAATATTCTATCCCCATCTAATGGAAGTCCTATTATAGTTCCTTCTCAAGATATGGTCTTGGGCATTTATTATATGTCTAGAGAAAAACCCAACTGTAAAGGCGAAGGCATGATCTTTACTGATATTGAAGAAGTCTCAAAAGCTTACCAATCAAAACTTGTGGATATGCACGCAAAGATTAAAGTTAGAATGAAGGTCACAGAGTATGAAGGAGAAAAGCTTGTCGAAAAAACTAAAATTATTAACACAACGACTGGCCGAGCTTTAATATCCGAGATACTTCCTAAAAATATTCCATATTCATTTATCGACAAGGATTTAAATAAAAAAGCTATCTCTAAATTATTCGATGTGGCATATAGGCTTGCTGGTTTGAAAGAGACAGTTTTATTTGCGGATCAAATAAAAAATATGGGTTTCAAGTATTCAACTCTTGCTGGCGTGTCAATTGGTGTAGATGATATGGTGATACCGAAAGAGAAAACTACTATAACAGCAAAAGCAGAAAAAGAAGTTAAGGACATAGAAAAACAATATAATTCTGGTTTATTGACAGCTGGCGAACGCTATAACAAAGTTGTTGATATATGGTCACATACGAATGATCAAGTCTCTCAAGCTATGATGAAACAACTTGGCACTGAGACTACAAAATCATCAGATGGTAAAAAAGTTGAACATAAATCTTTTAACTCAATTTACATGATGGCAGACTCTGGTGCACGAGGTTCCGCAGCACAAATCAGACAATTATCTGGGATGAGAGGCCTTATGGCAAAACCCGATGGCTCTATTATAGAAACACCAATAACAGCTAACTTTCGAGAGGGATTAGATGTAATGCAGTACTTTATATCAACACACGGTGCTCGAAAAGGACTAGCTGACACGGCATTAAAAACAGCTAATTCAGGTTATTTAACAAGACGACTTGTTGATGTATCACAAGACCTAGTTGTAACGGAAGATGATTGTGGCACAACGAATGGAATCTTGATGAAACCACTCATTGAAGGTGGAGATATTGTTGAACCATTAAATGAAAGAGTATTGGGTAGAACACTCTTGCATGATCTTGTGGATCCAAAAACAAAATCTATAATACTTCCGAAAGACACATTACTTGATGAGAGTAATGTCTCACTCTTAGAGCAAAATGCAATTGACGAGGTTTGGGTGAGATCCGTAATAACATGCGACATCAGACATGGTGTTTGTGCCAAATGTTATGGCCGAGATTTAGCTAAAGGAAGACAGGTTAGCATTGGTGAGGCAGTTGGTGTTGTTGCAGCACAGTCTATCGGCGAGCCAGGCACACAGCTGACTATGAGAACTTTCCATATTGGAGGTGCAGCCTCAAGAGCAGTAGCTGCTAATAGCATCGAAGTGAAAAACTCAGGAACTATAAGATATCATAATTTAAAAACCGTCATTAATAGTCAAAAAGAGATAGTAGCAGTATCAAGGTCTGGTGAATTAGGAATTCTAGATGACAGCGGCAGAGAGAAAGAGAGATATAAAATTCCATATGGCGCGATTATAAAAACTGTTGATGCTGAAAAAGTTGAAAGAGGAGCAAATATAGTTACATGGGACCCTCATTCAACACCAATTATTACTGAAACTGCAGGGATAATTGAGTTTGAAGATTTTGAAGATGGTATAAGTGTGGAAAATATCATTGATGAATTAACAGGTATTACCTCAATCAAGGTTAAAGACACAACGAGCGCATCTTTTGATAAAAATAGAAAACCTATGATTAAATTAGTCGATGGAAAAGGCAAGGAGTTAACCCTAGCTAATTCTAATCTTCCTGCGCATTACCACTTACCCTCTAACTCAACGGTTAATCTAACATCAGGAAGCAAGGTAGGTATCGGTGATGTAATAGCAAGAACACCTAGAGAAACATCTGGTACCAGAGACATTACAGGCGGCTTACCAAGAGTAGCTGATTTATTTGAAGCAAGAGAACCAAAGGATAAAGCAGAACTCGCCGTAGAAACTGGAGTTGTATCTTTTGGAAAAGAAACCAAAGGTAAGCGTAGACTCATAATAACTGATAAGGATGGTAATGAGCATGTACAAATGTTAAATAAAACTAAATTACTAAATGTTTTTGAAGGAGCAAGCGTTACCCAAGGCGAGATCATTTCGGATGGTGAGCTTGACCCTCACGACATACTTGCATATAGAGGAATTACAGACCTTGCGGAGCATTTAGTCAAGGAAGTTCAAGATGTTTACAGACTCCAAGGTGTAGCTATTAACGACAAACATATCGAAGTTATACTAAGACAAATGCTAAGGAAGGTAGAAATAGTATTTCCAGGAGATACATCTCTAATGTCTGGAGAGCAGATGGAAAAAACTCAGCTTCTTGAAATAATGGATTCCCTAAAATCCAAAAATCCTGATGCTCAACTACCTACATACAACCCTATGTTACTGGGAATTACTAAAGCGTCACTGGTAACTGAGTCATTCATTTCTGCTGCCTCTTTCCAAGAGACAACCCGTGTCCTAACGGATGCAGCTGTAAATGGGAGAAAAGATAAACTTAGGGGCTTAAAAGAAAACGTTGTCGTAGGTAGACTGCTGCCATGTGGAACAGGCCTATCGACTCAAAATGAGGAAAATGAATCTTTTGAGGAAATGCTTGAGAAAGAAATAGCAAGCGAAATAAATATTATTCCGGAAAAGTCACCTGAAACGACCGCTGAAGATCTTTTTAAAGATTAAAAATATGTTTTTTTCATATAATGTTAATCATTTCTTGACACATACTTGCTGTACCAATAAAATTTCGCATACTTGTCAGGAGAAATATGGCTACTATTAATCAACTTGTTAGAAAACCAAGGAAATCAAAGATTACAAAATCTGATGTCCCTGCGCTTGAGTCCTGCCCACAAAGACGTGGAGTATGCACACGTGTTTACACGACTACACCAAAAAAGCCAAACTCTGCACTTAGAAAGGTCGCTCGGGTGAGGTTAACCAATGGTCAAGAAGTTACGTCTTATATTGGAGGCGAGGGCCACAATCTTCAGGAACACTCTGTTGTTGTAATAAGAGGAGGGAGAGTTAAAGATCTACCTGGAGTACGGTATCACATTGTCAGAGGGAGTTTAGACACGCAAGGTGTTGAAAATAGAAAACAAGGCAGATCCAAATATGGAACTAAGAGACCAAAGAGTTAAAATATGCCTAGAAAGAGAGACATCCCAAAAAAGAAAATCATCCCAGATCCTATTTATAAGAGTACGAATGTTACACGCCTAACTAACATGATTATGCAAGATGGTAAAAAAAGAACAGCTGAAAAAATTGTTTATGACGCTTTGTCTATTTCATCAAAAAAAACTAAAGAAGAACCTCTAACAGTTCTTGAAAAAGCACTTCAAAATGTTGGACCTACTGTCGAGGTCAAATCAAGAAGAGTGGGCGGATCAAATTATCAGGTTCCCATTGAAGTGAATTCTAAAAGGAAGATATCACTTGCAATGAAGTGGATTATCGAGGCTGCAAGCAAAAGAAATGAAAAGTCTATGAAAGAAAAATTGGCATCAGAAATAACTGATGCAATAGACAATAAGGGTTCGGCTGTTAAGAAACGTGAGGACACTCATAAAATGGCTGAGGCAAACAAAGCGTTCGCGCACTATAGGTGGTAAAACATGGCTAGAACTACTGAGCTAACACATTACAGAAACATAGGTATCATGGCACATATTGATGCTGGTAAAACAACTACGACCGAGCGCATACTTTACTACACCGGTGTTTCTCATAAAATAGGTGAAGTTCATGATGGGGCAGCCACTATGGACTGGATGGAACAAGAGCAAGAAAGAGGAATTACAATAACATCTGCTGCGACAACCTGTTTTTGGAGTGGAAGCACTGGGCAATATGATGAACACAGAATAAATATCATTGATACTCCAGGCCATGTTGATTTCACCATCGAGGTAGAGAGGTCACTGAGGGTTCTAGATGGAGCAGTGGCTGTTTTTTGCGCAGTTGGCGGAGTTGAACCACAATCTGAGACTGTGTGGAGACAAGCAAACAAATATAGTGTGCCCCGAATGGCTTTTGTAAATAAAATGGATAGAGCTGGAGCCGACTTTTTCCGCGTCGTTGATCAAATAAAGTCTCGTCTAGGTTCAAAACCAGTACCGCTCCAAGTTCCTATTGGTGCAGAGGATAACTTCAAAGGTGTTATCAATTTAATAGATATGAAAGCTATCATATGGGACGAGGAATCTAAGGGTATGAAATTTGATGAGGTAGATATACCTGATGAACTCAAGGCTAAGTCCGATGAGCTGCACGAACAACTAGTTGAGACGGCCGCTGAAGCTAATGAAGAATTGATGGAAGCATACTTGAATAATGGGGAGCTTACCAGACAGCAAATTATTCAAGGCTTGAGATTACAAACACTATCTAATGAAATTGTATTAGTTTCATGTGGTACAGCATTTAAGAATAAAGGTGTACAAGCAATGTTAGATTCTGTAATTGATTTCATGCCATCTCCTCTTGATGTACCAGCAATTAAAGGGATTAATGATGACAAAGATAACACCGAGGGTGTAAGAGAATCATCTGATGATGAACCATTTGCATCACTAGCATTTAAGATCGCGACAGACCCCTTTGTCGGAACACTCGCATTCTTTAGAGTGTACTCAGGAGTCTTGAAAGCTGGAGATACTGTTTACAATGCTGTAACTCAAAAAAAAGAGCGTATAGGAAGGATACTTCAGATGCACTCAAACTCAAGAGAAGAGATTAAAGAAGTAAGAGCAGGTGACATTGCTGCTGCTGTTGGATTAAAACAAGTTACAACTGGCGATACATTGTGCGACCCATCTTCTGTAATCACGCTTGAAAGAATGGAGTTCCCAGAACCAGTCATCTCAATTGCTGTAGAGCCAAAAACAAAAGATGATCAAGAGAAAATGGGTTTGGCGCTTGGAAAACTAGCACAAGAAGATCCGTCTTTCAGAGTCGCCACAGATGAAGAGTCTAACCAAACAATTATTTCAGGAATGGGAGAATTACATCTAGACATAATTGTGGATCGAATGAAAAGAGAATTTAATGTAGAGGCTACAATAGGGAAGCCACAAGTTGCATATAGAGAAACCATAAGGAAACCAATTGAACAAGAGGCAAAATACGTCAAGCAGAGTGGTGGTAAAGGTCAGTATGGTCATGTTTGGTTAAAAATAGAACCTCAAGAACCTGGCAAAGGATATGAATTTGTTAATGAAATTGTAGGTGGAGCAATCCCTAAAGAATTCATAGGGCCTGTTGATAAAGGTGTCGTTGAACAAATGGAGAATGGTGTCATTGGTGGATATCCTGTTGTTGATGTAAAGGTAACATTGTATGACGGCTCATTTCATGATGTTGACTCAAGTGAAGTAGCATTTAAGGTCGCAGGATCACAAGCTTTTAAAGAAGGAGCTAAAAAAGCTAACCCAGTATTATTAGAACCTGTCATGAAAGTAGAGGCTGTAACGCCAGGAGATTACTTAGGTGATGTCACAGGTGACTTAAATAGGCGTAGAGGTATAATTCAAGGTATGGAAGAGACGGTTGTGGGTAACATAATTAAAGCAGAAGTTCCGCTTTCTGAGATGTTTGGATATGCAACAGACCTAAGATCAATGACGCAAGGAAGAGCTACATATACTATGGAATTTGAAAAGTATGCTGAGATTCCCTCAAACATTGCAGAACAATTAATTGAAAAGGCCTCATAAATGGTAGCAAAAAAGAAAAAAAATACACAAAACATCAGGATTCGTCTAAAAACATTTGATCATAAGCTTATTGATGCTTCATCAAAAGAAATTCTAGAGACAGCTAAAAGAACAGGAGCTAGAGTTATTGGCCCAATACCTCTTCCAACTAAGAAGGAAAGGTTTACTGTACTAGTATCTCCTCACGTAGACAAAGACGCTCGCGATCAATACGAAATTCGTACTCATAAAAGGTTGATGGATATTATTGAGCCTACTGACAAAACTGTAGATGCTCTGATGAAATTAGACCTTGCTGCAGGTGTTGATGTACAAATAGAGCTTAGTTAATCTTTTCTCCTAAAATAAGGCTCAATAGCCCAAAAAACCTTAAAAAAGTGTAACATTTTCAAATTTTATGTTAAGATTCAGCACCTTAAATATAACTAAATTAACTAACTTTTTATCATTTTGAGGACAAGAAAATGAGCATAGGCCTAGTAGGCATAAAAACAGGTATGACCCGCGTATTTGACGAATCGGGTACTTCTATTCCTGTAACTGTCATCAACGTTGACTCAAATAGAATCTCTCAAATCAAATCATCTGAACGTGATGGATATTCAGCTATTCAAGTTGCTTACGGGAGTCAAAAAGAGAGTCGACTGAACAAGTCTCTCACTGGCCACTATAAAAAAGCTAATATTAAACCCGCAAAGGGTCTTGTTGAATTTAGGGTAAAAGAAATTGACGAGGGTTTAAGTGTTGGTTCCGACATTAGCGTCGACACATTCAAAGCTGGAGAGCATGTTGATATCACTGGAAAAACATTAGGTAAAGGTTTTCAAGGGGGAGTCAAAAGACATCATTTCAAAACACAAGACGCAACTCATGGCAACTCAATTTCGCATCGAGCTCTAGGCTCTACAGGGCAATGTCAGGATCCAGGTCGTGTTTTTAAAGGTAAAAAAATGCCTGGGCACCTCGGTAATGTAAACAGAACGATACAAAATTTAACTATTGTTAAAATTATGACTGATGAAAATATCATGCTTGTGAAAGGTTCCATTCCTGGACATAAAGGCAGTGTCGTTATAATCAAACCAACAGAAAAGAAATACACTCCAAAAGAAATTTTTACAGAAAATGAACAATCACTAACCAAATCTAACGATTCTACAGAGACTTTAGATGCTAGTTCAGACAATGCAAATGAAGCCATGGATAACCCATCAACGTCAAAAGAAACTCAACCTGATAGTGATAAAAATAATGAGAGCAGTAAAGATGAGTAAAGAGCTTTCTAAAATATTTACAAAAGAATTCAATGAGGCGCTAGTTCATCAAGTTATTACAGATTTCATGTCAAATCAGAGGAGTGGAACTAAAGCTCAAAAAAATAGATCTGCTGTAAGTGGTGGTGGTGCTAAGCCCCGACCTCAAAAAGGCTCAGGAAGAGCTAGAGCCGGAACAACAAGAAGCCCTATTTGGAGAACTGGTGGTGTAACATTTGCTGCAAGACCCAAACACTTTTCTAAGAAAATTAATAAAAAAATGTACAGAGGAGCCCTGAATTGCATCTTTAATGAACTTCTAAAAAGAGGAAGGCTTCACTCAACGGATAAGCTGTCTTTTCCTGATAAGAAAACAAAATTAGGAAAAGCGCTTCTGGACGAATTAAAAGTAGTTAATGCATTATTTATTACAACTCTTGATAATCCCAATGCTTTCTTCTCTTTAAGAAATATAAAGGATATATCTGTTCTTGATTATAGAGAAATCAATCCGTATGTCCTGATGAAGCATGATAATGTCGTGATTGATCTAAATATTCTTGAACACCTTGAAAAGGCAACGATAGTATGAATACAGAAAGATTAGCTAATATCATTCTAGCCCCACGAGTTTCAGAAAAAGCTACGACACGCGCTGATCTTGAAAACCAGCATGTTTTCTCTGTTTTGAAAAATGCAACAAAACCTGAGATTAAAAAAGCTGTAGAATTGATGTTTAGCGTAAAAGTAAAAAGCGTAAAAGTTATAAATATGCAAGGAAAGCTGACAAGAATTGGACGTACTTTTGGAAAAAGAAAAGATTGGAAAAAAGCTTATGTTCGATTAGAAGATGGATTTGATATTAATTACGGTGAGGAAGAGGCAGTCAAATGAAAATTGTAAAATCAAGACCAACATCTCCTGGAAGACGCTTTAGGGTAAAAGTTTCAAACCCAGATCTATATAAAGGACAGCCACACGAGCCGTTACTAACTAAGTTAAATAAAACTGGAGGTCGTAACAATCAAGGCAGGATAACTACCAGACATATTGGGGGCGGACATAAAAAAAGATACAGAATTATTGATTTTAAAAGAAACAAGGATGACATTCCTGCAACAGTTGAAAGACTCGAGTATGATCCTAATAGGAACGCTAACATAGCGTTACTTCTATATGCTGACGGGGAGAGAAGATACATTATTGCACCTAAAAATTTAAAATCAGGTGATAAATTAATGTCCGGTGAAAAATCATCTATTAATATCGGTAATACACTTCCATTACTAAACATACCAGTTGGGACTCAAGTTCACTGTATTGAAATGAAGCCCGGTAAAGGTGCTCAGATTGCCAGAAGCGCAGGTACTGTAGCGCAAATAGTCGCTTTAGATGGAGATTACGCTACTCTTAGACTGAAGTCAGGCGAAACTAGAAAAATTTTTAAAACTTGTAGAGCAACTATTGGTGAAGTTGGAAATAGTGAATATAATCTTCAGAAACATGGTAAAGCAGGCGCTAAGAGATGGCTTGGAGTAAGACCAACTGTAAGAGGTGTTGCAATGAATCCTATCGACCATCCTCACGGCGGTGGAGAAGGAAAGACGTCAGGTGGTAGGGACCCTGTGTCACCATGGGGAACTCCAACTAAAGGATATAAAACAAGATCAAATAAAAGAACTGATAAACTTATTGTCAGAAGAAGAACTAATAAGAACAGGAAATAAAAATGGCTAGATCATTAAAAAAAGGACCCTTTATTGACCATCACCTTCAAGCGAAAGTAGATAAGGCACTGAAGGAAAATGATAAGAAGCCTATAAAGACATGGTCAAGAAGATCTGTGATATCTCCAGATATGATTGGTCTAACTATTGCCGTGCATAATGGTAAGCAGCATGTCCCTGTGTATGTTACTGAGAATATGATTGGACATAAGCTTGGAGAATTTTCACCTACCAGGGTTTTCAAAGGACACTCAGGTGATAGAAAAGCTAAAGGATAAATTATGAACACACAAGCAATTTTAAAGTATCAAAAAATATCAGCACAAAAGTGTAGGCTTGTTGCTAATGAAGTAAGAGGGTTACCTGTAAATAAGGCTTTTGAATTTTTGAACTACAGTAACAAGAAAGCTTCGCAGTTAATTTTAAAGGTTCTTGAATCAGCTGTTGCTAATGCTGAACACAACAACTCAAGTGATCTCGATGAATTAATTGTAAAAAATGTTTTGATTGATGAGGGTCCATACGGTAAAAGACACAGGCCAAGGGCAAGAGGTCGAGTTAACCAGATTTTAAAAAGAACTAGTCACATCACGATTGTAGTTAGTGACAATCAAGGAGAGGACAAATAATGGGACAAAAAGTACATCCAACAGGCTTTAGATTGGGTATCTCTACAGAATACTCTTCGAAATGGTATGCAGGTAACAAAGATTACTCCACCTACCTTTTGGAGGATTACCGTATCCGTGAGTATCTAAAGAAACAGTTAGAAAATGCATCCGTAAGTAAAATTGTGATAGAAAGACCTACAAAAGAGGCTGTTGTTAACATTTACACCTCACGTCCAGGAATAGTAATAGGTAAAAAAGGTGAAGATATAGAAAAGTTCAGAAGTAAAATTGCCACTATTTTAAATACAGACAAAACCACAGTTAAGGTGAATGTTAAAGAAATCAAAAAACCTGAACTTGATGCACAACTTGTTGCTGAGGGAATTACTCAACAACTTGAAAGAAGAATAATGTACAGACGAGCGATGAAGAGAGCTGTAACGAATACTATGAGATTGGGCGCACTTGGTATTAAAGTAAATGTTGCTGGTAGACTCAATGGAGCCGAAATTGCAAGAAGCGAATGGTACAGAGAAGGCAGAGTTCCGCTGCATACTCTTGATGCTGCTATAGACTACGGCTTCGCAGAAGCTCTCACTACATATGGAATTATAGGTGTAAAGGTCTGGATATATTCCGAAGATGTCGTTAAAGAAGAATCACAAAAAACAACAGCGAAGAAAAAATAATGTTACAACCTAAAAAGACAAAATATAGAAAGCAGCAAAAAGGTAGACTTCGAGGTTTTGCGACATCAGGAGCAAAGGTAAGCTTTGGTGAGTTTGGTTTAAAGGCAACTACCAGGGGAAGAGTGACCGCAAGACAAATAGAAGCTGCGCGAAGAGCCATGACGCGATATATCAAACGTGGTGGTAAAGTTTGGATTAGAATATTCCCAGATGTGCCTATAACAAAAAAGCCTATCGAAGTCAGAATGGGTAAAGGAAAAGGAAACGTAGAGTATTGGGTGTCTAAAGTTCAGCCAGGGAAAGTTTTATACGAAATGGAGGGAGTCTCCGAAGAGATAGCCAGAGAGGCGTTTAGGCTCGCTGCAGCAAAGCTGCCTGTACTAACAACATTCGTAACTAGGACCGCATTATGATCAAGCTAGAGGAATTAAGAAAAAAAAGCGAGACCGAACTTGAAGAGACGCTCGAAGAACTTGCAAAAGAGAGATTTAGTCTTAGAATCAAGCGTGGCTCTGGATTAAACCCAAAGCCGAACTTATTCCGGGAGAATAAAATTACTACCGCTAGGGTGAAAACAATCTTAAATGAGATAAAACATGGAAAATAAGGCAAAAATTATAAGCGCAAAAGTATTAAAGACAGCTATGAATAAGTCTGCGGTTGTGAGCGTAGAGAGATTAGTGAAACATCCTGTAAATGGTAAATTTATTAAAAGATCAACTAAATACCATATCCATGATGAGAACAATAAATGTGTTGTAGGTGATGTCATCAAAATAAAGCAGAGTAGGCCAATATCAAAAACTAAAACGTGGGTACTAGTAGAGGAATAAATATCGCCATGATTCAAATGCAAACAATATTAAAATCAGCAGATAACAGTGGAGCTCGAAAAGTTATGTGTATTAAAGTATTAGGGGGCTCTCACAGAAGATTTGCGTCAGTAGGTGATGTGATTAAAGTTGCAATTAAGGACGCGTTACCTAAGGCAAAAGTTAAAAAAGGTGAGGTATATAATGCAGTAATCGTTAGAACTAAAAAGGGAGTGAGAAGGCCTGATGGTTCATTAATTAGATTCGATAGCAATGCGGTAGTGCTTCTTGATAACAAACTCGAGCCAATAGGAACTAGAATATTTGGGCCAGTGACTAGAGAGCTGAGAGATTTAACATTTATGAAAATAATATCCTTAGCACCGGAGGTTTTATAAATGAATAAAATTAAAAAAGGTGATTCTGTAATAGTTGTTGCTGGAAAAGACAAAGGAAAAAAAGGAGAAGTTATCAGATTACTTGATGATAACAAGTGTCTTGTATCAGCAATAAATATGGCAAAAAAGCATACGAAACCAAACCCAAATGCTGGCATTGAGGGTGGAATAATTGAGAAAGAAATGCCAATTGAGATATCTAACATTATGATATTCAACCCTGTTACAAAAAAACAAGATAGAGTTGGTTTTAAAAAGCTAGAGTCTGGAAAGAAAGTGAGAATTTACAAATCTAATAGAGAGGTCATAGACATCTGATGAATACCTATAAAGAATATTATCATGAGAATGTTGTGCCTGCATTAATGGAAAGATTTAAATTTAAATCAAACATGGAGGCTCCGCGTTTAATTAAGATAACTCTGAATATGGGGCTGGGTTCAGCTATAGCTGATAAAAAGATTTTAGAAAAAGCTCAAGAGGAATTGACTCAAATCGCAGGTCAGAAAGCAGTATTGACCTACGCTAAGAAATCTATTGCAAATTTTAAACTGAGAGAAGGTATGCCTATTGGTTGTAAGGTCACGCTTAGAGGGCAAATGATGTATGATTTTTTTGAAAAGCTAATAAAAATATCTCTGCCAAGAACAAGAGATTTCCGAGGCTACAGCAACAAGTCTTTTGATGGAAGAGGAAATTATACACTTGGTATAAAAGAGCATATAATTTTCCCTGAAATTGACTTCGATAAAATTGATAAAATAAAAGGATTAGATATTTGTGTAACAACTAGTGCAAAAAATAATGAGGAGGCGATGGAGTTATTCAAACAGTTTAACTTTCCATTTAAATAATATGGCAAAATTATCAATGATTGAGAGAGAAAAAAAGAGAGAAAAACTCAATAAAAAATATATCTCTAAAATAAAAATGATTAAAGAGAAGCTCAAAGATAGCAAGACATCAGACGAAGAGGCAATGGATTTGAGATTAAAATTGCAAAAAATACCACTAAATGCCCTATCTGTGAGAAAAAGAAATAGGTGTGCACTCACTGGAAGGCCGAGAGGCGTATATAGAAAATTTACACTAGGAAGAACGAAATTACGGGAAATGGCTATGTCTGGTCTTATTCCTGGGTTAACTAAAGCGAGTTGGTAATATTATGAGCATGAATGACACAATATCTGATTTACTTACTAGGATAAGAAATGGACAAATGTCCAGCAAGAAATCTATATCTGCTCCATATTCTAAAATGAAGGAGTCCATTTGCAAAGTTATGCTAGATGAGGGTTATATTGAGGGATATAGTAGCGATGAAAGTAAAATTAAAACATTAGTTGTCGATTTAAAGTATTTTGAAGGTAAACCAGTAATTGACTACATTAAACGAGTTAGCAGGCCTGGGTTAAGAATATATAAATCATCTGATGAAATACCTCTTGTTAAAAATGGACTGGGGATATGCATAATATCTACTTCCCAAGGATTAATGACAGGAAAATCAGCAAAAGAAAAAAAATGCGGAGGAGAGATCATTTGTTATATCTCTTGAACTATGTCAAAAGTAGCTAGTAAACCAGTTGAGTTGTCATCAGAAGTTAAATATAGTCTTGTTGACAATACTGTTCATATCGAAGGCCCAAAAGGAAAATTAGAGTTTGTTAAACCTAGTGAAGTAACGATTGAGCAGAGCGAAAACCTCCTCAAAGTTAGCACCAACTCAGATTCGACTGCAATGAGTGGGACAACTCGCGCATTAATTTATAACATGGTGACCGGTGTCTCAAAAGGTTGGGAAAAAAAGCTTTTATTGGTGGGAGTCGGATATAGAGCGAAAGCAGATAAACTTAAACTTGAACTGGTTGTCGGGTATTCACATCCTGTTAATTTTGAAATACCTGAGGGTCTTACTATTGAAACCCCTTCACAGACTGAAATTATAATATCTGGTGTTGATAAACAAAAAGTCGGACAGGCTGCCGCAGATATTAGATCAGTCAGACCACCAGAACCCTATAAAGGTAAAGGTATAAAGTATGCAGATGAGCAAATAGTCAAAAAAGAGGCTAAGAAAAAATAATGAAATCTATAATAAGAAATAAAAATGGACAGAGATTAAGGAGAGCAGCAAAAACTCGTTCAAACATAGCTAGTTCTGGAAACCACAGAATTAGCATACATAGATCGATTCAACATATGTATCTTCAATTGATTTCACCAAAGGGTGACAAGGTGATTACAACAATATCGACAAATCAAAAAGACAATAAAGCTAAAGCTAACAATATTGAAAGTGCAAAAAATGTGGGCACTAAGATGGCTGCTTATATCAAAAAAGCTAAGATTTCAAATGTAGCATTTGACCGATCAGGATATCGATACCACGGAAGAGTCAAAGCTGTTGCTGAAGCATTAAGAGAAAATGGAGTAAAAATATAATGGCTACTGATGAGAGAAATTCAGATTATATAGAAAAGCTTGTTGCGGTTAACCGTGTTGCAAAAGTAGTTAAGGGTGGTAGACAATTTGGATTCACTGCTTTGACAGTAGTCGGTGATGGCCACGGCAGAGTTGGATATGGCTATGGAAAAGCAAAAGAAGTACCTGTTGCAATCCAAAAAGCCATGGAGAAAGCAAAGAAGAGCATGGTGTCTGTATCTTTAAAAAAAGGAACTTTACATCATGCGGTTACATATGAGCATGGATCAGCAAAAGTATACATGCAACCAGCAGGTGAGGGTACAGGAGTAATTGCAGGTGGAGCAATGAGAGCGGTATTTGAAGCAACTGGCATACATAATGTTCTTGCTAAAAGCATTGGATCAACTAACCCAATAAATGTTGTCAAGGCAACTGTGAAAGGATTAGAGTCAATGTATTACCCCGAACAGGTTGCTCTAAAAAGAGGGAAAAAAACTAGCGAGTTATAATAAGTATTATGAGTAAAATTAAAGTTTCACAAAAATTAAGTTTAATTGGTAAAACTAAAAAACAAATAGCTTGTATCAAAGGTTTAGGGCTGAGAAAAATAAATGATTCAAGAATCATTGATGATACACCTGAAAATTTAGGTATGGTGAACGTTGTAAAGCACATGGTAAATATCGAACGTATCGAAGAGTAAAAGAATGTTAAATGAAATAAAGTTAAAAAGAGAATCAAAACACCCAAAGAAAAGAGTTGGGCGAGGGATAGCCTCTGGAACCGGCAAAACTTGTGGTCGTGGGCACAAGGGTCAGAAATCCCGCACAGGCGGAAAAGTGCAAGTGGGATTCGAGGGTGGACAAATGCCTCTCCAAAGGAGGTTACCAAAAGTTGGTTTCACCTCAAGAAAAAACATCAATACTGTTGAGCTCAAATATGATTATTTAGAAAAAATCTCGGATACTGACATCACAATAGAGTTATTAAAAAAACATAAACTAATAAACAATAAAGCAAAAAAAGTTAAAATTATTGGTCCAGTAACTATTTCTATGAAGAAAAATTTAGTTGACGTAGATGCGACAAAATCAGTAATGGAGTTTATTAAGTAATGTCAAGGGCTGCATCAGGTATGTCCCCAAATCTTGGTGGGCTAACAAAATCCTCTGAATTAAGACAAAGAATATTCTTTGTTATTTTCGCGCTAATAGTTTTTAGATTAGGAAGTTTTATTACACTTCCCGGTATTGACCCTGCCGTGATGAGCTTCTTGTTTGAACAGCAAAGAGGAAGCATTCTAGATATGTTTAATATGTTTTCTGGAGGGTCATTATCCAGAATGTCAATTTTCGCACTTGGCGTTATGCCTTACATATCAGCATCAATTATCATACAAATGATGACACATATCTATTCGCCTCTCATACAGCTAAGAAAAGAAGGTGAGAGAGGAAGAAAGACAATAACAAAATATACCCGTTACTTCACATTGGTCCTTGCGCTACTTCAATCTATGGGTGTTATGAACGCACTTATGAATCAAAACACATCATCAACTACCTTGGTACTAGATCCTGGACTGGGATTTTTTATTACAGGTGTAGTTACACTAGTCACAGGCACAATGTTTCTAATATGGCTCGGTGAACAAATTACCGAACGAGGAGTGGGCAATGGAATATCTATAATAATCTTTGCTGGTATTGTTGCTGGGTTACCATCTGCTATTGGTGGAACAATAGAGCTTGCAAGAAATGGGGAAATACAAAACTTTAGCGTGATTCTTATATTCTTATTAGCGATAGTTATCACAGCGTTTGTGGTGTATGTTGAGCGAGGACAAAGGAAGATTCCAATTAATTACGCAAGAAAAATGCAAGGCCGCAAGATGTATGCTGCACAGAGCAGCTTCCTTCCGCTGAAGTTAAATATGGCAGGTGTGATCCCGCCAATATTTGCGTCCGCTATCATCTTGTTTCCTGCAACCATTGCTAGCTGGTCAGGATCCGGTTCACCAGATAGCATAGTTCAAAAGATAGCAATGACTTTATCGCCAGGTCAACCTCCGTACATAATGCTATATGCTCTTGCTATAATTTTCTTTTGTTTTTTTTATACTGCATTGGTTTTCAATCCAAAAGAAACTGCTGATAACCTAAAAAAATCAGGAGCATTCATACCTGGAATAAGACCCGGAGATCAAACAGCAAATTATATAGATGGTATTACTACTAAATTAACGACTGTTGGCGCAATTTATATCACGGCAGTCTGTCTCCTTCCAGAATTTTTAATCTTGTATTTTAATGTACCATTTTACTTCGGGGGAACATCATTACTTATAGTTGTAGTCGTCGTAATGGATTTGATGGCACAAGTGCAATCTCATTTATTATCACAGCAGTATGAGGGAATGATGAAGAAAGCTAACCTCAGAGGGATAGGAGGAGGAATGAGATGAAGGTAAGAGCATCAGTCAAAAAATTATGTAGGAATTGCCGAATAATTAGAAGGAATCGTGTTGTCAGAGTTATATGCAAAGACCCTCGACACAAACAAAGGCAGGGGTAATATATATGTTGTATTCAAGACCAATGAACTATAGAATTTACGCTCAGAGATAATTAATGGCAAGAATAGCAGGAATAAATCTACCAAATAACAAGCATATATGGATTGCTTTAACATCTATCTATGGCATAGGTGACACTAGAGCAAGGTATATATGTGACAAAGTTGGCATTGAAGCTACAAAAAAAGTTAAAGATCTGGAGGAAAAGGACTTAGAGAGTATTCGTCAGTTTATAGATGATTATCAATTAGAGGGAGATCTGAGAAGAGAGAACTCCATGAACATCAAGAGATTGATGGATGTAGGTTCATACAGAGGAATTAGACATAGAAAAGGTTTACCGTTAAGAGGTCAAAAAACAAAAAATAACAGTAGAACTCGAAAAGGTCCTAGAAAATTATTAAAAGCGAAATAATATGGTAGAAAAATCAAAGAAGAAAAAAGTAAAGAAAATTGTTAACGAGGGTGTTGCTCATATTAACGCATCCTTTAATAATACAATAGTTACAATAACTGATAAGCAAGGCAACACTCTTGCATGGGCTACATCTGGCGGTTCTGGATTCAGGGGCTCAAGAAAAAGTACGCCTTTTGCAGCACAAATTGCTGCAGAAAAAGCTGGTCAGAAAGCTACTGTATTTGGTCTTAAAAGCTTAGAAGTATTAGTAAAAGGTCCGGGCCCTGGAAGAGACTCTGCAGTGAGAGCTTTAAATAATGTCGGTTTTAAAATTACAAACATCAAAGATATAACTCCGCTACCGCATAATGGTTGCAGACCACCTAAGAAGAGAAGAGTTTAATGGCTAAGTACACTGGTTCAAAATGTAAATTAATGAGACGAGAAGGAACTGATCTTTATCTAAAGTCTGGATCTCGAGCTTTAGATACCAAATGTAATCTAGAGAGAAAACCAGGAATCGTTGGTGAGAGGAGGGAAAAACTATCTGATTACGCACTACAGTTAAGAGAAAAACAAAAAGTGAAAAGATTGTACGGCGTCTTAGAGAAACAATTCAGAAATTACTACAAAAAATCTGCTAGTAAAAAAGGGTCCACTGGCGAGAATCTACTTACGTTTTTAGAATCTAGATTAGATAACGTTGTCTACAGATCAGGTTTCGGTTCTACACGAGCAGAATCTAGACAATTAGTTAACCACAAAAATATAGAAGTTAATGGTAACGTTATCAATATCCCATCTTATCAAGTTCAAGCAACAGATAAAATTTCAGTGAGAAACAAATGTAAGGATCAATCACGAATTCAGTTTGCGATGTCGGTAGCTGAAACGAGGAATTCGAATGATTGGATTGATGTAGACTCTAAAAATCTTACTGCGACATATTTAAGAATTCCAGAAAGATCTGAACTACCGAAAGAAATCAACGAATCGTTAATTGTAGAATTATATTCAAAATAGCAGGTAACTTATGAAAGCAATCACATTTTTAAAACCAAACTTAGTCGATATTGAAATGATATCTGATTCTAGATCAAAGATAGTCATACAGCCTCTTGAGAGAGGTTTTGGTCATACGCTGGGCAACGCACTTAGAAGAGTTTTATTATCATCAATGCCGGGAAGTGCTGTCACTGAAGTTTCCATTGAAAACATTCTTCATGAATACAGTACTATCGATGGCGTACAAGAAGATGTTTTAGAGATAATACTAAATATTAAGAAGTTAGCAATAATTCTACATGAGAAGGAGAAGATAGAAGTGGTTCTTCGTAAAAAAGGTAAGGGGCCAGTTTTAGCATCAGATATAGAAGAGCATCCCAACCTTGAAATAAAAAACCCAGATTTTTGTTTAGCAAATATTACAAATGATAAGACTGAACTGGTTATTAATTTAACAATTTCTCAAGGTAAAGGCTATCAGCCTGCAATGAAAAGGAAATTTAATGAACTTGAAGACCTTGGTATTGGTAAAATGCAAGTTGATGCATCATTTACTCCCGTTGAGAAAGTTTCTTATAGTGTGGACAATGCAAGGGTAAAACAGAGAGCAGATTTAGACAAACTTATTATTGAGCTCGAGACTAACAGCACCATAAACCCTGAAGATGCAATCAGAACAGCTGGAAAAATTCTCAGAGAGCAGCTAGAAGTATTCAGTCACTTAGAGATTAAAGATGATACACAAGACGAAATCGATGAAAATCATATCGACCCTGTGCTACTAAGGCCAGTTGATGATCTTGAATTAACAGTGAGATCAGCGAACTGTTTAAAAGCCGAGAATATTCACTATATTGGAGACCTTGTTCAAAGGAGTGAGAATGAGTTACTCAAAACACCCAATCTTGGGAAAAAGTCTCTTACAGAGATAAAAGATGTATTGTCAACACATAGCCTATCACTTGGTCAGATTATTGAGGATTGGCCACCCAAGAGTATAGAAAAAAGATAATGAGACATAAGAAATCAGGCAGACAATTAAATAGAAACTCTTCGCATAGGAAAGCTATGTTTAAGAATATGGCTATATCATTATTTCAGCATGAGCATATAGAGACATCCTTAGCGAAAGCTAAAGAGCTTCGTAAAACTGCAGAACCACTCATAACACTCGCAAAAAACGATACTCTAATGAGAAGAAGGTTGGCTTATTCAAGATTAGGTGACAAAAAAGTTGTTAAGAAGCTTTTTGAAGTTTTGGGCCCACGGTTCAAAAGTCGTCCTGGAGGCTATTTGCGAATCCTAAAGAAAGGATATCGATTAGGTGACGCCTCCCCTGTTGCTTACGTTCTGCTATCCGAATAGCGTTAAAGCTTCCCTTTCAAATACTTTCCTGTATACGAGTGTTTTATTTTGGCCAAGTCCTCCGGCGTACCGTAACCAACAACATCACCGCCACCGCTTCCGCCTTCTGGTCCAAGATCTATAATCCAATCTGCAGTCTTAATAACGTCTAAATTATGTTCAATAATTATCATTGTGTTGCCTTTATCTTTTAATCTTTCTAAAACTTTCAATAAGTTTTTAACGTCATAGTTATGAAGACCAGTTGTTGGTTCATCTAGCACATACAACGTATGACCAGTGTCGGGTCTAATTAATTCTTTCGCGAGTTTTATCCTTTGTGCCTCACCACCCGATAACGTTATAGCACTCTGGCCTAATTTTATATAACCTAAACCAACATCAGACAATACCATCAATTTCTTGTATATTCTTGGATAGTTCTTAAAAAAATCTAGCGCCTCTTCAACTGTCATGTCTAGAACGTCACTAATATCTTTTTCGTTTAACTTTATCTCTAAAGTTTCATTGTTATACCTTTTTCCATTACATTTTTCACACTGAACATAGACATCTGATAGAAAATGCATCTCCACTTTTATTTGACCTTGTCCATCACAATTTGGACAGACACCATTATTTTTCCCTTTAACATTGAAACTAAATCTTCCCGGAGTATATCCCCTAGATTTAGATTCTGGCTTCTTGGAAAATTCTTCTCTTATTAATGAAAAAATTCCTGTATACGTTATGGGATTAGATCTTGGCGTTCTCCCGATCGGGCTTTGATCAATATCTATTATCTTATCAATATTATTTACTCCATCAATACTCTCACAGTCCACGTACCCCTCATTGTTATCAAGCAATTTATTTACAATGGATGAATATAAAACATTATTGATAAGTGATGATTTACCCGATCCGGATACTCCGGTTATACACGTTAACAAGCCAATAGGTATCTGAACATTGATGTTATTTAAATTATTTGCACAAGCTTTTTTAATAGATAACCACTTTTTACTTGCTTTAAGACGATTCTCTGGGACCTCTATTTTATTTTTGCCTGAAATAAAGTCTGATGTATGAGAGGAAGCGGATATTAATTTTGATGGTTTCCCAGAAAATACTACTTCTCCCCCATGAACACCAGCATTAGGTCCAATATCAACTATATGATCTGACGATAGAATAGTATCCTCATCATGCTCAACCACAATTACTGTATTTCCTAAATCTCGGAGATTTTTTAAGGTCTTGAGAAGTCTATCATTATCTCTTTGATGCAATCCTATTGAGGGCTCATCTAGCACATACATTACTCCAGTCAAACCAGAGCCTATCTGACTAGCAAGTCTAATTCTTTGTGACTCACCTCCCGATAAGGTCTCTGCGCTTCTCGATAGCGTGAGATATCTTAGTCCAACATTATTTAAGAACTTTAAGCGGGATGAAATCTCATATATTATTTTTTCAGAGATTTTTTCTTTCATGCTATCAAGTTTTATATTTTCAAAAAATTGTATTGCCTCTTCAACATTCAAACTGGAAACTTCACTTATAGATTTTTCTCCAACAAAAACATTTCTTGCAGGAGTATTTAGCCTATCTCCATCACATTTCCTACAGATACTCTCAGTAAGGAATTTTTCATAATATCTCTTAACACTAAATCTAAACGCGTTATTATAATTTCTTTCAAAAATATTACATATTCCTTCCCATGATCTTTTTTCAGTTGTATTCACAAATTTTTTTGTTTTTTTACTAAGTTTCCTGATATTGAACTCAATAATATCATCTGATCCATTGAAGAGAATGTCTTTAAATTTTTTTGGTAGTTTGTAAAACTTCTCATCAATATTAATTTTGAAGTGCTCAGCTAACGAGACAAGTATCGAATTGTATAAATAGTTTTTTGAATCCCATCCTGAGATGGCTCCATCATTTAAACTAAGTTCAGAATTTTCGATAATTTTATTTTCATCAAAGAATTCATCAACACCCAAACCATCACATCGTTCACATGCTCCTGCAGGAGAATTAAACGAAAATAATTTTGGTTCGAGTTTACCAACTGAATATCCGCAGTATGGGCAAGCATACTTAGTGGAAAAGATACTTTCTTTGTTATCATCAATTTCATTTATAAATATGATACCTTCAGAAATCTCTGAGCAAGAATTCAATGATTCAATAATTCTAAGTTTATTCATTTCGTTCACTTCAACTCTATCTACTAGAACTTCTATATCATTTTTTTTCTTTGGATCAATCACATGACCAATCATATGTTTAGAGATATCAGTTATCTTATGAATTTCGCCGTTTACTCTTACGCGGCTATAACCTTGTTTTGCAAAATCTTGTATAACTTTGACGTGTTCACCTTTTTGTTGCCTTACGATAGGCGAAAGAATGAATATAGTTTTTCCTTGCACGGTCTCACAGAGCTTCAGATACATCTCAGATGTAGACATCGCATCTAGACTAACATTGTGTTCCGGACATCTTGGTTCGCCTATTCTTGCATATAATAATCTCAGATAATCATAAATTTCTGTTACAGTACCAACAGTGGACCTTGGATTATGAGATGTGGATTTTTGCTCTATCGATATAGCTGGCGATAATCCCTCTATCTTATCAACATCTGGTTTGTCTACCATTGATAAAAATTGTCTAGCATATGCCGATAGTGATTCTACATACCTCCTTTGACCTTCAGCAAATATTGTATCAAATGCTAAAGATGACTTTCCTGATCCAGATAGGCCAGTTATAGTAATTAAATTATTTTTTGGAAGGTCTAAATCAATATTTTTAAGATTATGAGTTCTAGCTCCTTTAATCTTAATGTATTTATCCATCAGACAATATTAACATTTTTTAATGTTATAAGACCAACAGTTTGCTTGTGCTATAATTTACTCTTATCTATTGGAGTAGAAATTGAGGCAAACTGTATATCATGTTTATAATTATAGCTTTGTTTATACGTCTGGTTTACTGAATTTCTTTTGCATATGTTCTCAGATTTAGAAAAGAAATCTATTTCCATAATTACTCTAATGTATTTTTTTAGGATGCTTGGCGCTTTTATGATATTTCCAGTGTTATCTGTGTACGCTGATTCATATAATTACTCAACTCCATTCTTAATTGGAGTTACACTAGGAATCTATGGTCTTGCAAATGCCATAATGCAAATTCCATTCGGTTTACTGTCTGATCGTTACGGTCGAAAGACTATCATATTTATTGGCTTGCTAATATTTCTTCTGGGCTCACTAATTTGCGCTTACACAAACAATATTTACTATCTTGTCCTTGGAAGAGCGCTTCAAGGAGCGGGTGCTATCTCAGGTGTTTTAATGGCACTATTATCTGATAGCACCGCAGAGAAGAATCGAACAATATCAATGGCAATTGTTGGAGTTGCGATCGGAGCTGCTTTTTTTAGTGCGTTTATAATAGGCCCACTAATAACTAAATATTTTAATCTATCAGGTCTTTTCTTTTTGATAATCATCCTTACAGCTTTTAGTTTATTTATTACAGCCCTTATTCCGAAAGCAGCTAAGAGATCAAAAAGTCAATTCAGTTATGACTTAAAAGAATTAGTATTAGACAGAAAACTTAACCGCTTCTTTTTTGATATCTTGGTATTACATACGATACTAACTTCAATCTTTATTGCAATACCAGTGATGATGTCTGAAATGTATAGTATTGCAGTTGATGATTTTCCACAGTTATACTCTTCAATTTTTATATTGTCGTTAGTCATAACGTTGCCATTATTGGGTGTAGAGAGAAACAAACCAATCTTAATAAGAAATGTATCAATACTGCTGCTTACGCTATCTCTTGTTTTTTCATATATATTTTTTGACACTAGTCTTATCTTAATAACTCTTGCATTAATTTGTTATATTGGATCTTTTAGTGTATTAGAAGCCGGTATTCCGTCGGCCTTATCTAAGAATACAAATATAGATAATCGTGGGTTAACAATGAGCATTTATACCTCTTTTCAGTTTTTTGGAACTTTTCTTGGCGGATTCATTGGTGGATATCTGTATGATGCATATGGATTAAGTGGTATTTTCTTTTTTACTGCTGTAATATCTGTGATGTGGGCATTTAATTGTCTGTTTGTAAAAAACAAAGGAGTTAATATTGTCAGTCAATAAAGTTATTTTACTAGGCAGGGTTGGTAATGACCCTGAAGTTAAATTTATGCCTAGCGGTAATGCTGTGGTAAACCTTTCTATTGCCACAAACAGAAAATTTAAGAATCAAGATTCAGGATCATATGAGGATAAAACAGAGTGGCATAGGGTTGTTTTTTTTAATAAACCCGCAGAAACAATAGGTCAGTACGTCAAAAAAGGACAACAGTTGTATGTTGAAGGTAGACTTCAAACAAGAAAATGGCAGGATAAAGATGGAGTTGAAAAGTATTCAACTGACATTATTTCAGACAATTTTACTTTTGTAGGAAGCAAGTCCGACTCTACAGACACCTTCTCCCCAAACAATCAAGATAATAATGGTTTTTCAAATCAAGATATCATTAAGGATGAAGACATACCTTTTTAATAAATGATAGAAAATAAAAAGTACTTTATTAAAACTCAGGGTTGCCAAATGAATGCGTACGACTCTGACAAAATCTCAGAGCTCCTGGCGCATCATTATAATATGACCTCTACTGAAGATCCTGTTAGTGCTGATATGCTTATTTTAAATACTTGTTCGATAAGAGAAAAAGCACAAGAAAAAGTTTTTTCTGAACTTGGTAGATGGAAAAAGATAAAAGAATCTAAACCTGGGACTATAATTGCAGTTGGTGGCTGCGTAGCTTCACAGGAGGGGAAAAATTTAAAACAAAGGGCAACCTGTGTTGATATTATTTTTGGTCCACAGACACT
The DNA here is from genome assembly GCA_913045115.1 of uncultured Gammaproteobacteria bacterium. GTDB lineage: Bacteria > Pseudomonadota > Gammaproteobacteria > CACLCV01. The sequence continues at coordinate 20,342 of CAJWPJ010000005.1, read as the reverse complement.
TCACAGACTGCCAAAAATGATAGATGAAGTAATATTGAAAAACATGAAACCAGTAGATGTTTCTTTTCCACTAATCGAAAAATTTGATTTCCTGCCCCAATCGACATCATCAGATGTTTCTGCATATGTTTCTATTATGGAGGGATGCAGTAAGTATTGTACATTTTGTGTAGTTCCATATACTAGAGGCGAAGAGGTCAGTAGATCTCTTGACGAGATACTTTTTGAGGTCTCCAGCTTAGCTCGTAATGGTGTAAGAGAGATTATTTTACTTGGTCAAAATGTTAATGCATATAAGGGAATCAGAAACAAAGATAATAGATCAATAAGTTTCTCAGAATTAATTAGGTACATATCAAGGATCGATGGTATTGCCAGGATAAGACATACAACTTCTCACCCAATTGATTTTACCGATGACTTAATTGAAGAATACAGCAATTCAAAATTATGTAGTAATTTACACTTACCAATTCAATCAGGTTCTGATTTAATACTTTCAAAGATGAAAAGAAAGCATACTGTACTGGAGTATAAAAATATGATTACCAAAGTTAGAAAAATCAGACCAGACATAAGCATCACGTCAGATTTTATTATTGGTTATCCTGGTGAATCCAATACATGTTTCGAGGAAACTCTCGATTTGATTGAACAGATTGGTTTTGATGATGGCTATAGCTTTATATACAGTAAAAGACCGGGCACTCCAGCATCGTCTGAGCCGGACGACGTGACTATAGCTGAAAAGAAAAAAAGATTAAGTTTGGTACAAAACCTTATACGAGAGAACTCTAAAAAGTATCTATCTAAATTAGTTGGTACAAACCAAGAGGTGCTTATAGAGGGAATGTCTAAAACAGATTCGCGAAATTTATACGGTAGAACACTCACAAACAAAACAGTAAGTTTCAGAGGTGATAGGAGTCTAATCGGACAGTTAGTAAACATCAGTATTACAAAAGCTAATAGAGCTTCGTTAGAGGGAATTTGTGAGATATGAAATCGTCACAGAAAAACATTGATCAACACATAAAGCTCGAGCCTGTTGATAATGAGAGATTAATAAGGCTTTGTGGTCTTCTTGATAAGAATATACGGCAAATAGAAAATTTTTTTGAAGTAGAAATATCTAACAGAGGAAATTCATTTAAAATATCAGGAGCAAATACAAATGTTGCAAATACCTCAAATTTCATTGAAAAGATTTATTCTTTATCAGAAAATGAGGAAATCACACCAAAACAACTTCATTTGTACTTGAATAACTCTATAGAATTAATTTCAGATGGTGTAGACGATATTAATAATTGTATCAACCTTAAAAAATTAATCATAAAACCTAAATCTAAAAATCAAAAATCATTCATTGAAACAATCCATAACAATACAGTCACATTTGGGGTAGGCGCAGCAGGAACAGGAAAAACATTTCTAGCAGTAGCCTGTGCTGTATATGCTCTAGAAAAACAGCTCGTAAAAAAAATAATACTTGTTAGACCAGCTATTGAAGCTGGAGAAAAACTTGGATTCTTGCCTGGAGATCTAGCTGAAAAAGTGGATCCTTATTTACAACCTCTTTATGATTCATTATATGAATGTCTAGGATTTGATAATGTAAATAAACTTCTAGAGAAAAATGTCATAGAAATTGCACCGCTTGCCTATATGAGAGGTAGAACTTTAAATGATGCATTTATCATACTAGATGAGGCTCAAAATACGACCATTGCACAAATGCAAATGTTTCTGACTAGAATTGGTTATGGCTCCACAACTGTCGTAACTGGCGATGTAAGCCAAATAGATCTTCCTAAAGATTCACAATCTGGACTAAAGGACTGTTTAGAATTTATTTTAAAGATTAAAGGTATTGATGCAGTAGAATTTGATCCAAAAGATGTAATGAGACATAAAATTGTTTCATCAATTGTAAAAGAATATGAAAAAAGAAAAAAAAATAAAGATTAACTTCATCAAATTCATACAAAAACCATATGTTCCATCAAAATATAACCTTACGACATGGGTGAACTTTAGTTCAATAGAGCAGTTCATAAATCATGTCAATCTTATTTTTGTTGGAAAAAAAAGAATGAGAACTCTAAATAATAGATACTTACAAAAAGATAGATCTACGAATGTGCTTACATTCACTTATGACAATGAAGTCTTTCATGGTGATATCATATTGTGTCCAGAAATTATAAATAAAGAGGCAAAAGAATATGGGTTTTCATCTGACTTTAGATGGGCGCATATGATAGTTCATTCAATGTTACATTTGCAAGGTTATAATCATAATACCAGAAAAGAACAATCATTCATGGAGAAAACAGAAGTTAAACTTTTGAATAATATGAATTTTGGTAACCCTTATGTCAGAAATTAAAGATAATAATTGGCTTGATAAGATAAAAGACTTATTAGGCGATGCACCAAAAGACAAAGACGATTTAATATCGCTCTTAGATACTGCAGCCAAAAATAATTTGATAACTCAAGATATATTTCAGATGATTTTGGGTGTTTTTAGTGTATCTGAAATACCAGTCAGAGAAATTATGATACCGCGCCCACACATGATTACTATTAATGTTAATGAGGAACTTAATGCTGTAGTTAATAAAGTAATTGAGTCTGGACACTCACGCTTTCCGGTAATTCATGATAAGCCTGATGAGATATTGGGGATACTTCACGCGAAGGATTTGCTTAAGAATCAAATTGTTACTTCTGATGATTTTGATTTACATGACTATATACGACCGGCAAAATTTATTCCTGAGAGTAAGAGATTAAATATTCTCTTAAACGAATTTAAAGCAAGCCGTAATCATATTGCTATTGTAATAGACGAACATAGCAATATATCGGGACTAATAACTCTTGAAGATCTTATAGAAGAAATTATTGGTGAGATTGATGATGAACATGATATCTCAAGTAAAGAGTTAATTATTCAGCAGGCAAATAATAAGTATATAATTGACGCGCTTCTTCCGCTAGATGAATTTAATAAAAATTTTAATTGTAAACTTATAGATGAAGATATTGAGACAATTGGAGGGTTTATTGTAAATAAGTTTGAGAAAGTTCCAAAAAAACAAGAAACATTTGAAATTAACGGTTTATTGTTTACTGTACTCTCAGCAGACTCAAAAAAAATAAGTAGGGTCCAGCTGACTATCAAAAAAGAACAAAAAAACAGTTGAAGCTACTTTATCTATCAATATCCTCTATCTTATATGTCTTATCATTTTCCCCATTTGATTATAAATTCTCTATATTTTTTTCCTTACTACTTTTATTTTACGTTTTAGATGATCTCTCAGTAAGAGACAAAGTGAGGGCAATGCTTTATTTTTCTGTTGGGTTTCATCTTATTGGTGTATCTTGGATAAGTCATTCTTTAATTAACTATAGCTCACTAGGATATCTTTTGAGTTATGTTATTACTTTTATTGTTGCGATAATTATAAGCCTCCCATATGCACTAGTTGGACTGCATCAATCTGCATCTAAAAATGGTTTCATCAATTTGTGTTTTATTGCCTCCCTATTTGTTGTAGCAGAGTATTTAAAATCAGTGGTATTTGGAGGTTTTCCATGGCTTTTAATTGGGCATACTCAAAATTCAACAGCATTTGATTTTGTATATCCATTTTTTGGTAGTCTTGCTGTAAGTTACTTAGTAGTTCTGGTTTCTTTATCATTCTATATGGCTATTGTTCACAGTAGAAAATTTTATATATCTTTATCAATTGTAGGTTTACTAATGTATTCCCTTACTAATAAAGACCATAATTTTCTGACTCCATTGCAGACTAATTATGTTAGCTTTGTATTATATCAACCCAATATTTATCCAGATGATTCATATGATAGCAATAGGCATTCCCCATTAATGGAAAAATATAATAATATCCTTATCGACAATCAGTCTAGTGATCTTGTAATCTTCCCAGAAACTATCATATCTTCGCCATATGATAAAAATAACCCGCTTTATAAGTATTTTCAGTCATCAACGAATAAAAGTAATTTATTAATAAGTGGATTATTTTCCTTTAAAAATAATCAATACTATAACAGTATGATATTTTTTTCTGATGACACTAAAACTTACAGTAAAAGGAAACTTGTCCCTTTTGGTGAGTATACACCATGGTATAACACTCTAGTGAATTTATCTGAAAACCTTAACATCCCTCTATCCAATCTCTCGCATGGCTCAAAAGAGATAGATCAGATTTCATTTGGTAATATCAATTTAATTCCAATGATATGTTTTGAGAGCAATTTCCCAAATCTTATTAAATCATCTACTGACAACGAAATTATAATAAATATTAGTAATGACGGATGGTTTGGAAAAACACTAGCGCCACATCAGCATCTACAGATAACACAAATCAGAGCTTTAGAATTTAACAGATATATTCTCAGAGCAACTAACACCGGGATAAGTGCTGTTATAAATAATCAGGGTCAGGTAATAGATATGCTTGAAAATAATGTCGAAGGAATACTTAAGGGTCAAATACCCACAACAATGACAAGATCTTTTTATTCTCAATATGGCGATCTATCAATTTTGATGTTAATATTTTTGTCACTACTGATCAAAAGTTTTAACATAGCAACGAAATATCATGAATAAAGATTATCATCCTAAAGAAATTGAGAAAGTAGCTCAAAATATTTGGTACCAGAAGCATGATACGAAAGATAAGTTATCTTCCAGTGAAAACAAATATTATGTTCTTAGTATGTTTCCTTATCCAAGCGGTAAGTTGCACATGGGACATGTTAGAAACTATACCATTGGTGATGTGATAACAAGATCAAATATTATGCTAGGCAAGAATGTCTTTCAACCAATGGGGTGGGATTCATTTGGGCTGCCGGCGGAGAATGCAGCTATTAAGAACAAGGTCCATCCAGAAGAATGGACAAAGTCTAATATTTCTAATATGAAGTCTCAACTTAAAAATATTGGAATTTTATATGATTGGGAGAATGAATTATCCACAGCAGATCCAGATTATTTTAAGTGGGAACAGTGGTTCTTTTTGAAACTTCTAAAAAAGGGATTAGTTTATAGGAAACTTTCTGAGGTTAATTGGGATCCTATTGATCAAACAGTTCTTGCTAACGAGCAAGTAATTGATGGCAAAGGTTGGAGGTCAGGTGCTCCAGTTGAACGAAAAAAAATACCACAGTGGTTTTTAAAGATAACTGCCTTTGCTGATGAGTTACTTAAAGATATTGACAAGCTGGAAGGCTGGCCTGAATCAGTTAAACTAATGCAGAAGAATTGGATAGGAAAATCTAAGGGGCTAAATATCAATTTTAAGTCTGAGCATGATGACAAAATTTTCACAGCATTCACCACAAGACCAGATACGATTTTTGGAGTTACCTATATTGCAGTTAGTATAAATCACGAACTAGCAATTCAATCTTCAAAAAGCAATAAGGATATCCATTCGTTTATATCTAAGTATAAAAAACAAAAACTATCAGAGGAGTCATCTGCTAAAATTGAAAAAGATGGAATTTTTACTGGGAAGTACTGTTTACATCCTATTACTGAAGAAAAAATCCCGATATGGGTCGCTAATTATGTACTAGACAATTATGGTACGGGAGTTGTAATGGGCGTCCCTGCACATGATGTGCGTGATTATGACTTCGCAAAAAAGTTTAACCTTAAAATCATCAAAGTAATTGATGATAAGGAGAGTTCTACTAATCTTCCATTTCTTGAAGACGGGATGCTTATGAATTCTCAACAGTTCAATGGAATTCATTCAGATGTTGCTAAGGAAAAAATAACAATGCATTTTGATAAAAATAAACTTGGGAAAGAGGTTACAACATATAGGTTAAGAGATTGGGGGATATCCAGACAAAGATATTGGGGATGTCCCATTCCCGTTTATTATCATGATGATGGTACCGTACACCCTATTCCAGAAGAGCAACTTCCTGTTAGGCTACCAAAAAATGTAAATTTAGATGGAGAGGGAAACCCTCTGAATAAAAATGATAAGTGGAAAAATTTCACTTGCCCCATTACCGGCAAAAACGCAACTAGAGAAACAGATACATTCGATACTTTTTTTGAGTCCTCATGGTATTACTTAAGATTCCTAGATCCACATAATAAGAATGAGATGTTCAACGAAAAGTATAAATCATGGCTACCTGTTGATCAGTACATCGGAGGCATTGAACATGCAATTCTTCATCTTCTATATGCAAGATTCTTCTACAAGCTAATAAGAGACGAGGGTTTAGTGGATAATGACGAACCATTTAAATCCTTACTTTCACAAGGCATGGTCTTGAAGGATGGAGCGAAAATGTCAAAGTCAAAGGGTAATACTGTCGATCCTGATGAAATGATAAATAAATATGGGGCTGATACAATCAGGCTATTTATATTATTTGCTGCTCCACCTGAGCAAAATCTAGAGTGGTCAGATTCTGCAATCGAGGGAGGGTATAAATTTTTGAAGAGATTATGGAAGCTTTCTTACTTAATAAACGATTCATATAGTATTTCGGGTGATGAAAATAACAAAATATTAATCAAACATAATGAAACAATAGACAAGGTCACAGCAGATATTTTTGAGAGAAAATCATACAATACAGCCATTGCAGCCATAATGGAGTTTTTTAATAGTCTCTCAAAATCGGTCGATGAAAAGTCAATATCTCAAAAACATGCGCGAGTATGCACATGCACTATAGCTAAGCTACTCTATCCTATTACTCCTCATATATGCTTTACGATTTTATCCGTATTTGAAGCAGAGGAAGCCACTAATCCCCAATGGCCAGAAAAAATTGATGGTATCGATGATAACAAAGAAGTTCAAATAATAGTTCAAATCAATGGTAAACTAAGAAGTAAAATAATTACACAGGTAGGTCTTCAAGAGGATGAGATTTTGAAAATTATACAAAAAGATCCAAAATCTAGAGAGTATCTTGTCGGTTCGAATATATTAAAGACTATTTATATAAAAGATAAACTAATAAACTTCGTAATTAAATGAAATCTATCAAGTCAATTTTCAGTGTACTTATAATATCTTCTATATTAATATCATGCGGTTATCAACTCAGAGGTTCAGCAGACTTGGATAGTCTAGGCGAAATTAGAGTTGTTTCTAATGGATATACATCAATATCTAAATTACTTGTAAATAGACTAGGGTCTTCAGTTTTAGCACAAGACTCGGACCTTGATACCTATCCAATTATTAAGATAATGAGCATATCAGGTAAAAAAAGACAACTCTCTGTAAACTCATCTGGAAGGGTCGATGAATATGAAATAAGTAAATCTTTGGATTATGAACTTTTGTTATCTGAAAATGTTAAAATAAAAAATACGATAAATGCTTCTGCCTCATATGACTTTAATGAATCCCAAATGCAAGGAACAAAAGAGCAGGAGTTAATTGCTAATAATGCTATTGACAGGGTCTTGGTAAGAAAGCTTATACATAAAATAAGATCTAAGATTAAATCGTCGAGCCCAAGGTAATTGGACCATATGGCTCTTCTCTCGTTTTGTCATGATCATGCATTCTATAGCTTATAAAATCCTTTAGGTTATTAAAACTAAAAAATGGATTACCCTCTATCTCCTCTTTAATAGTGGATTGTCTCTTAATAGAATAATTATGCCCCGGCATTATGATTGTATCTTTACTAAAATGATCCCTGAGACTTTTCAATGAATTGTACATTTCTTCAGGATTTCCTCCATGGAGGTCACATCTTCCGCAGCCAAAAACAAATAATGTATCACCTGCAATCAGATTTTCATCGAACGAGTAGCAACATGACCCAGGAGTATGTCCAGGTGTATGAATTGATGATATAGATGATTTCCCTAGAGTGAAACTCTCATTTGAACTAGTAATAATCAAATTATCATACTTTTTTTTCCAGAAATTAGCTTCGAATTTATTTATATAAATAGGAATGTCATGGTCTTTGAGTAAAACATCTATCGAATTAACATGGTCATGATGACTATGAGTAAGAAGTATTTTGTTTAGCTTCAATTGATTATTATCGATGAATGTCAGTATTTCCGTTAAGTCCCATGCAGGATCAACTATAGCAGCATGCTTGGTTATCTTGTCCCAGATAAGGTAAATAATGTTTAGCATTGGCCCAGCGTCAAATGTTTTAACTGATAGTGTAGATTTATCTTGCATACGCTCATATTATAATATAACTTGTTTGAAATATTATGACCGAAATTGTATTAAAACCGGAATTATTAAAAGGCTTGCAAAAAGTTCTAGTAGATTATGAGCCAAAAAACGAGGATCCAATCTTAGCATCTCAGTACTTATCAGCCGTTGTTGGATCTATTGTGGCTACTGCTGAAATTCCCAAAAAAGATAAAGACGATATATTGAAACAATTAATTGAATTCACTCAATATGTTTATGATCAACAATCTAGTGCCCTCAGTCAAGATAACCAAGATACAACTCAAACCACAGAAGATGCTTATGGCGTCTGGAAACCTGAGTAATATTAGCCTCGAAGTATCTCCTCAATCACACCAGGACCTTTATAGACCAAACCAGTGTAGAGCTGAAGTAAATTCGCACCCATTTTAAATTTCTTGTTAGCAGTTTCCCAAGAATCTACCCCTCCAACACCTATAATAGTTTTATCTTTATTGACAACCTTTGAAAATTCACCGAGCACAGCGTTTGATTTTTCTATTAGTGGCTTACCACTCAATCCTCCCTGGATATCTTTGTATTGATCATCTAGGCTGGATTTATCAATCGTTGTATTCGTACAAATTATTCCATCAATTTCATATTCATCCAGTAGTTTTGATAGTTCAAAGATCATTTCATTCGTTATATCAGGTGCAATTTTGATTACTAATGGAGTATGCTTTTTGTAAACTTTTTTCAAGTTATCATGGAGTGACTTAATTGAGTGAAGAAAATTATTTATTTTTTCACCTTTTTGTAAATCTCTTAAATTCTTTGTATTTGGCGATGAAATATTTAGCGTAATATAATCAGCTATAGAGTAAGCTTTTCTTAAACAATACTCATAATCTCTGAATGCATCTTTTACATCTGTACTAGCATTTTTACCTATGTTTATTCCTATAGGGATGTTTCTATTAAATTTTCTTATACGAGAGATTGCATAATCTATCCCTTTATTATTAAATCCTAGGTGATTGATTATAGCCTTGTCATCTACCAGTCTAAATATTCTTGGTTTTGGATTGCCTGATTGTGCTTTAGGGGTTAAGGTTCCTACCTCTATGAACCCGAAGCCTATATTGGAAGTGAAATTAAGATAATCTGCATTTTTATCAAATCCTGCAGCAAGGCCAATAGGGTTATCAAAGTCAATGTTGAATTCTTTAGTACTTTTTTTGATTATTTTTTTATGAAAAAGTTTTCCTAAATAACTTTTATAAACAGTCTCGAGAAGAACAAGTGAGACATCATGTACTTTTTCTGGATCTATCTTAAATGCTATTTTTTTATATAGCTCAAATATTAATCTATTCAAAATCTCATCTCAAAGATAACAAGAATCATTATCATCTTGCATATCATAGCAGAAATTATTTGACATATATATTCTATAAATTTAGAATCATTCTAAATAATCATTTTGGAGAATATAATGAGTTTAAAAGGTTCTAAGACTGAACAAAACCTAAAAGATGCTTTTGCTGGTGAATCCCAAGCAAATAGAAGGTATCTATATTTCGCTGCTAAAGCTGATGTAGAGGGTCAAAATGACATTGCTACTGTTTTTCGCTCAACTGCTGAAGGTGAAACTGGACATGCACATGGCCATTTAGAGTATCTTGAAAAAGAATGCGGAGATCCTGCTACAGGTGAGCCTATCGGTGACAGTGTCTCTAACTTGAAAGCTGCAATAGCTGGTGAGACACATGAGTATACAGATATGTATCCAGGTATGGCAAAAACTGCAAGAGATGAAGGTCATGATGAAATTGCTGATTGGTTTGAGACTCTAGCAAAAGCAGAGAGATCACATGCTAATCGCTTTACAAAGGCATTAGAATCAATCTCATAAACAGACTTACCTAGCGGGTGTTATTTTACCCGCTAGGGATCGGAGAACAAACAGGGAAATGGATAATCTTAACTTAAAACCTAAAATGGAAGGAGGACTTGAGAGGCCTACACGTCATATTATTGATTGGAAAAATCCAGATTTTTTGAACGAGGCAAAGTATGAAGATGAGTTAAGGCGAGTTGCAGATGCATGTCATGGTTGTAGAAGATGTGTAAGTTTGTGCAACTCATTTCCAACTTTATTTGATTTAATAGATGAATCCGAAACCTTTGAAGTTGACGGGGTTGCGTACCAAGATTTTGAATCTGTAGTTGATCACTGTTATCTTTGCGATCTTTGTTTCATGACGAAATGTCCATACGTACCACCTCATGAGTGGGAGATTGATTTCCCGCATTTAATGCTAAGAGGCAAAGCTATAAAAAATGCGAATAAAAAAGTTTCATTCCGCGACAAAATTCTTTCATCAACTGACATGCTTGGTAAAATATTTTCTAGATCAATAGTTTCAAGTACTGTCAATTTCTTCAATAACAATAAAATATTTAGAGTAATCCTAGAAAAATTTGGTGTTCATAGGTCGGCTAAACTTCCAAAGTTTGTTGCGAAAACTGCACAGCAACTCAAGTTAGCTAATCAGGTTACGAACTCAAAACACAAAGTTGCAATATTTACAACTTGCTACCATAACTACAATGAGCCTGGAGTCATCAAAGACTTTTACGAAATATTGAAACACAATAATATAACAGTTGAGATAATAACTGATAATAATTGTTGTGGTATGCCAAAACTAGAACTAGGTGACATAGAGCAAGTTAGTGAAATGATGAATAAAAACTTACCCAAATTTAAGAAATTCACTGATCAAGGCTATTTAATCATAGCTCCTATACCCTCATGTGTCTTGATGTATAAACAAGAGCTTCCTCTTCTCTTCCCAGACAATCAAGATCTAATGAAAGTATCTAAATCATTCCGAGATCCATTTGAATTTCTAAACATGCTTTATGATGAAGGTGCCCTTAATACAGACTTTACAACACAATTAGGCGATATTTCATATCAAGTAGCATGCCATCAACGAGTTCAGAATTTTGGTATGTTGACTAAAAAAATTCTTGAGTTAATTCCAGGAACTAAAGTTAATGCTGTTGAGAGGTGTTCAGGACATGACGGAACATATGGAGTGAAGAGGGAAACTCATGAGATTGCTATAAAAATAGCACGTCCTATAACCAAAGCATTCAAGGAGGCTAAATTTGACAGCTTTACAAGCGACTGCTCACTCGCTGCCCATCATATTGAAAATTCTATGGGAAATATTGTAGCACCTGAGCATCCAATCAGTTTAATTAAAAAAGCATATGGGATAAATAAATGAAATTAAAACCTGAGGATCTTCTCTCTCTAGAGGATTATGATTTACACAGAGATTCGATAAAAAAAGAGTTAATAAATCACAAAAAAAATAGAACTGTAAATGTCGGCGATAATATCGTTCTTATATTTGAGGATTTTATGACGATAAAATATCAAGTTCAAGAAATGTTAAGAATAGAGAAAATTTTTAACAAAAAAGAGATTCAAGAAGAGATTGATGCATATAACCCACTTATACCTGATGGAACAAACTTTAAAGCTACTATGCTTATTATGTATCCAGATGTTGAAGTAAGAAGAGAAATGCTGCTTAAACTTCATGATATTGAGAACCAAATGTGGCTAACGTCAGGTAATAAAAAAATCATTGCACATGCGGATGAAGATCTAGATCGAAGTACTGATAAGAAAACATCCGCAGTTCATTTTCTTCGCTTTCAACTCGGACAAGATGATATCGCAGAATTCATATCAAGCTCAAAAGTTAAGATTGGAGTTAATCATACTGCTTACGATAAAGAAGTTGTTCTAGACGATGATGTGAAGAAAAGTTTGCAAGATGATCTTAAAACAAACTAGATTACTTATTTCTCGCTTTTATTAGTACTTCTGTACTTTCAATTTGCAAAGTTTTAGGTAACTCGGGCAGCTCTGCAAACACAATCCTGTCATTATCAATATCAGTTAGTGTACTCATCGTAGTGTTATAAAGATGGTGATGGTTGTCTAAGTTCGTGTCATAGAATTTTAACTCGTTATCTATGTTTATAGTTTTTAACATTCCTTTATCCTCCAATAATGATAACGTATTGTAAACGGTAGCCATTGATATATTAAGTTTCTTTTTATCTGCCATAGCTATCAGCTCATTTGCAGTAAAATGTTGCTTTTTAGAAAATATAAGACGCGCTAAATCAACCCTTTGTTTAGTAGGGGTTACGCTAAGCTTCCTATAAATATCCTCGTATTTGCTTTCCATGGAAATATTATAATATATTAATGTAAAAACACTAATAATTATTTATAAGTTTTTTCTAATATAGTGTGAATAATTGAAGAATCACACTCATAAAGCTTAGACTTTTTTGCGCTTTCCATGATTTTTTGGATTCGGCTCAATCCTCTCAAGTTTAGTCCAAGACTTTTTGTCAGAGTCCTGGCAATCTTTAGGTCTTTATGATGAAGAGAAAGCTTAAAACCTGGTCGGTAATCAGATTTAATCATACGATTACCATGGATTTCTAGAATTTTACTATTTGCATATCCGGCGAGCAGCGCTTCTCTTATTATTGAGGGATTAATTTTTGATTTTTTTGCGATAGAGATTATCTCGCTCACAGATTGAATGGTCTGTGCAACTAAAATCTGATTACATGCTTTACATATTTGTCCTGAACCACTCCTTCCAATATAAGTAATCTTATTACCAAGTATGGCGAGAATAAATTTTACTTTTTGATATGCTTTTTTGTCACCACCAGCCATTATGGATAATTCTCCAGATTTGGCTCCAGCCTCTCCACCAGATACAGGCGCATCAATTAGATAAGATTTCTTTTTCTTCAACTTGTTATTTATCTTAACTGCACCTTGTGGTGATATCGTGCTCATATCAATAACAATAGATCCTTCACGAAGATTACTTATGAGACCCCTATTTCCGACTACAACATTTTCCACATCTTTTGTATTTGGCAGATTTGTAATGCAAATTTTTGTATGTTTTGGTATATCACTTGGAGTTGAAATAAACTTACCTCCAACCTTTAAAATTTCGTTGATTACTTGCTTTTTTCTGGCGTAAAAGAAAACCTCAAAATCATTTTTGAGTAAGTTTATCACCATTGGTTTACCCATAATGCCTAATCCGATGAAACCAACTTTTGTTTTTTTAACTCTATTCATGGGTGATATATAGTATAATTCATTTAATGATACTCGATTATGTTAAATTTAAGAAATTCCCCCTTACTTCAGAAATTCCATTATTTTTTATTCATGGTAATCCACGCAATATAAGTAATGAGATAGAGCGCGATATTGTAAACTTTCATAAAAAATTCGACTATAAACTCGAAAACTATGTCATAGACGATGACACGCAAACTGAAGATATAAAAAATAATTTACAGGAGCAATCACTTTTTGACGAAAAAAAGCTTCTTGTATTGAATATAGTTTCGAAGTCAATTCCTGTTAACATTAAGAAGCTAATTGACATATGGGTTACTCATCATACACAAGACCGACTAATTATTAAGTTAGACAGACAAGCAGCATCATTCAAAAAAACTAATTTATATAAGAACATTTCAAATAATGGCTGTGTTGTAGAGATATATGAACTTAAAGGTCAGATACTGGAACAGTGGATAGCAAACAAGTGCAAGATGAGCGGCATCGGCTATGAAGCCGACTCTATTAATAACCTAATTGATTCAAACTTTAACAACAGCCTCTCAATCTCACAAGCCATTTATCTGAGCGGGCTCTCCAACGACAAAATGAATTTTACTTCTAAAGATTCTAAATATACAGAATATGATTTGATAGATATGCTTTTAAATAAAGATATAGCTGGTTTTATAAAGGTGAGTGAACATTTGAGAGATGCTGATACATCACTTTCTTATGTAATTTTTTTAATTAATTTGGAGCTCGAAAAGATATACTCCGTGATTAAACCGACCTTATCTCAGCCATATATTCCAGCTTTTCTAAAAAATAAATATACAAACGCATCTAAAAAATATAACTTAGACGGACTGTTGTACACATTGAAGAACATCGCAGGACTAGACATAAATTCTAAATATATGTCTAGGAAAGCAAACCCTTGGACCAGTTTCAATAGCCTGTTAGTGAACCTTATGAATAGTTGATAAAAATGAATATAAATAGAATAAAAAAATATGTGTTTGATGTATGCAAAGCAGCCCAGGATGCATCTAAGCTAGCAAGAAGATTATCGAACTCTCAAAGGAATAAAATACTAAGTACTATAATTTCTCAACTTGATAACCAGAAAAAACTTATTATCCAAAAAAATTCACTAGATATTAAGAATGCCGAGAAGAATAAATTGTCAGATGCACTCATTGATAGGCTTCTGATAAACAATAAGAGAATCTCTTCAATGGTTGATGGTTTAAAAAAAATAAAATCTATCCCTGATACGCTTTTTAAAAAGATTAACAAAGCAGCTCAGCCTAGCGGGATATCAGTTGAACAAATGAGAGTACCAATAGGTGTAATTGGGATGATTTATGAATCTAGACCAAATGTTACAATAGATGCAGCAGGATTATCGATAAAGTCATGTAACAGTATTATCTTACGAGGAGGTAGCGAAGCTATAAACTCAAATTTGATATTATCTTGCATCATAAAAGATTCTCTTCGTAAATGTAGAATGCCTCAGGATATTGTTCAACTTATAAGCACCACGGATAGAAACGCTGTGAGCGAACTTCTTAAATTAGATCAATACGTGGATGTCATAATTCCTCGAGGGGGCAAAGGACTAATAAAGAAGATATCATCTGAATCAAAAATTCCTGTCATAAAACATCTAGATGGCAATTGTCACGTCTATATTGATAGAGATGCAGATTTTAAGGTAGCTATGAAATGTACGCTTAATTCGAAAACACAAAGGTATGGAGTATGCAATGCTGCTGAATCTCTTATAATACATAAGAGCTTCCCAAAAGAGTTCATTATTAAGATTTTAAGTGCTTTGCAGGATCATGGTGTTGAGATAAGGGGGTGCAAAAAAATAAAAGCTATTTTTAGTAAAGCTCGTATAGCGAAGGAGGCTGATTGGTATGAGGAGTATCTCAAGCCAATTATAGCTGTTAAAGTGGTTAGTAGCATTGATGAGGCAATGGATCATATTGAAAAGTATGGCAGTAGGCATACAGACTCCATAATATCAAAGAATAAAAAAGCTCAATCTAGATTTTTTAGAGAGGTAGATTCAAGCTCTGTGATGATTAATACATCTACGAGATTTGCAGACGGTTTTGAATATGGGCTTGGTGCAGAAATAGGGATCAGCACAGATAAGATTCATGCACGAGGACCTGTTGGCTTGGAAGGATTAACAAATTTGAAATACGTAGTCACTAGCAAAGGAGTTATTAGAAATTAAGCAATCTAACATAGGTATATATCTTGGCTCATTTGATCCTATTCATACTGCTCACATAGATATACCTCTTCACATAAAGGACCATTATCAACTTACAAAGATAATATTTGTACCTAATAATAAGTCTCCAATCGGTAGAAAATTTCATGCTAAGTTTGATGATAGAGTCTGTATGATACAAAATGCTATAAAAGCTTATAAATTTTTTGAAGTCAGCACTTTCGAGAAGTTATCTGAAGAAATTTCATATTCTATAGATACAATTAATTATTTTAATAAAGAATATGAGACGAGTTCCCTACGTTTAATTATGGGAGAAGATAATTTCCATAATTTTACATCATGGCATAGATATCTCGAAATTTTGTCGATGGCAAGTATTATTGTTCTATGTAGAGACAATGACAGCAATTATGCTAGAATTGAATTATTGGATAGTTATATAGAAAAAAATATTAATTTATTTAATCAATCTAAATCTGGAAAAATACATCTTTCAAATAAGTACAAATCACAGATATCTGGAAGTATACTGCGAGACATGATAAAAAAAAATCAATCTACTGAAAATATTGTATCCAAAGTAAATTATGAATTTATTAAAAAAAATGGTTTATATAAGTGATTTTAAATAAAGAAATTAGCCTCTTGCTGGAAGAGTTTAAAGCCGAGAACATAATCTCACTTGATGTAAAAAATAAATCATCAGTTACGGACACTATGATCATTGCCTCAGGACGATCTACGCGTCATGTTAAGTCAATCTCAGATAATATTATAAAAAAGTTAAAAAAAGTTAAAATCAAACCTTTGGGTATAGAGGGTTACTCAAAATCAGAGTGGGTACTCATTGATTTTGGTGATGTCTTAGTTCACGTCATGCATCCGGAAGCACGAGAGTTTTATTCTCTTGAAAAGTTATGGGACGAAAGTCTGAATAATGAAAATATGATTTAAAATGTCTAAAACAATCAAAGTTTTACTTAATTTTCTACTTATCTCTCTAATCTTATTCACTACAGTCATACTGTATTCCGAAAATTCAACTAATCTTAAAAGAGATCTCACTCATTTCTTTAAAGCTGAACTAAAGAAGACACTCAATGTAGAGACTAGTATAGAGAATTTTGATGTTAAATGGATTGGTTTAAACCCGATAATAAAAATGAAAAATACATTAATGAGTGACAGCGACAATAGAATGTTGTTAGAAATACCAAGCAGCGAAATACACATTAACATATTAGATACATTAAGGAGTCAGGAATTATCAATTGGGAAAATTATAATTAATAACACAATACTTGATTTGAAATATGATAAGAACAAAATCATTCTTAATAAGAAAAAATTACCAGTTAATTCCAATTTGGAAATAAAACAAAATATACCTGTAATTATCCTCAATAATTCTGACATTAGAATAACTAATTTAATAAATCAACAAACATTATCTATGAAAGCAAACACTCTTTTGGCAAGTTATCAGGATAATATCATAAAAGTATATTCAGACTTTTTGCACCAGGCGAGCCCTAATCCGATAACTGTTCAGTACAAAGGAGTTGTTATAGGCGACTCCATTAAAAGTAAAATATTTCTTAGTGGGAATTCTATTAAAGTACCATACCCTCTACTTCCTGAGCAACTAAGACAACTGCAGGCTAATCAGATGTCACTGCGGATTTGGTTAAACTTAGACGGAACAAATATCACGAGGGCATTCGGAAATATCGCTACTGATAGATTAAGTCTAACTGTTGGAAAGTCCATCTTTACACTAGGTAAAGTCAATAGCGATCTTTTGTTTGTGAAAGATAGTGAATCTGAAACCTTGAGTCTTATGAGAATGAATTATGTTATAGATAACAAAAATATAAAAAATAACAAAATAGTCATAAGTAAGGATAACAAAAAAAATATTAGCGTATTTATCAAAAAAAATGATAGTCATTTGATCAGGAAGTATTTTCCCATTATAGGAATGTATAACCTTAATATACCTACACAGTTGCTATCTGGCGATATAGAAGATATTCAAGTACATCTTAATAGTAAGGGCAAGCTTGATTATTATAGTTTAACTATTAGTGACGGTTCTGTTGATATTGAGGATAGCTACTCTCTAGATAATGTTAATGCAAAAATATACGGGACACTAAGTAGGGGCATTGTTAACATACGTAATTTATCTCTAAATCTACAGGAAAAAAATGTAGCAGATGGTGTATCTGGCAAAATAGCATATAACGCGAGAGGAAAATCTATTTACTTCAGCGGCTCTAAATTTAAAAACAATCAGAATTATAATTTCACCTTTTCAGGATATAAAACATCAAAAATGCCATCACTTAAGATCCGAATTTCTTCCAATGTTAATAAAATTCTACCTTTCTTAAGCTCTAGCGAGTTACTTACAAAGATAAATTATGAGGGCAAGATGAGCGCCAATATTTATTATCACGGTGGAGTATTTTTCAGCAAAGCAAATGTGGAGAATCTTGTGATAGAACATTCAGATGATATCTATCTTTCATCTCCAAAAGTGAATGTTTACACAACCTCGAATTTTATTAGTTCAGACAAATTCAATCTTTCGATTAATAGTAATGAACTTACTTCAAGAATTATGACTCGATCAAATAGTACCTCGCATAAGTTCATATTATCATCAACTGGTTTTCTTGATACAAAAATCTTAAGTGAGTATTTGGATATTCAGGGAGTCACTAAGGGAAAGACACAGATAAAATCAGTTACAACTTATGATCACACACAAAATATTGCAACATCCTATGTCACAAGTAATCTAAATGGTGTGTCACTCAATATCATTGAGCCATTCAATAAGACTAGCAAAGAAAATAAAAACTTTGTTTTCAAGTATCAGCACTTTCCACAAATATCTTACCCTATGTCTGTGACTCTTGAAAAACATAAGTTCAAATTTAGAAGTGATGGAGGCTATATCTATACTAATATTAATTCTCCTCTTGCAAGAGGATTTTTTAAATATCCCACCACATCACAGTCTATCAATCTAGCCACAGGATCATTTGAGTATATTGATACGGCCTATTTTAAAAGTGACGGTATAGGTCAATCTTTACCTAAGATTGAAATAAAATCCAAACACGTCAAAACATCCAGAGCTGTTCTTGATGACGTTCACCTAATCATTACTCCAGCAGAAAATTATATCTCGATAGATAAATTGAACTTTAATAATCTCTACTTGCAAATGCAGTCATCAGGAAAATGGTACAGGAATAAAAATGAAAAAACAGAAATCAATGCTTTTTTTAAAAGCAGTAATCTCGGACAAGCCTTAACAGGTTTAGGTTATGTTGGTGTTCTACAGGGAGGGGACTTAGATGCAAGTTTAAAAGCACAGTGGCAAGGCTCCTTAGATGATTTTTCATTTTCAAATGCAAAGGGTGATCTAAATTTTATAATAAAAAATGGTCAAATCAACGAATTGGATAAAAAAACGCAGGCGATTGGTCAAGTTCTAGGGTTATTTAGCATATCCTCAATACCTAAAAGATTATCTCTAGACTTCTCAGATTTTTTTTCCAAGGGGCTGAGATTTGATGATTTAACATCTGATATCAGTTTAGATAATGGTATTGCTGATACGAAAAGAATGCAAATAGTAGGAAGTTTTGGAGAAATGAGACTGTCAGGAAAGTCAAACCTCATTGACGAAACTCATGATCAAACACTAATATTTATTCCAGACTTATCCTCAACTAGTTTGGTTACTGGAGCAGTCCTTGGTGGCCCAATTGGGGCTGCTGCGTCTATATTTTACGATAGACTCCTAAAAGAGTTTGGGCTCGACACGAATAAACTTGCTGGCATAGAGTATTCTATTAAAGGTCCTTGGAAAAATCCTGAAATTAGGGTGACCCAATCATTTAAACCTATCCTCAATTAATATATTCTTAACGAATGTCAAAAGTTTCTGCAATACAGCTGAATTCTGGTCCTAATATTAAGGTAAATATATATGATATTAAATCATATATAGAGCAAATCTCAGATAGTGATTCTAAGATGGTTGTTTTGCCTGAAAACTTTGCACTTATGCCAGAAAATGACAATGATTATATTAAGCACGCCGAAACGCTTGATGATGGACAGATACAAAATTCAATTGCATCCTTAGCAAGCACATATAAAATTTGGATAGTCGCAGGCACTATTCCAATTAAATCTCCCGATAAAGATAGAGTAATGGCTAGCACGATAACATATGACCATACTGGCAAGAGAGTATCGCTATATAATAAGATTCATTTGTTTGATGTCACACTACCAAAATCTAAAGAATCCTATAATGAATCTAGATATTTCATGCCAGGTGATAAAATTGAAGTTATTGATACGCCCATAGGTAGAGCTGGGATAGCATGTTGCTATGATCTTAGATTCCCTGAATTATTTAGACTGCAACAAGAAAAGAAAATTGAAGTTATTATTCTTCCTGCATCGTTCACTGAACAAACAGGCAAAGTTCATTGGGAAACATTAATTAAAGCTCGAGCAATAGAAAATCTATCATATGTTGTATCATCATGTCAGGGAGGTTACCATATTAACGGTAAGAAAACTTATGGTCATACAATGATAGTGAATCCATGGGGTAAAACTCTTGATATGCTTGAGAATG
>CAJWPJ010000004.1 GCA_913045115.1 uncultured Gammaproteobacteria bacterium | reverse complement strand
TTTTTCATATGTTTGGACAGCACCTTGTTATTTTTTAATACATTTTTATTTTTAAAAATATCAAGTGTAGCGTTAGCAGCAGAACATGCTATAGGATTTGCTGTGTAACTGTGTGAATGTAAGAAAGCGTTCAGTTTGTCATATTCGTCATAAAAAGCATCATAGATATTATCGGTAGTGAGAATCGTAGAAAGTGTCATGTAACCCCCTGTTATTCCTTTAGACAGACAGATAATATCAGGTGTAATTTTTGCTTGTTGAAATCCAAACATGGTGCCTGTTCTTCCAAAACCAACCGCAATCTCGTCAGCTATTAAATGAATTTTATACTTACGACATGCCTCACTCAAAAGCTCAAGGTATCTATGATGATACATCCTCATATATCCGGCACATTGAATAAGTGGTTCTACAATTACAGCACAAACTTCATTATGGTTCTCTTTGATAGTTTTATACATTTTGTCAAACATGATTTCTGCATGCTTTTCTTCAGAAACCCCATCAACTTTATTGTAGTTATCAGGCGAATCTACAATAATCGTTTTCTTTAGCATGCTCTCATAAGTTTTCTTATATAAATCAATATTACTTACTGAGAGAGAACCTAGTGTTTCACCATGATAGCTATTTGATAATGCTATAAATTTAACTTTAGATTTTTTTCTCTTATTCTGCCAGTAGTGATAGCTCATTTTCATAGCTGCATCAATGGAAGATGAGCCATTATCAGTGAAGAAACATTTAGTGATTTTAGGCGGTGTTAATTTTATTAATCTCTCAGATAGAGTTATAGCAGGTTCATGTGTGAATCCAGCAAGTAGAACATGCTCTAGCTGAGATAGTTGGCTTTTGATACTTTTATTTATATATGCGTTTGAGTGACCAAAAAGATTAACCCACCACGAGCTTATAGCATCGAGATACTTTTTTCCATCATAGTCATATAACCAAACCCCTTTACCTGATTTAATAGGAATCATGGGAATCTTTTCATGATCCTTCATTTGGGTACAAGGGTGCCACACAACCCTTAAGTCTTTTTTAACTAGATGTGATGATTTCATAATTAGTTAAATACTAATTAATATCTGTAAGTATCTTTCTTAAACGGACCGTTTTTACCTACACCGATGTATTCGGCTTGCTCATCAGTGAGATTTGTAATCTTTGCATCTAGTTTATCTAGATGGAGTAAAGCAACCTTTTCATCAAGATGCTTAGGCAATACATAAACCTTTTTCTCATACTTAGAGTGATTTTCCCAAAGCTCAATTTGTGCCATTACCTGGTTCGTAAATGAGCAGGACATAACAAAACTTGGATGCCCTGTTGCACAACCAAGATTAATTAATCTTCCTTCTGCTAGAAGAATGATTTTTTTTCCATCGGGGAATGTAATTTCATCAACTTGGGGTTTTATATTGTCCCATTGGTAATCTTTCAAGCTGGCCACATCGATTTCATTATCAAAATGACCTATATTGCAAACAATTGCTCCGCTTTTCATAGCTTTCATATGGTCATGGTTGATTACATTAAAATTACCTGTCGCGGTAACAAATATGTCTATCTCTGTAATTTTATCCTCAAGTGTGACTACATCGTATCCTTCCATACAAGCTTGTAAGGCACAGATCGGATCTATTTCAGTTATCATGACTTTTGCACCAAGTGCTCTTAATGATTCTGCAGACCCTTTACCGACATCTCCATATCCACATACGATGCAATGTTTACCAGCGATCATGGTATCAGTTGCGCGTTTGATGCCATCAACCAAAGATTCTTTACATCCATAGAGGTTATCAAATTTAGATTTAGTTACTGAATCATTGACATTTATAGCAGGCATTTTCAATGATCCCTCTCTAGCCATATCGTATAATCTCAATACACCAGTAGTTGTCTCTTCAGAAACGCCTTTGATTTCATCTATTAGGTGCGGGTACTCTTTGTGAATCATTGAAGTTAGATCTCCACCATCATCAAGCAGAATATTTGGCTTCCATTCAGGTTTTCCCTCAATAGATTGTTTCAAACACCAAATATATTCGTCTTCTGTCTCACCTTTCCATGCATAAACAGGAATATCTTGGTCGGCTATTGCAGCAGCCGCATGATCTTGGGTTGAAAAAATATTACAAGATGACCATCTCACATCAGCACCAAGCTCAACTAGCGTCTCAATCAAAACTGCTGTTTGAATTGTCATATGAAGACAACCAATTATCCTTGCACCTTTAAGTGGTTTTTTAGTACCTAACTCTTTCCTCAGGGCCATAAGCCCAGGCATTTCAACTTCTGCAATTCTTATTTCTTTATGACCAAATGCTGCAAGCGATATGTCCGCAACCTTAAAATCATCCTTAATCTTTTTAACTTTATCTGATTCCATATTCACCTCTTATTAAATGGCAGATTTTAGTATATCAACCTTATCCGTTTGTTCCCATGTAAAATTTGCATCATTTCTTCCAAAATGCCCGAATCCAGCAGTAGGTTTATACTTTACATTGAGTAGGTCTAGAGTAGTGATTATCCCATAAGGGGTAAGATCAAAAACATCATTTATTATACTGGATAGTTTTTCATCTGAGACCGTACCTGTTCCAAATGTATTAACTAGAGTAGATGTTGGTTCTGCGACTCCAATTGCATAAGATATTTGAATTTCACATCTATCAGCTAACTCCGCCGCGACAATATTTTTTGCAATATATCTTGCTGCATAAGCTGCGGATCTATCCACTTTTGAAGGGTCTTTACCTGAAAATGCTCCACCGCCATGTCTGGCCATACCTCCATACGTATCAACAATTATTTTTCTACCCGTTAATCCTGAATCACCAAGTGGCCCACCCTCAACGAAATTTCCAGTGGGGTTTATAAAAATCTTGGTATTATCATTAATCAAATTATCTGGAATGACATCAAATATAATTTCTTTTTTTACAAACTCTCTAAGATCTTCCAAGCTTATATCACTTGAATGTTGTGTTGATAAGACAACAGTGTCTACAGATGTTGGTTTATCATTTTCATATTGAAACGTTACTTGGCTCTTGGCATCAGGTCTCAACCAACTTACAGATTTGCTTTTTAGAAGATTTGTTTGTTTCTCGACCAATCTATGAGAGTAATATATAGGGGAGGGCATGAGAAACTCAGTTTCATTTGTTGCATAACCAAACATTAAACCTTGATCACCCGCACCTTGTTTTTTCTTTTCTTCGCGATCAACTCCCATTTGAATATCAGGAGATTGTTTAGTTAGTAATTTAACAATTTCACATTCATGGCCATTAAAACCAAGCTCATTCGAGTCATATCCTATTTCAATGATAGTTTCTCTTATTAATTCGTCTAAATTGAGATTTCCTTTAGTCGTTATCTCACCACCCACAACGACCGTTCCAGCCTCATTTTCTTTACCCTTTACGAAAGTTTCACATGCTACACGTGAATTTTCATCTTGTGAGATAACATGATCGAGTACGGCGTCTGACAGATGGTCACATAGTTTATCTGGATGCCCAGGAGATACACTCTCTGATGTAAAATAATACATTCATGCAGTTTATATTAGTATTAAGGTGTAATAAAGCAGATGTTTATTGAAATTACTATTTCTTAAAGTTTTTGATGAATTCCCTTTCTTTTTCAGATAAACTTTGTCCATCTGTGTATCTATTTAGAAGTTCAAAATAAACCTTCTCTTTAGAACTTAGCTCTAGTTGATGAAATATTTCCTGGATTGTAACTCTAGCAGAATCCTCTGACTTTTCATTTGATTCAAAAGTAACAATAGATCTTACAGCCTCATTATTAGGAAATAACTTCAATAGATGTGCTGCAGTAAAATTTTCATTTTTACTAATTTCTTCTCTGATGACGTTATAAATATTTATCAATGTCTTCTCTGTAATTATATGCTCACAATTAAACTCTTTCACTAGCATTGGATACTCTATGAGCAAATTTAAAAGCGTCAGTTCTTTTATGTCAAATTCTTGACTGGTGTCTGAAGAGGTATTTTTCTCTTTGTCATGCGTTGCCTGATTCTTCTTCAGAATAATATTGCCTGTCATTTGCTGTATCTTTTCTCTTAATATATCTGTATACATAATATCCGGCATCTGATTGAGAACTTTCTTTGCCTCTAGAGCAAAAGATGTCTTACCCTCAACAGTTTTGATATCAATATCAGTTCCGAGATGCTCAATTATATATTCCGACAGAGGCATGGGGTTATTTATTAAATTATCGAAATTATCTTTTTCATCTTTGACATATGAATCTGGGTCACACCCTTCAGGTAGAAAGATCAGATAAAGCTGTATTTCGTCTTTTAACTCAGGCAAACAATTAGTTATAGCCTTCCAAGCTGCAGATTTACCTGCGGCGTCTCCATCAAAACAAAATATTATCTTGTTGGTATAACGTTTTATTTTATTAAAGTGAAACTTTGTAAATGCAGTTCCTAGTGTAGCGACACAATTTTTTATATCAGACTTATACAATCCTATAACATCAGTATATCCCTCAACTATTATTACCGATTTCTCTTTGGCTATGTCTTTTTTACATTCATATAGACCATAAAGTTCATAACTCTTGTGAAATAGTTTAGTCTCAGGAGAGTTTAAATATTTAGCTCCATCATCTGAGTTATATATTCTTGCTCCAAAACCGATAATATTTCCAGTAGAGTTTCGTATAGGGAACATTATTCTATTTCTGAAACGGTCATATGTCTTATTATTTGATTTAATGACTAATCCAGCCTCAATAGCATTGTTAATTATTTTTTCTTTTGAAAATAAGTTAGTGAGATCGTCCCATTTATTATTTGATAAGCCTAAGTGAAATGTCTCAATCATTCCTTGATCGATGCCTCTATTTTCAAGGTAAGTCTTTGCTTCTGAATTATTTTCGAGGGAACGACTATAAAACTCAGCAGCAAGCTTGTTTGATATAAAAAGGTTGTAGTAAGTGTCATTTTTTTTTGTTTTTTCTGGAAGCTCAAGGCCTGCTGCTTGTGCCAATTTTGTTAAAGCTTCAATGAAAGTAAGATTATCATGTTCTTGTATAAACTTTATAGCATCACCGTGAGCGCCACACCCAAAGCAATGATAGAATTGCTTTGATGAAGAAACATTGAATGAGGGTGTTTTTTCACTATGAAAGGGGCACAAACCCTTAAAATTAGTTCCATTTTTTGTAAGATTAACTTTTTCTTTTATTACATCAACTATGTCAGTTGAGGACAGAACTTGATCAATAAATGCTCTGTCAAAATTTGCCATTTACGCAACTTTATTGATTATATTTTTCTTAATATCTTCCATTGATGCATTTATTGGCTTGATTAATTTAATATTCATAATTTCATGTTCAAAATCCTTCAATATTTTCTTAGCCTTGATGCTTTTTGTTTCCTTTGCATAATCTTTGATAATTCTCTTAAAGAAATTAGCTGTTGGCTTATCAACTTCAGCAAGTTCTAATAGCTCTACTGAGCTTTTGTTGAGATTCTTGTCTAACTTGCCTGAGTCATCATAAATAAAAGCCACACCACCAGTCATGCCAGCGCCAAAATTATTTCCAACTTCTCCTAAAACGATTACAGAGCCTCCCGTCATATATTCACAACAATGGTCACCCGCTCCCTCTATAGTCGCAATAGCTCCTGAGTTTCTAACTGCAAATCTTTCACCCGCTTTACCTTCGGCATATAGTCTTCCCCCTGTAGCACCGTATAGACACGTATTTCCAACAATACTGTTTTTGTCTGCAATATTTTTGAAGGAAGGTGAAGCTTGAATGCTTATTTTCCCACCAGACATTCCTTTGCCAACATAATCATTCGCATCACCAGTAAGATATATTTCAACACCGCCTGCGTTCCACACTCCAAGGCTTTGACCAGCAGTTCCATTTAAATATAATTTCACAGGCGTTTTTGAAAACCCGTGATTTCCATATCTTGTAGCAATTTCTCCTGAGAGACTGGCACCTATAGAACGATCGAGATTTTTTATATCATATTCGAGAGTGATACTTTTACGCTTCATGATTGCGTTTTTAGAATCTTTTAGGATTTTTCTAGCTAACAAACCCTTATCATATGGTTTATTTGATTTAGTTGTACAATATCTATCTGACTTTTTGTTAGATATTGTAAGCATCTTTTTAAGGCTTAGAGCCTTATGTTTTTGTGTAATTCCTTTACCAATTGAGAGTAGATGTGTCTGACCTGTTAGCTCATCTATTGTTCTAACACCAAGTGATGCCATTATTTCTCTAACTTCTTGTGCAATAAATTTAAAGTAGTTAACAACTCTCTCAGGGCTGCCAGAAAAGTGTTTCATTCTTAAAATTTTATTCTGCGTTGCAACGCCTGTTGCGCAATTATTTAAATGACAAATTCGTAGATACTTACAGCCTAGGGCGACCATTACTGATGTTCCAAACCCAAAACTCTCTGCTCCAAAGATTGCCGCTTTAATAACATCTAATCCTGTTTTAAGTCCGCCATCTGTTTGTATTCTGACTTTATGTCTAAGATTATTTAACATTAGTGTTTGCTGGGTCTCAGCAATACCCATTTCCCATGGGGAACCAGCATATTTTACTGACGTCAGAGGACTAGCACCAGTACCTCCATCATAACCTGAGATAGTAATTAGATCAGCGTAAGCTTTTGTTACCCCGGCAGCAATTGTTCCAACGCCTTTTTGTGATACAAGCTTTACAGATACGAGAGCTCTATTGTTAACTTGCTTTAAATCGTAAATAAGTTGAGCAAGATCTTCAATACTATAGATATCATGGTGCGGAGGTGGCGATATTAGTGTAACTCCAGGGACGGAATACCTAAGTTTAGCAATATACTGGTCAACTTTATCTCCAGGTAGCTGTCCACCCTCACCAGGTTTTGCACCTTGCGCTATTTTAATCTGAATAACATCAGCATTTACAAGATAATGCGGGGTAACCCCAAATCTACCCGATGCAACCTGTTTAATCTTTGATGTTTTAGTAGAATTATATCTCTTTATATCTTCTCCACCTTCGCCAGAATTTGACCTTCCCCCTATTGTATTCATAGCAATTGCCAATGCTTCATGCGCCTCGGGAGAGAGAGCTCCTAGAGACATTCCAGCAGTATCAAATCTTTTTAGTATACTTTTTGATGACTCAACCTCAGATATTGGTATAGCTTTTTTCTTTTTGAGATTAAACAAATCTCTAAGAAAACTAGGATCTCTAGAGTTTACCAATTTGGAGAATTTTTTATAATCATCATATTCGCCTGTAGTAACACATTCTTGTAATGCTTTTACAACATCAGGATTGTAATCATGGTATTCTCCATCAGTAGTAAACTTGAGTAAACCTCCCTTTCCAATACCATCAGATACTTTCATTGAATATTCTTTATTAATTCTTAAATCATTTTCAATGTCATCAAAGCTTGCTCCTTCAATTCTAGAAATATTATTTCTAAAACATAAATCAATTACATTAGAGTTCAGTCCAATTATTTCAAATAGCTGGGCACCTCTGTAGCTGGAAACACATGAAATACCCATCTTAGACATTATTTTTAACAGTCCTTTATTAATACCTTTGATGAAGTTATTAACATGTTGAGCATATTTTTCACTATCTTGATTATTACGGATAATCATATTGTTAATTATCTCAAGAGCTAGGTATGGATAGATTGCAGATGCGCCGTATCCAAGTAATACTGCAAAATGGTGTGAGTTCCAGGTAGATGCTGTTTCAACTATTATATTACAGTCACACCTTAGTCCATCTGAAATAAGTCTGTGGTGAACAGCTCCCACAGCCATAACAGCAGGAATTGTCATCTGATTATTATTCAATCCGATATCTGATAATATTATGAGGACAGCTCCTTTTTTGACTATTCTGACTGCTCTGTCACAGATTGTATTAATTGCTTCTTCTAAATCTATATTTGAATCATAGTGAAGGCTTAATTTATCACTCTGAAATCCTTTCTCTTTTGAGTTTGTAAGTTTGTCAAAGACTTGTTTTGATAATACAGGAGAGTCTAACACCAATCTTCCCGCATGAAGGGAGGATTCTTCAAAGAGGTTCCTCTCAACTCCTAGACAAGTTTCTAATGACATAACGCTTGTTTCTCTGAGTGAGTCAATTGGTGGATTAGTTACTTGAGCAAACTGTTGCCTAAAATAATCATATAGAGATCTCGACTGTTTTGATAGCACAGGCATTGGGGTGTCATCACCCATGGAGCCTGTCGCCTCTAGTGCAAGATTTGCAAGTGGAAGTATCACATCTTTTTCTTCTTCCAAAGTAACACCATAGAACTTTTTATATGAGACTAAATCTGATGAATTAAATGAGAGAGGGACCTCTTTGTTGTGATCATAAGTTGTAAGATTTATCGAGTTTTTATTAAGCCATTCATCATATGGATGTCTGTCTTTAAGGATTTTATTAATGTCGTCCGATAGCAGGACTTCGCCATTCAGTGTATCAACAGCCAGCATATCGCCTGGAGCTAATCTGCCTTTTTCTATGATTTCAGAGTCATCGTAATCATAAACTCCAACTTCAGATGCAAGCGTGATATGTCTATCTTTTGAGATCACATATCTTGCTGGCCTCAATCCATTTCTATCAAGAGCGCAAGCAGCATACCTTCCATCAGTCAAAACAATTCCAGCTGGCCCATCCCACGGTTCCATATGCATCGAGTGATATTCAAAGCATGCTTTGAGTTTGTTATCAATTTGATTATTATTTTGCCAAGCAGGGGGAATTAATGTCCTCATGGCTCTGAAAATTCCCATATCACCCGCAAGTAGATATTCAAGCATATTATCTAATGAGTATGAATCTGAGTCTTCCATTGATACAACAGGATGTAATTTTTTTAGCTCAGGCAGATCTGAAATATCCAGTTTGCTCCTTCTCGCCATATACCAGTGTCTGTTACCTTGAACAGTATTTATCTCGCCATTATGTGCTAGATGCCTAAAAGGCTGAGCTAGCTTCCATTGTGGAAGTGTATTAGTTGAGAATCTTTGGTGAAAAACGCACAGCGATGTTTTCATTTTTTGATGCACTAGATCTGGATAAAATTTCTGAATATTTTCAGAAACAATTAATCCTTTATATGATATTACCTTTGAAGACATACTACATATGTACAATTCAGGTTCATTGAGTATTTTTTCTATGTGCAGTCTTGCAACATATAATTTTTTTTCGAACTCATTTTCATGTAACTTTTCACTTCCTGTAATTATAATCTGTTGTATGTCTGGGAGGCTAGCGAGCGCATCTTTACCGCAAACTCTTTTATCTACGGGAACTTGTCTCCAACCTAATACATTGAGCCCCAACTTTTTAATCTGGAAAAAGAAAGTCTCTTTGATTTTCTTGTGCTTCGATTTGCTCCTTGGAAGAAAGACCGTTCCAAAAGCATAGTTAGAACTTAGCTTTATATTCAATTCATTCGCGCAATGATGAAAAAACTCATCAGGTTTTTTAATCAACAGACCGCACCCATCACTGGATTTACCGTCATCAGATACAGCACCTCTGTGTTTCAATCTATTAAGCGCTTCAATACTTGTATCAATAATCCAGCTAGACGGCTTATCATCCATGTTAGCAATCAGACCAAATCCACAATTATCCCTTTCAAAAGTAGGCGAATATAATGAATTTTTTGATGTATGTCCGTTATTCATAGTAAAGATATATTACCACAAATATTAATTAAGAGATTAACTGATGAAATTTTTAGAGATATCTTTTAAGTATTTATTGTTTAATTTGTCGCTTATGAAGGCACTCCCTATTTTATCCAATAATATGAATCTATTTTTACCAGCAATTTTTTTCTTATCGTGTCCAAGGTGTTTCGCGATAGAAGCTACTGTGATTTTTTTTGGTATCATAGTTGGCATACTCATATTTAATAGCATATCTTCTATATTGCAATACTCATCATGTGTCAAATATCCTTGATCTGCAGAGATGGCAGACGCAATATTCATTCCTATACTAATGGCTTCTCCGTGGAGTATCCCTTTATAATTTTTTGATGCTTCGATTGCATGCCCAAAGGTATGACCAAAATTTAGTATTGCTCTTACGCCACCTTCAAGCTCATCTTCTTGTACAACTTGAGATTTTATAGATGCGCATGTAAAAATAGTTTTTATAAGACTATCGTAATCTTGTTTAATTATCTTTAAATAATTTTTATCTATAAAATTAAAAAAGCTTTTATTTTTTATCAAACCATATTTAATTACCTCTGCCATACCTGCCATGAACTCTCTTTTAGGTAAGGTTTGCAGAATAGCTGTGTCCATTATAACGGCTCTGGGATGTTTGAACGACCCAATTAAATTTTTCCCTAGTGGATGATTAATCCCACATTTGCCACCAATAGATGAGTCAACTTGAGCTAACAAAGTGGTTGGTATATGTATTAGATCAACCCCTCTCATAAATGTATCAGCAGCGAATGCTACCATGTCACCAATAACTCCGCCACCAAGAGCGACAATTGTCACAGATCTGTCAAGTTTACTTTTTATAAGGAAGTCATATATTTTTTGTATTGTTTGAATGTTTTTATGCTTCTCACCATCTGGCAATACCAAAGTACTAACGTTAAATTCTCTAAACAGACGTCTTGTTTGCATAAGGTACAACTTTGCAATAGTTGAGTTTGTTACTATTACAACATCATTCTTTGAGACATATTCTGCAATATTTATGGTCTTAAATATTTCTCTTCCAATTATGATTGGTACTTTTATATCATTAACTTTAAGATTAATTTTTTTCACGACTGCCTTTTAACTCTTTAATTATAGAGGATAATACATCTTCTTTATTAAAATTTGAAACGTCAACTTCAATATCAGAAACATCTGAGTAAATTGAACCCCTTTCTTCATCAAGTCTGGCAAGATCCTCTTTTGTGAAACCTCCATTCAGTAACGGTCGGTGTGTTCGATTTTTAACTCTCTCATACTGAGCATCAACAGATATTTTTAGATATACAACTAGACCTTGCTTTAAAATCTTGATGTTCTGTTGACTTAATATACAACCTCCACCTGTTGAAGTTACAAAATTATCTTCATGAGAATTTTTCTCAAGTATATTCGACTCTGTCTCTCTGAAGTATTCTTCACTGTATTTAGAAAAAATATCTGTAATTGACATCTTTTCCTGATCAACTATCATTTTGTCTATATCGAAGAAGGGTAAATTCATTTGCCTAGCCAACAGCCGACCTATAGTGGATTTTCCTGAACCCATCGAGCCAATTAGATAAATTTTATTTTTCATTTAATACTCAGCTCTTTAACCTGATCAACTAAATAAGCAACTTTGTCAGGATGTATATCAGGAGTAATACCTGTGCCTAAATTAAAAATATGTCCTGACTTGAAAGGAAATGTATCTAACGTTTTTGTTATTTCTTTTTTTATGGTCGATTCATCCTCTTTGAGTATATCAACATCAAGATTTCCTTGAATAGCAAATTTTTTATCAAAGAATTTATACATTTCTCCAAGGTTATTCTCTGAGCTTATACCAACACAACTTATATCTAATTTTTTAAGCTCAGCAAAGTTTGATTTCGATCTACTGTAATAAATAATAGGAACCCCATCTTTCTTAGTTGATAAAATAATCTTTTGAATGAAACTCAAAGAAAACTTCTCATAGTTTTCCTTAGACAATAGTCCACCCCATGTATCAAATATCATTAGAGCATCTACTCCATTTTCTATTTGCTGTTTGACATAATCAATACTACCTTTAGTAATCATTTCCAAAATTTTAACTAAGAGACTTGGATTTGATTTAACCATTTCATTTACATAGGCAAATTGCTTTGTAGAGTTTCCTTCAATTAGGTAGGTTGCTACTGTCCAAGGGCTTCCTATGAATCCAATGAGTGGAAGCAACTCATTCAATTCACCTTTTATATTCTTAATCGTTTCATTTACATAACTAAGCTTCGATACATCTAACTGGGAGGGTAATTTTTTCAAATCTGCTTCTGTTCTAATTGGATTATCAAAAATAGGGCCTTTCTTTTCCTCAAACCTTAGATCCATATTAAACATATCTGCAACCACTAGGATATCCGAGAATAATATCGCAGAATCTAGAGAGTATCTTCTTAGAGGCTGCATGGTTACCTCACATGCTAGCTCAGGGTTTCTGATTAATGACATAAATCCACCAGCTCTGTTTTTAGTAGCAATATACTCAGGTAAATACCTACCAGCTTGCCTCATGATCCAAATTGGTGTCCTATCAATGTTCTGTTGGTATATGCTATTGATAAGCAGGTGCTTAGAACGACTCATTTATTTTTGTCATTGATATAATCTATTATACCTTTTGCTGCATTTCTCCCTTCAAAAACTGCAGTAACAACCAGGTCTGATCCTCTAACCATATCTCCACCGGAAAATATTTTTGGATTATTTGTTTGGTGGGGATATTTTGAAATATTATTAATTTTTACTCTTCCAATTTCATCAGTAAAAATCTTATTTTTTTTAAACCATGGTTGAGGGTTAGGCCTAAATCCAAAAGCTAAAATTACACTGTCACATTTTATAACTTTCTCACTATTTGGAACTATGACAGGAATCTCTCTCCCTCTAATATCAGTCTTTTTCAATTTTGTTTTCATGAATTTAACTGCTGTTGCTTTTTTTTCTCCAATAATTTCAACTGGTTGCATATTCCAGAGAAACTCGATTCCTTCTTCTTTTGAATTTTTGACTTCTCTTTTTGAGCCAGGCATGTTTGATTCATTTCTTCTGTATGCACAATATACTTTTTTTGCACCTTGTCTAAGAGCAGTTCTATTACAGTCCATAGCTGTATCACCACCGCCAAGAACAATTACTGTTTTATCTTTAAGATCAATATATTCATTATCTTCTTTTTTCATAAGGTTTCTGATATTAGAATTTAGATATGGTAATGAATCATAGACATCATCAAGATTCTCACCAGGAAATCCACCTTTCATATAAGTGTATGTCCCCATTCCAAGAAATACCGCATCAAACATTTTAATAAACTTATCAAAACTAATATCTTTTCCTATGTCTGTATTTAAGACGAACTTTACACCCATGTCTTCTAGAATTTTTCTTCTCTGTCTTACAATTTCTTTCTCCAGTTTAAAAGGGGGTATTCCGAAGGTGAGTAACCCACCAATCTCCTCGTATTTATCATATATGATAGGGTTGAATCCATTTCTCACTAAAATATCAGCACATGCTAAACCAGCGGGGCCTGCACCTATAATTCCAACTTTATACTTTGTTTTTTTGACATTTGATAAATCAGGTTTCCAACCCTGACTAATTGCTTCATCGGTTATATATTTCTCTATACTTCCAATCGTAATAGCCCCAAAGCCATCATTAAGTGTGCAAGCTCCCTCGCATAATCTGTCTTGAGGACAAATCCTTCCACATATTTCTGGCAAAGAGTTTGTTTGGTGAGATAAATCCGCTGCCTCGAACAATTTATTTTCTGATATTAATTTTAGCCATTGAGGAATGTAATTATGAACTGGACATTTCCATTCACAATATGGGTTACCGCACTCGATACACCTTCCTGACTGCTCAGAGGCGATTTCACTCGTATAGTGGCCATAGATCTCATTATAGTTTTTTTTTCTCTTTACAGGAGAGACTACATCTGGATCCATTCTTTTTAATTCTAAAAATTGCAGATTCTTATCCATATTCTAATTATACAGGACTTGTAACTATTTAGCGATATGAAGAAATATCAACCCAGACACTTTTTAATTATCTGGCTCACTAGAGATAAATCAATATTATCACCATGGTTTTTTTTGATTGTTCCAATAATTTTTCCCATTTCTTTTATGGAGTCTATCCCTAGTTCATCTATAGTGCTCTTGACGATTTCCTCTGTTTTAGTCTCATCGATTAGATCTGGTAGATATGTCTGGAGTAAGTCCATTTCTTTTTTCTCCTTCGCAGCTAGCTCAGGTCTATTAGCAGATGAAAATTGGTCGAATGAATCTTTGTTTCTTTTGATAAGCGATTTAATAACTTTAATAACCTCAGAATCATTAAGTTCTGTTTTCTTGTCTTTTTCTTCTTTATTAATGAATGATAAAGCAAATCTTAAAACAGATGATTCATCTTTTTTGCCTTCTTTGAGATAATTGATTTGATTTTTTTGTAAACTATCTTTGATAGCAGATTTAGACATTACAAATTAGAATTTTTTATAAGGAGGTTTTTTTCTGAGCGTATCCATGCTGACTTTTCTTTTACATCTTTTTGTAGCTGCTGCAATTTTTCTTTTTCTCATTGCAGTTGGTTTCTCATAAAATTCTCTGCGTCTTGTTTCAGTAAGGATACCCGCTTTTTCGCAGCCTCTTTTAAAACGTCTCAATGCTATTTCAAAAGGTTCGTTCTCTCTTACTTGTACACTTGGCATAAAAATCCTTAAAAATTAAATATTGCGTAATATTACTTGATATTGCCCATAAAGCAAGTTTTAACTTATAATAGCTCGATGAATATATTAGGGATAGAATCATCCTGTGATGATACGGGACTTGCGATTGTTGATTCTTCAGGTCATGTATTAGCTCACGTGACTAGTTCACAACATGAAATACATGCAAAGTACGGAGGCATCGTCCCTGAATTAGCATCAAGAGATCATGTGAAAAAATTTATACCACTTCTTGATTTTTTATTGAGTAAAGCTGATATGAAGATAGATGAAATAGAGATGATTGCATTTACAAATGGCCCAGGCCTTCTTGGCCCATTGTTAGCAGGCGCATCCCTTGCAAAGGCATTAGGATGGAGTCGTAATATACCGACAATTGAAGTAAATCATTTGGAAGCACATGTTTACTCTCCAATGATTACCGAAAATAATCTCAAACCACCGTTTATATCCTTGCTTGTCTCTGGAGGACATACGCTTTTATCTGTTGTAGACAAAAACTCTGTGATAAAAAATTTGGGCACCACGCTTGATGATTCGGCAGGAGAGTGTTTTGATAAAGTTGCAAGAAAACTTGGATTAGGTTATCCAGGTGGACCTGAGATAGCAAGACGTTCAGAAGGAGTTAAAAACAACAAATTTTCATTTCCTAGACCCATGATTAATAGTGATAGCTATGACTTTAGTTTTAGTGGACTTAAGACTCATGTCATTAATGCTATTCAAAAAATCGAACTAAGTGATGAAAATATAAATAATATATCTTTTGAGTTGCAAGATGCAATTGTTGAAACTTTGATCAGCAAATCTCTCAAGGCTTCGCAGGACTATAAAATAGAAAATATCGTAATTACAGGAGGAGTCAGTGCTAACAAAAGGCTAAGAGAGAAATTTTCTGCTCTAAGTAACTCTAATGTTTTTTTTCCTGATGTAAGGTACAGCACGGATAATGGTGCGATGATTGCATATGCAGGTTTCCTTAAATCTCAGTCATCTAGTATAGAAATAAACTTTAAGATAAAGCCAAACCCGTCACTAAGTTTGTAAGAGTTCTCTGATGTTATTTCTGTGATTTACCAGAATTATTAAAGAATGAAAAATTGATATAATTAAAAACCCATAACTTCCAATTATCAAATAAGCGATAAGTGGTAATAAAACAAAACTGACTATTGCGGCTAACCCCGAAATTCTTTTCAATGCAAAGACCACTAACCATACAGTCATTAAAGCAACACCTAATAAATAATTAATTGCTAAGAGCGAGCCAAAAGAAGTTGCGACACCTTTACCACCTTGAAATCTATTAAATACAGAAAACATATGCCCAACAAGAATTGAAAATGACACCAAATATAACGTAATTTCATCGAAATGTACTAATAAAAATATGGGAATAAAACCTTTTAGAAAGTCACCAATAAATGTCATTACACCAGCCAAAGGGCCTGCAATTCTAAACATGTTTGTAGCACCAGGATTTTTTGAACCTGTTTGTCTAGGATCGGTTGTAGACATCAAATTATGTACAATCAATGCAAATGGCAAGGATCCGACCAAGTAGAAAAGCATAGAAATAAAATAAATATTCAAATCTGACTCCATTTATAAAGCATACACCAGTGATTTGTATTATTCTAATTTGTGATGCAGTTAGAGAATATAAATAAAATTATATTTATTCATGGGTGGCTTTTTGGGTCATACATTTGGAGAAGCCTACAAGAATATTTTCCGAATACTATTTCTAAAGAGTTTATATCTTTGCCAGGGTATGACAATATCAGCGCAGATAAAAGTAGGACAGATGTAATTCATACTCTCCTTCGTTGTGCAAAAAAGGATGATGTAATTATAGGATACTCGTATACAGCTACAACGATACTTTTTTCAAATGAGCTAGCTAAATGTCAGGCTAGTATTTTTCTTGTTAATCCTTTTTTAAAGGCAAAATCAAATTCTATAACTGCGCTAAGAGATAATTTGAGAGAAGATTTTGATAGTGCTGTAAAAAAATTTATTTTTGAATGTGTAAAAGGTAACGTATCAAGTAAGAGACACTTTACAATTCTTCGAGACTTATTCTATAAAAATGATGTTCCTGATAAAGATTTGTTGATTTCAGAGCTAGAGGAAATGATGTTCATTGATCGCTCAAAACTAATAGTTAATTCAAATGATAATCTGACAATCCTCTTGTCTGATCAGGATGAAATCTGTGATTCTCAAATAATTAACAAATTTAAAATTAAAAAAGTAAAGATATTAAGCTTAGAAAACTCGCCACATTTCCCTTTTTTTGACCCAAATGAAATTTTTAAAACAATAGGGCTAACATCGTGATAATTAAAAATTCATTTTCTAAAAGAGCAGTGACGTATGACTCCCAATCATTTATTCAAAAAGAAGTTAATAATCGACTCATAGAAAGGTTAGGACTTATAAAACATAATAAATCTAATATTTTAGATATTGGCTCAGGAACTGGAAAATTGACTCAAGATGTCGAAAAAAAATATCCGGGCATCAATGTTACTTCTTTAGATATGTCATTTGATATGTTACAGGTTCATAGAAACAAAAATCATAACGCTAAATGCGTTGTGGGAAATGCTGAAAATCTTCCATTCAAACTGTCATCATTTGATACTATATTATCTAGTCTCACGCTTCATTGGTGCACTATTGACTCAGAGTTATTTCTTAATTTCTATAATTTACTTAAACCTCAAGGTCTACTTCTTTTCTCAGTTTCAGGCCCAGACACATTTAAAGAATTTAAAAAGTGCCCTGCAAATATTCTACAAAAACTTAGATTCAATGACTTTCTGGACATGCATCATTACGGGGATTTTTTACTTAACTCCAACTTCAAAGATCCTGTGGTAGATAACGAACAAATAACTCTAGAGTTCTCCTCTTTCAATCAGCTTCTCAAATCAATTCGTCTTACAGGTACAAATATCACTGAGTCATCTAATACCGCTCGTATCACCAAGTCTGAGTACAATACAATCAAATCATGTCTGTATAATAATGTATCAAACTCATTTGAATTAACTTATGACATAATCTTTGGGTATGCTCTCAAACCGGCTAAAACCCTTGATAAATCAGGTAAATTGATAAAGATTAAAGAGATAAAAAAAGAGTAAATTAGAAATTCCATAAGTACTAATATTTTGTTAATATTGACATCGAATAGGATGTTATTGAGGGATTAATAACCACACATTAGGGAATGAAAATGAACAGATTATCTATACTACTAATTATAATGATGAGCTCAGTCTCAAGCTTTGCGGACTGGGAAGTCAATATGCCAAGAGGTGTATCACCTACAGCTAATGCCGCATACGATCTACATATGTTAATTTTTTATATTACAGTTGTAATTGGAATAATAGTGTTTGGAGTAATGTTCTACTCTATATTCCACCACAGAAAATCAAAAGGAGCTAAGCCCGCTTCATTTCATGAGAGCACTACGGTAGAAATTATCTGGACAGTAATACCATTTGTAATATTAGTCGGTATGGCTGTACCTGCAACTAAAACACTTATAATGATGGAAGACACTCGTGACTCTGAGATAACACTCAAAGTAACAGGTTATCAATGGATGTGGAAATATGATTATGTTGAAGATAATGTTTCATTCTTTAGTAAGCTTGACAACAAAAGCAATGAAGCAAGACAACTAGGCTCTAAAATAGATGTTAATAAAGTTGATAACTATCTCCTAAATGTTGATAACGAGGTTGTCCTTCCAACAGATACTAAAGTCAGAATACTCTTAACAGCAAGTGATGTGATTCATGCATGGTGGGTCCCGGAAATTACCGGGAAGAAAGACGCTATACCAGGATACATTAATGAGCTTTGGGTGGACATTAAAAAGCCTGGCGTTTATCGAGGTCAATGCACAGAGCTATGCGGAAAAGACCATGGCTTCATGCCAATAGTTGTTCGAGCAGTACCTAGACAAGAGTACGTAAAATGGGTTTCACTAAATCAAAAAAACCGTGTAGCGGATAAATCAGAATAAGGAAGTTAAATATGAGCACAAATATTGATCACATTAAAGAGGAACATCACCACCAACCATCTGGCTTGATGAGGTGGATTACAACTACCAATCATAAGGATATTGGGTCATTGTATTTATGGTTCAGTTTACTTATGTTTTTTATTGGTGGTTTCATGGCGCTAATAATCCGTGCGGAACTTTTCCAGCCTGGATTACAACTTGTTGTTCCAGGATTTTTTAACCAAATGACTACAATGCATGCGCTAATAATGATCTTTGGCGCACTTATGCCAGCTTTTGTTGGGCTAGCCAACTGGCAACTTCCAATGATGATTGGTGCTCCAGACATGGCCTTGCCTAGACTAAATAATTGGAGTTTTTGGATTTTACCTTTTGCATTTGCAATGCTAATAAGCACATTATTTTTTGAAAGTGGTGGACCAGCAGCAGGGTGGACTTTATATCCTCCATTGTCATTACAAGGTGGCAACTCTATGCCTTTTGTAATCTTTTCACTCCATTTACTAGGCGCATCATCCATTCTTGGAGCAATAAATGTAATAGCTACAATTCTCAACATGAGAGCACCAGGTATGACCCTTATGAAGATGCCAATATTCGTATGGACATGGCTCATTACTGCATTCCTGCTTATCGCTGCTATGCCAGTTTTAGCAGGCGCGATTACTATGTTACTAACAGATAGATTCTATGGTACTAGTTTCTTCACAGCAGCTGGTGGCGGTGACCCTGTTCTATTCCAGCATATATTCTGGTTCTTTGGGCATCCTGAAGTATATATTTTGATTCTCCCTGCGTTCGGTATTATATCCACGATCATCCCAGCATTCTCAAGAAAGAAACTTTTTGGATATGACTCAATGGTTTATGCGACGGCATCAATAGCCTTGCTTTCATTTATAGTCTGGGCGCATCATATGTTTACTGTGGGTATGCCGCTAGCTGGTGAAATATTCTTCATGTTTACTACAATGCTGATTGCTGTACCTACAGGTGTAAAAGTCTTTAACTGGGTAGCAACAATGTGGAAGGGGTCTATGACGTTTGAGACTCCTATGTTGTTCTCATTAGCTTTCATAATATTATTCACTATTGGTGGTTTTTCAGGACTAATGCTAGCTATTACACCTGCTGATTTTCAATACCACGATACCTATTTTGTGGTGGCACACTTCCATTATGTACTTGTCCCAGGCGCAATCTTTGCTGTGATAGCGGCAGTATATTATTGGCTTCCTAAGTGGACAGGAAAGATGTACAACGAAACACTTGGAAAAGTTCATTTTTGGATGACAACTGTGTTTGTTAATATTACTTTCTTCCCAATGCATTTTGTTGGTTTAGCAGGCATGCCACGTAGAATTCCAGACTATGCTGTTCAATTCACTGACTTTAATATGATCGCATCTGTTGGAGCATTTGGATTTGGTCTCTCACAACTACTTTTTGTATACATTTTATTTCAAACTCTTAGACAGCCTGTAACAGCTGCTGACAAATCTTGGGAAGGTGCAGAAGGACTAGAGTGGACGTTGCCATCACCAGCACCATATCATTCATTCGATACTCCACCTAAAGTCGATTAATGGCAAGTGTTAGATCAACTATAACTAAGCTATCAATCGTAGTAGTCGCGATGTATGGTTTTTCATACGCCCTTGTGCCTATTTATGACACTTTTTGTGAGATAACAGGTTTGAATGGTAAAACAAATGATGTTGCATACACTGGTAACGATATTAAAAAAGAAAATAGATTTGTAAAAATTAAATTTATCTCAAATGTTGCAAATTCAGCACCGCTTTACTTCGAACCTGCAGTTACTGAAATGACAGTTCAAGTAGGCAAGCCGTACAATACACATTATGTAATGAAGAATAATTCAAGCAAGCAACTTCATACTACAGCTAGCCCAAGTGTAACACCTGGAAAATATGCCGAATATTTTAAAAAAATAGAATGTTTCTGTTTCAATCAACAAACAATTAACTCTGGTGAAATAAAAGATCTTGGGATTCAGTTCGTTGTAGATGACGATCTACCAACCAATATAGGTGACATAGTACTTTCTTATACTATGTTTGATATAACTAATAATGTAATGGAGTCAAGTAAACTATGAGTGGTTCATATTACGTACCTCATGAGACAAAATGGCCATTTTTGGCAACTTTAGCTTTAATGATCATGTTCATTGGACTAGCTAATTACATGAATGATGAGTCAACTCTCACTCTTACCTTTACAGGACTTGGATTATTGTTACTGGTTATTTATGGTTGGTTTTCATACGTTGTCAGAGAGAGTGAAGGTGGCCTATACGATGATCAAGTTGATATGTCATTTAGATGGGGAATGGCATGGTTTATATTTTCTGAAGTCATGTTCTTCGCAGCTTTTTTCGGTGCTCTATATTATGCAAGAGAATTATCACTTCCATGGTTAGCAGGAGATGGTTCTGGAGTCAGCACAAATCAAGAATTGTGGCCTTCGTTTGAAAATGTATGGCCATCAAATGGACCTGCAAATTATGGTGGTGATTTTATTGTGATGAAAGCAGCTGGAATTCCTGCTCTAAACACAATAATACTTCTTATCAGCGGTCTTACAGTTACTTGGGCTCATCATGGTCTAAAAGAAGGTAAAAGGAATCAATTAATCTCAGGACTGGTTGCTACCGTACTTCTTGGTTTTATATTTGTAGGTTTTCAAGCATATGAATATTCACATGCATATAATGACCTAAACTTAAAAATGACATCAGGCATTTACGGATCAACATTTTATATGTTGACAGGCTTCCATGGCTTCCATGTCACTCTAGGCGCAATAATGTTGACTGTGATTTTATTTAGATGTATCAGAGGTCACTTCACAAATGAGAACCACTTTGGTTTTGAGGCTGTCGCTTGGTATTGGCACTTTGTAGATGTAGTCTGGCTTGGATTGTTTGTCTTTGTTTACTGGCTATAACTAGAATTAAAAATTATTCGGTTTAATCATATCCATATAATATCCAACGATTAATAACGCAAAGAGTAAGACAGACAGTATTATCCTTGTTTTTAATGATGTAAGACCTCGACTTGAGCTAGATTTATCTTTTAAAATGTAAACAAAACCCATGACAAGGTTATATATAATTAAAACCAATAAAGTTATAATCGCGAACTTAAACATTACAATATGTTATCACTAGAATGAAAAATATAATTAAAAACTTATTTTTATTTTTAATAGTTACAACATGTGCGTATCTTGGTGTTTGGCAGTTAGATAGAGCTGAACAAAAACTAAGCATACAAAAAGACTACCAAAGTCAGTCATCAAAAGACTATATTAATCTGAAAAGTATCGAAAAAAACCCTGGCAGATATACTAAAATAACTGCGAGAGGGATCTTTCGAGAACCATACTTCTTACTTGATAATATTGTCTATAATAAAAAAGCAGGCTACCTAGTTATGTCACCATTTCAAGTAGGTGATAAAATTATTATAGTCAACAGAGGATGGGTAGATAACTTATCCAGGCAAAAATTTCCTGAGATTACAACTCCTGAGTCAGTTCTTGAGATAAAAGGATATATAAAGTATCCAATGAAGCTTTTGGAATTAAGCACTGCAAATATTACAAAAAATAAACCATATATTATCCAGAACTTAGATATAGACGAAGTATCATCGATTTTAAAAAAAGATACTCATCCCTTTTATTTGAATTTAGAATCAGATTATGACTATTCATTCACTCAAATCCCAGAGAAAAATGAAAATAAATACCTCACTCATTATATGTATGCAGGACAATGGTTTTTATTTGCTCTAATTGGTATTATTTTTTTAGTTATTCTAAATAGGAAGAAACATGGAAAGACTTAAGTTTATATTAATAGTATTAGTA
Organism: uncultured Gammaproteobacteria bacterium; assembly: GCA_913045115.1. Taxonomy (GTDB): domain Bacteria; phylum Pseudomonadota; class Gammaproteobacteria; genus CACLCV01. Next base: position 38,306 of record CAJWPJ010000004.1, on the reverse strand, counting down.
TTTATTTTGCCTTTTGTATTTGCAAAGTATCTTTTTGAAAATGATGCAACAACTACACGAGGAACCACTAATCATGGGGTATTTCTATCTGATGAAATAAATATTGTAGATTTAAAAGATAATGATCATTGGATTGTACTCCAAGTTATCGATAAAGATTGTAACGTCTCATGTCAAGATAATATGCATATGCTAAGGCAGATTAATACAGCTTTAGGTAAAGATATGGACAGAGTAGAACGATATCTTCTTGTTAATAACACTTATAAAAATGGTGTTGATATTGATAACTATCCAAAACTTGTTGTTTTAGATAATGCAGAAAGCCTCTATAATGAACTCACTAAAATGGATGAGAGAATATTTATCGCTGATCCCTTTGGCAAGATTATACTAGGATATGGAAATGATTTTGTAGCAAAAGGTTTATTGAAAGATATAAAAAAGTTACTAAAATTCTCTAGAAGATAAATTATGGATGATTCAAAAATATCAAAACTAAGCTTTCTTGGTGCTGCCTTTACACTTTTTGTAATTTCTTTAGGCGCTTGGGTAAGACTTACTGATGCTGGACTTGGCTGTCCTGACTGGCCAGGATGTTATGGGCTTTTGACCACGCCTGATACTGTCGATGAGCTTGCTAAAGCTAAAGAGAATTATCCTGGTGCAAATATAGATATTGGAAAAGCGTGGAGAGAAATGCTACATAGATATGTTGCTGGTCTTCTTGGTCTTTATGTTTTCTTTGTAACGTATATATCAGTCAAATATTCAGAAAAAAACTATACTTTACCTGTACTGATATCTATCTTAATAATAGTACAAGCCATCATGGGCATGCTAACTGTGACAATGTTAGTAAAACCAACTGTTGTTACTACACATTTATTTTTTGGTATGTTAACAGCCACTTTATTATTTATAAATGGTTTGAAATATGCAGACATAAGTATTTCTCAAAATAAAATTCCTACTTACGTATTTGCAGGAATAATAGTGACATGGTCTCTATTGGTACTGCAAATTCTATTGGGCGGGTGGACTAGTACTAACTATGCATCCCTCGCTTGTACCGATTTTCCTAAATGTCTTGGTCAATGGTATCCAAAAGAAATGATATTTGACGGAGCATTTAATCTTTTAAATCTTCCAGATATAAACTATGAAGGTGGTTTTTTAGCTTACGGCTCTAAAGTAGCAGTTCACTATGTTCACCGAGTTACAGCTTTAGTATTAACTATATTCTTCATTTTAACTATTTATGCTATTTTTAAACTTAAAGATCATCTTTTCTTAAAGAGAGTAATTGGAGTAAGTATAGTATTTTTTATATTACAAGTAGTTCTAGGTATATCTAATGTAGTTTATAGTCTTCCACTGAACATTGCAGTTTGGCATACCATGAATGCTGCAATTTTAATGGCATTAATTTCGGGTGCTTTATATTATTCTCTGATATCATTTACAAAAGCAAAGTAAATGAGCACAACTACTTCAACACCTAACCCAATAATATTTGATCTTATTGCCCTTACTAAGCCTAGAGTAAACTTTCTCATTATCTTTACAGCGATAGTCGGCATGCTCTTGGCACAAGACTTTAACTTAAATTATAGTCTTATGATCTATGCCAGTATTGGAATATATCTTGCTGCATCTGCAGCAGCTGTAATAAACCAAATCGTAGATCAGAAAATAGACGCCATAATGGATAGAACGAAGAGTAGACCACTGATCAGAGGAAATGTTACTGCGAAACATGCTATATATTTCTCACTGGTTATATCAATGGTTTCAACTTACATACTTTATGAATACGTCAATACAATCACAATGATACTTACACTTTTTTCTATTATTGTTTATTCGATTATTTATTCTGTTTATTTAAAAAATCTAACCTCACAAAATATTGTCATAGGCGGTATAGCTGGTGCAATGCCACCATTATTGGGCTGGACTGCGATAACAAACGGAGTCAGTGAACTTCCATTGCTTCTATTCCTTATTATTTTCTTATGGACACCACCACATTTCTGGGCATTAGCCGTTTATAAAAAAGAAGATTACAGTAAAGCAAACGTTCCCATGTTACCCGTTACACATGGCGATGATTTCACCCGCTTACATATATTTTTATATTCAATTCTATTATTTTGTATTACCTTATTTCCCTATTTGTTGGGACTAGTTTCATATATTTATCTAATGTCGGTAATTCTTCTTGGTGGAAAATTTATATATGACTCATATGATTTGTATAAAACGAAGAATATCAGAAAGGCCTTTTTATTATTCAAATTCTCAATAACATACTTAGCTATGCTTTTTGCAGCGTTGCTAGCAGATCATTATATTTTGATGCTATAAATTAAGCTAAAAGAATAGAATCTTTTAGAATATTAAGAGACTTTTCTTCGATTTGACGAATTCTTTCTTTAGATACTTTATATTTTTTTGAAAGTTCATCTAATGTTGGTTTTTTTTCAGATAAAAATCTTTGCATGATGATATCACGACTTCTCTCATCAAGCTCATCAAGTGCACTAGCGAGCTTTCTAGAATTATCATCGTCTGAGTCTTGAGTCTCTAAAAGAGTTAGAGGGTTCGTATTTTGTGTTAAATATCCAGATGGTGAGTTATCATCTTCTTCAGTTGGGTCAAATGCAATGTCTACACCACTTAGTCTGTTTTCCATTAATTTAACAGTCTTACAATCTACATTTAATTCAGAAGCGATATCATGCGTCTCTTGCTCTGATAGCCAGTTCGATGAGGTTTTTTTACTTCTTAATTTAAAGAAGAGTTTTCTTTGCGCTTTTGTTGTAGCAACTTTTACTATTCTCCAGTTTTTCAATACAAATTCATGAATCTCAGCTCTTATCCAATATATAGCAAACGATAATAGTCTAACTTTCTTACTTGGATCGAATTTTTTGACCGCTTTCATTAGACCTACGTTACCCTCTTGAATTATATCAAGCAAAGGTAAACCATAACCTTTATATGTTTTTGCAATATGTACAACAAATCTTAGATGTGACATTACAAGCTTTCTCGCAGCATCCATATCTTCGGAGTTCTGGAGTCGGAAGAATAATTCTTCCTCTTGCTCTTTAGATAGTAATGGTGTTTCTCTGAGCTGGGTAAGATAATAGTTAAGGGCATCAGAAGACTCTAAGTCCAGCGCGACCTCTTTAGCAATTGATCTATTTGTTAAGTTTTTATTCATTTTGTAGATATAATTATAGTTGTTGATTACCTTATTTCAAGTGATTGATATCAAAAAAAGGATTAATGAAGGGTGTAAAATCAGGACAAAAAAACCTATTTTTTGATACTATTGCGATATGTCTCGTATCTACCAAATAACTATTTTTTTAGTGGTTTTATTCGCTACTTTTATCACTGATGCTAGTATAAAGTTTTCTGAGAGATTGGAAGAGTACTCCCTGGAAAATGGTTTAAAAGTGATATTGATTGAGGATAGAAGAAGCCCTGCAGTAATTAATAGTATTTGGTATAGAGTAGGTTCAAGCAATGAGGTAAAGGGTAAAACAGGTATTTCTCATATACTTGAACACATGATGTTTAAGGGAACTAAAAAATTAGGACCCGGAGAATTTTCCTCTAGAGTAAAAGAAATGGGGGGAACAGATAATGCTTTTACAAGCAAAGATTATACTGGCTACTATCAAAAAGTTCATCAAGAAGATTTAGAGAAATGTATTGAGTTAGAATCTGACAGAATGATTAATCTTAAATTGGATGAGAAACAAATCGAAAAAGAGATTAATGTCGTCAAAGAGGAACGGAGACTCAGAACAGATGATAATCCCGTTTCAAAGACTTTTGAAAAAATAATGATTAATGCTTTTGGTATGAATAATTATGGCATTCCTATTATTGGCACAATGGAGGATATAGAAAATACCACAAAGAAAGATCTTCAAAGCTGGTATGACTCATATTATCAGCCTCGCAACGCTATAGTTATTATTGCTGGCAACTTCGATAAGAGTAAAGCTAAAAAATATATAGATAAACACTATAGCTCAATAAAAAATGATAAACCTTTAAATTTAAAAAAACCTGATTTTAACTATACATCGAGAAGCTTCTTCGAAGTCCAAGAGGATATATCAAAACCAATAGTATTTATTTCTTTTAAAAAACCAAAGTACAGTGATGAAAAACACAGGGAATTATATGCACTAGATTTATTCATAGAAATAATGGATGGAGGGTATTCCTCACGACTTACAGAAAACTTAGTAAATTCAAAAAAAATTGCCTTAGATACCTTTATATCGAATGATACATATAATCAACACGATAGCTTAATAATAATTGGTGGCACACCAAGAGGTAGAGTTTCTTCTGATGAATTCATAACACATGTACTTGATGAGTTTTCATCAGTATCTATCGACTCCATATCACAAGAGGAGTTAGATAGTGCGAAAGCTAGAGTAAAATCTAATAGCGTTTTTAAATTTGATTCCGTATTTTATCAAGCTATGCAAGTTGGCATGCTAGAGACAAAAAATATCAGTTGGGAGACGCTAGATAGATATTACACAGTCTCAGAATCCATCACTCTCGATGAGATTAAATCTGTAGGAAAATCATACATATTAAATAACAAACCTTTAGTCACTGTATTGAGGCCCAAACAATGAGAGTATTAATTCTAACTGCAGTAATTTTTTTCTCACAAGTGATAAATGCTACTCCTACTATCGAACCGATAGGCGATAACAATGACTATCTTTATGTTCAATTGAATACCCTTCCAATTGTAGATATCAATCTCTCACTGAAGCAGGGAAGTATAAGTGATGGTGTAATGCCTGGTTTGACAAATCTAATGTTAAACAGCCTTATGGCCTCAGATATTAATAATAAGAAATTAATCAGTTACTTCGAAAATGTAGGAGCAAAATTATCCTACTCAGTAAATAAGGAAACACTATCTATTAGTATCAGATCTATAAGTGATATAAACCAGATTATGAAGCTTTTAAATATCCTCAACCAAGCTTTGTTCATTGAGACGATTGATAATGTGAATTTTGACTTACAGAAAGACAAAATAATTAGAGCTATCTCAGAGTCGAAGAAGAAAGTAAGTTCAGTTCTTGAATCATCTATATCAGAGAAGCTTTTCAATGAAACACCTTTATCACATCAGCCCTTAGGAACTGAGCAATCAATTATGAGAATAACCAAAAAGGATATAATCATACATAGGGATAAAATTTTTAATTTTGATAATCTGGAAATTAATATTGTTGGAGACATCACACTTAAAGACTCAAAAAGGTTGATTGGTCAACTGACAAATAAATTCTCCAAAAATAGACTTAATCCTTTTCCACAATACCATATAAATGCCGTGGAACATCATACTGAGTTTGATTCAACTCAATCTCATCTTGCTGTAATCATTCCCGCTATCTCAAGAACAAATCCTGATTACCATAATTTATTGGTTGCGAATTATATATTTGGAGGTAGTGGTTTTGGGTCATGGCTAATGGAAGAGATTAGACAAAAACGAGGTCTATCTTATTCTGTATATAGTTATCTATCAACCTATCAAGACAGTGGGTATTTAAGAATTTCACTTCAAACTAAAAATGAGAACATAAGTTTAGCTAAAAATATAATTCGTGAACAAATTGATAAGCTTAAGAGATTTGATGTAGATAATTCTAAAATAAAATCTACGAAGGAATCTATCTTAAGAGGTTTTGAAATGCGAACAGATACCAATAGAAAAATACTTAATCTAATTTCTAGTATAAATTATATGAATCTTGAGCTGAGTTACTTCGAAGATTATAAAAATCTACTGAGACAAGTTAATAAAGATAGTATCCAAGCAGCATTGGCCCGCTCTGTGGATTTTGAGAATATTTCAGTATTTACTGTTGGCAAACGAATTGAATAATAAATTAAAAATTATTTCTGGAAAATATAAGTCTAGAGTAATTAACATTCCCGCCAAATCAATTCTTAGACCATCAAAAGCATATATCCGCGAGACACTTTTCAGTGTAATAGATGTGAGTTTATGTAGATCATCACTAGATCTATTCTCGGGTAGCGGAATACTATCTTTTGAAGCACTCTCTAGAGGGATCGATTCTGCAACCTTAATCGAGAGAGACAGCGAGTTAGTTAAATTTATTCAATCTAATATTACACTCCTTGATATTAAGGGCGTAACTGTAGTAAGAGCAAAAGTTGAAAAATTTCTTCTCAAAAATGACTTAAGCACTTATGATCTTATTTTTATAGATCCACCATACAATACCACATTGCTCAATGAGACATTTAAAATTCTCAAAGATAATAATTATTTAGAAAATAATAAGTTTCTATACTTTGAGCAAGCAAAAAAAGATGTTAAAAAGTATAATGAATTCTATGATAGCACTCATACTGCTCTCAAAGATTTGAGTATTGGCGATGTAAGTTATACAATCCTGATAAATAAAAATCTATGAAAATTAAAGCAATATATCCTGGAACCTTCGATCCGATTACCTCTGGTCATGAAGATTTAGTAAAAAGAGCATCGAATATTTTTGAGTCAGTTATTGTTGCTGTTGCATCAAACACTCAAAAAAATACTTTGTTCTCATATGAAGACAGATATGACATGTGTAAAAAAGTTTTATCTAAATATGAAAACGTAGATGTCATTAAGCTAGATAGATTGACCGTAGAGCACGCTAAAGAGCTCAACGCAAAGGTGATGTTGAGGGGTTTGAGAGCAGTATCAGACTTTGAGTATGAAGTACAGTTATCGAATCTAAATAGGTCCATGAATCCCAATATAGAGAGCATATTTTTAAGTCCGGATGAAAAATACAGCTTTATTTCATCTTCAATAATAAAAGATATTGCAAGACACGATGGTAACCTAGAAAATTTAGTTGACGTGTATGTTGAAAAAAAGTTACGAGAAAAAGTCAGCTAACTTATCTTTTCATTGATTCAAAAAATTCTGAGTTAGTTTTTGTAGATTTAAGTTTGTTTAGCATAAACTCCATAGCATCAAGCTCGTCCATAGAGTGAAGTACTTTTCTCAGAATCCAGATTTTTTGTAATTCATCAGGTTCCATTAGAAGTTCTTCTCTTCTAGTACCAGATCTATTTATATTTATAGCTGGATAAATTCTCTTTTCAGCTATTCTTCTATCTAAGTGAACCTCCATATTACCTGTGCCCTTAAATTCCTCGTAAATAACTTCATCCATTTTTGAACCTGTGTCTATAAGAGCTGTCGCAAGAATTGTAAGACTACCACCTTCTTCTATGTTTCTTGCAGCACCATAAAACTTCTTTGGTTTTGTTAAAGCATTAGCATCAACACCACCTGTTAAAACTTTCCCAGACGAAGGTGCAATAGTGTTATAAGCACGAGCAAGACGTGTTATCGAATCAAGCAAAATAATAACGTCTTTTTTATGTTCTACAAGTCTTTTTGCTTTCTCTATAACCATTTCTGCAACTTGAACATGTCTATTTGCAGGCTCATCAAATGTACTCGCAACAACCTCGCCTTTGACCATTCGTGACATTTCTGTCACTTCTTCAGGTCTCTCGTCAATTAACAAGACAATTAAATGCGCATCAGGATTGCTAGAGGTCAAGCTCTGAGCAATGTTTTGCAACATAATAGTTTTTCCAGCTTTGGGAGGTGATATAACAAGACCCCTTTGTCCCTTGCCGATTGGAGAGGCTATGTCGATTAGTCTTGCCGATATGTCTTCGGAACTTCCATTACCCTGCTCAAGCCTTAATCTTTTGTTCGCATGTAGTGGTGTTAAATTTTCGAATAATATTTTGTTTTTTGTACTTGATGATGTATCTGAATTAATACTATCAATTTTAAGAAGCGCAAAATACCTTTCACTCTCTTTAGGAGGTCTTATCTTTCCTTGGATTGTATCTCCAGTTCTAAGAGAGAATTTTCTTATTTGACTGGGTGATACATAAATATCATCAGGACCTGCTAAATATGAGCTATCAGCTGATCTAAGAAAACCGAATCCATCTTGAAGTATTTCTAACACTCCTCCACCTGAAATATCCTCTCCACTCGAAGAGTGATTCTTTAGGATAGTAAAAATTACATCTTGTTTACGCAGTCTACCAACGTTATCTGCACCCATTCCTTCAGCAATTTCAACAAGCTCTTGAACCGGTTTTTGTTTTAGTTCAGATAGATTCATAATTATAAGTTTTTATCCAGAAAACTGGAAAGTTCACTTTTTGATAACACACCAACGCTTGTATCTGCTTTTTCACCATTTTTAAATAATATCAGTGTTGGAATTCCTCTGATCCCATATTTTTGTGTATTGCTCGGATTATGATCAATGTTTAGTTTCACAAATTTAACTTTATCAGAGTAATCAACAGCAACCTCGTCAATAACTGGACCAAGCACCTTGCACGGACCACACCATTCTGCCCAAAAATCTATAAGAACAGGTTTATCTGATTCTAAAACTTCAGAATCGAAGTTATCATCACTGATATCTATTGCATTACTCATATAAAGTCTCCATTAAAAAAAAATCTGGTAGTTGATTGTTTACGGTTTGATTTGTAACTTTGAGTAACTTTATGATTAAATAGTTTGTTATTTATGTCAAGACATTCTTTAGACAACAACTAAATATTTTCTGATATTATGTCCCAATATGAAAATCTCAAACGGAAAGCTAGTCAGTATGACATATTCAATATATGAAGGAGATAATTTATTAGAGGACGTCAATACACCCGTTAGCTTTATTTATGGGAAAGAAACTAATCTTCTACCTATTGTGGAAAAAGCTTTATCAGGAAAAGAGAAAAATAGTGAGATTTCAATCGAAGTTAGTCCTGAATTTGGCTTTGGAAATGTTGATGAGGGATTAATTTTTGAAGATTCACTTGAGAATGTCCCTGAAGAATACAGAAGAGTAGGTATCCAAATTGACTTTGCAAATGACAAAGGTATAAAAAGAAAGTTTACAGTAACAAAACTAGATAACACAAAGATAACCTTTGATGGTAATCATCTTTTTGCTGGTAAAGATCTACGATATAAGATCAAGATTATTGATGTAACTAATACTGAGGTTGTTAATAGTTAGACTCAGTATACTTAATTATTCTGTAAAACGTTTAAATTAACATGACCCAATAATGTAGTGTTGAGTAGATAATTTCCTCTTTGATATTTCTCTCAATGCATTATATTATCTCCCAATCACATCAATAATTAAAAAAACAAAGTAAGGTGAATTAAAATGACAAATCTGATCTTGCCTCATGGCTCAAACGAATTAAATACATTATATATTGAAGATGAAATGGCCAGATCATCGATGTTATCTGCAGCGGCAGAAATGCGCAGCCTTGAAATAAGTTCTGCAGCCGCAGCGAATGCTGTAATGATGGCTGCTGGGTACTTCAATCCACTTACCGGTTTTATGAATAAAGAGGAAGCTATTAAAGTCTCAAAAGAGATGTTGACACTCGATGATGTATTTTGGCCAGTGCCAATTGTAAACATAACCAAAGATGCTAACTCACTTGACTACACACATGGCGAAGAAATTGCACTTAAAGATCCAAACATTGAGGATAATCCTGTAATTGCTATTCAAAGAATTGATAATGTTGAAAAGTTAAGTGACGATGATATTGAAACTATTGTGAAAAATGTATTTGGCACTACTGATGCCAATCATCCAGGTGTCAAAAACTTTAAAGATCAAGGTAAATATATTATTTCAGGGTCCATTGAAGTTTTGAATTATAGTTATTTTCCTGGAGATTTCCCTGAAACATTTGCAACAGCACCTCAAATTAGACAAATGTTGACTGAGGCAGGTTGGTCTAAAACTGTCGCCTTTCAGACAAGAAACCCAATGCACAGAGCGCATGAAGAACTTTGTAAGATGGCTTATGACAGATTGAGTGCCGATGGTGTTTTGATACATATGCTTTTAGGTAAACTCAAAGAGGGAGATATTCCTGGAGACGTGAGAGACGCCGCTATAAGAAAAATGGTAGAAATCTATTTTCCAGAAAACACAGCAATTATTTCAGGATTCGGTTTTGACATGATGTATGCAGGTCCACGTGAAGCACTACTTCATGCAGTTTTCAGACAAAATGCTGGATGCACACACTTGATAGTGGGTCGCGATCATGCAGGCGTAGGAGATTATTATGAACCATTTGAAGCACAAGAGATCTTTGAACTTGACGTCGTCAAAGATTCATTAAAAATTGAGATATTCAAAGCTGATCACACTGCGTATTCAAGAAAGTTAAATAAAGTCGTAATGATGAGAGATGCTGAAGATCATTCTAAAGATGATTTTGTCTTACTCTCTGGGACTAAAGTAAGGGAAATGTTAGCTGCAGGCCAGGATTTACCTCCTGAATTCGCTAGAAAAGAAGTCGCTGAGATTTTGATGGCATATTACCAGGGGAAATGCTAACAAAAACCCTATAAAATAGGGTGGAGAAATAAGTAAAATTAAGTAAATAATTAATTCCTAATATTCTTAATTTTGGCTATAATGTTCATCGAGCAGTAATTCATAAGCTGCAAAATATTAAGATAGGGAGAAAACATGCTAGCTTACAATCCATTTTCAGATTTAGGAGCGACTATACCTTCATTTGCAATGCAAGCGTTCTTGATTGCAATGGTTCTATTAGTAATAGGAGGGGTAGTGCTCGATATGATGCACAAAAAGAACGTAAAATACTTTTTCGAAAACGCGAAAAAAGCTAAACAGGCCGCAACGAGAGAATTATCCTCGGGTGAGAAGGTATCAATAATCGCAAAAACTGTTGCATCTGACATTATGACTTCATCAGAATTTTGTACTTTCCAAAGACGTGCAGCTCATTTGTTAGGAATGTACGGAACTATAATATTTTGGGTTACGTCAGCAATGTTAATATTCAGTTATTCTACACCTTCATCAGCAGCTCCAGCAATGCTACCCATGTTATGGCATATTGGCGCTTTAATGACATGTATTGGTGGTTTTTGGTTCTGGTTTTCAATCAGGGTAAATGTCTCTGCGGAGGGACATCCATGGTATCACGTTATGTTTGCAGATTTATTTGTATTGGCACTTCTAGCTTCCCAATCAACTGCACTACTATGGTCAATAACTCAAAGTTCAGGATCTATATTTAGTGGTCTATTCCTATTACTGTTTATCGTCTCAAACGTAGTTTTGTTTGGAGGCGTGTATTGGTCAAAATTTGCACACATGTTTTACAAACCTGGTGCTGCAATACAAAAACATCTTGCCAAAGCTGATGGTTCTAACAGCAATCTACCTGAGCCGGCGGATAAACCAAAGCAGTTTGGATTAGGAATTAGACGCGAGTCACCAAAGAATTATTAATAACTATATGGAAATAAGGAGATAAGATTATGTCAACTTTTGTATATATGACCAGATGTGATGGTTGTGGAATGTGTGTAGATATCTGTCCATCAGATATTATGCATATAGATAAAACACTAAGACGTGCTGTGAATATTGAGCCTAATATGTGTTGGGAATGCTATTCATGCGTTAAAGCATGTGATCAAAATGCTATTGATGCTCGAGGTTACGCAGACTTCTCGCCTTTGGGGCACAGTGTCAGAGCGCTTAGAGAAGAAGAAAAGGGAACTATTTCATGGAAAATTAAATTCAGAAATGGTACTGAGAAGAATTTCTGCTCACCTATCACAACCAAACCATGGGGAGAATATATTCCTGAGCTAGCAACAGAGCCAGCACCATCTAAAGATGTTTACGATGGCGAGCTACTTTATAATGAGCCTAAATACCTCAAAACAGGAGAAGTTCAAACAGCAAACGATGGTTTACCGGAGATGACAAAAATCGGTAAATTGAAACAGGGAGTTTACTACTAATGGCTAGAAAAACACATTATGAAGATTGCGATATTCTTGTCGTAGGCGGAGGAATGGCCGGTACCGGTGCCGCATTTGAAGCAAGATATTGGGGTAAAGACATGAAAATCATCGTTGCTGAGAAAGCCAACATTGATAGAAGTGGAGCTGTTGCACAAGGTCTTTATGCAATTAACTGTTATATGGGCATGCAGTGGGGTGAAAACGCTCCTGAAGATCATGTCAGATATGCACGTAATGACTTAATGGGAATGGTCCGTGAAGATCTTGCTTATGATATGGCTCGACATGTTGACTCCGCGGTTCACATGTTTGAAGAGTGGGGCCTACCATTGATGAGAAATAAGGAAACAGGCCGTTATCAAAGGGAAGGTAAATGGCAAATCATGATACATGGTGAGAGTTATAAGCCTATAGTTGCAGAAGCAGCTAAAAAGTCAGCTGATAAAATTTATAACCGTGTAATGGTTACTCACTTACTAATGGATGAAGCAAAAGAAAATAGGATAGGTGGAGCATGTGGGTTTAACATGCGCACAGGAGAGTTCCATGTATTCCGTGCTAAAGCCGTTGTTTGTGCAGCTGGTGGTGCATCACATATCTTCAAGCCAAGATCCGTTGGAGAAGGTATGGGACGTACTTGGTATGCACCATGGAGTAATGGCTCAGCATATGCATTACCAATCGCAGTTGGTGCAAAAATGACCCAAATGGAAAATAGAATTGTACTCACGCGTTTCAAAGATGGATATGGCCCAGTAGGCGCATATTTCCTTCATCTTAAAACATATACACAAAATGCAGCTGGCGAAAACTATGAGAAAAAATGGTATGACAATACAAAAGCGATTGTTGGAGAGTATCTAGATCACGTTCCAACACCGACTTGTCTAAGAAATCATGCCTTCATCCAAGAGACAATTCATGGCGGTGGACCAATACATATGGTTACCATGGAAGCTTTCCAAGACCCTCATTTAGAGGAAATAGGTTGGGAAAACTTCTTAGGGATGACAGTTGGTCAAGCAGTTGTTTGGGCTGCTCAGGACATTGATCCTAAATATCAGAATCCCGAGCTAACAACATCAGAACCATACGTAATGGGTTCGCATGCCACTTGCTCTGGTGCGTGGTGTAGTGGACCAGAAGACCTATCTCCGCCTGAATATTTCTGGGGATATAACCGCATGATGACAGTTGATGGACTATTTGCTGCTGGCGATGCGGCGGGTGGTACAGCTCATGCATTCTCTTCAGGCTCATTCACGGAAGGTAGATTATGTGCCAAAGCTGCTGTTAAGTATATTAAAGATCAAAAAGCGGTTGGAATCAGAGTTTCTGACAGTCAGATTGAAAAATATAAAGAGGAAGTTTACAAACCTCTTGAGAATTATACAGTTGGCAGGAATGAGATTACAGCTGGTACTGTGTCGCCAAGTTATCTACTTCCAATACAAGGTCTTCAAAGATTACAGAAGATTATGGATGATTACGCGGGCGGTATAGGAACAAACTATATGACTAATGGGAACATGCTCAAAAGAGGACTTCAGTTATTAGATACACTAACTGAGGACTTAGAGAAAATTGGAGCAGAGGACTACCATCAATTAATGAGAGCTTGGGAGTTGAAACATAGAACTTTAGTTTCTCAATGTGTTTGTGAACATACATTATTCCGTGAAGAAACACGTTGGCCTGGTTACTATTATCGCGGTGATTTTCTGAAACTGGATGATGATAACTGGCACTGTTTAACTGTATCTAGAAGAGATCCTAAAACAGGCAAATTCACTTGTGAAAAAGCACCTCTATATCATATAGTTGATGAAGAGACAGAAAAAGTTTCTTGATAATGACGAAGCTGTTAGAGCTCACTGATCAAGAGATTATTGATATTGCAAACCCGCTGTGGGAAGACTTAATTAGAACTTCCAATAACAAGGACTACGGCGGGTTTACCAAGAATTTCTCCAAGAAAATGCTCATGGGCGCCGATGAAGTTACACTTGGTAAACAATGGGCAAACAGCCCGATACTTGCTAAATTGTCTCCTGATTTTGAGGCTCTAGGCTGTTTAAAAAGAGATGATTACGTAACAGTAGTCTTTAAACAGGTTAGTGAATCTGTTCCTGGAGAATACTTAGGAAGATTAGTTTTAGGTGTTCAAGATGATGATGTTAAGATATATGGATGTACCATCTTCTAATTAATGCATACAGTTAAAAAAATTACCGTCATCTCTGATACTCATGGAGTCATAGACGAACAAATAATCCCTTTTTTAAAAGATTCAGATATGATCGTACATGCGGGGGATATCATGAGCACAGACATTATAAGGAATCTGAAGACTTACTCTAAAAAAGTTATAGCTGTAGCTGGAAATAATGATCTCCCAGAGAGGTATTCTGACGAAGATGATAAAAAAATTATATCAAAATTAAATAAAGTAGAGCAGTTTTCCATAAATAGTGAGACTATCACTGTCGAGCATGGAGATAGATTTGGTCATCACCCATCCCATGAGGATTTGAGAGCTGCATATCCAGATTCTAAATTAATTATTTATGGACATACACACAATCAAGTGTGTGATCAAAGTAGCACACCTTGGATAGTAAATCCTGGTGCAGCTGGACATACTAGAAATAATGACGGCGGACCATGTTATATGCAAATTTTTATTAATGATAATAATTGGGAAATAAAACCTCATTGCATAAAATAATGAAAGACAAAATCCTCACTATCTTTGGTGGTTCAGGATTTATAGCCTCTGAACTTGTATATAAGCTTTCAGAAAACTTCAAAGAAGTTAGAGTGCTATCTCGTAATATAGAGGAATGTAAGCATGTTAAAGTCTTAAAAAACGTGGATGTCTTCTTATACGATGCATCTAACATTAGTTCATATACCAAATATTTAAAAGATACAGATGTGGTCATTAATACAGTTGGAATATTGAATGAATCCAGTAAATCAACTTTTGAGGATGTTCATTTTAATTTTGTAAAAAACTTAGTAAATAAGTCCAGAGAGAACAATGTAGAAAAATTCGTTCACTTAAGTGCATTGAACGCTGATCAAAAAGGTCCGAGTCTATATTTACAATCTAAAGGTAAAGCAGATGAATATATATCATCAAATAATGACGGTAAATTTAAAACTGTTGTCTTTAGGCCATCAATCGTTTTCGGTGAAAAAGATAGTTTTTTTAATCGATTTAACAATTTACTCAAATATATTCCTATCTTTCCTTTGGCATGCCCCGAATCGATGTTTTCACCAATTTATGTAAAAGATTTATCGAGTTTTGTTGAAGAGTCTATTTTAACTGATAAATATGATAATCAGTCTAATGATATTACCGGACCAAAGAATTATAGCTTCAAAGAGCTTATAAAATACATATTATCAATTACTAAAACAAAATGTATGGTTATACCCCTAAACTATACTTTATCTTACCTACAGGCTTTTGCATTCACCTATATTGTCCCAGGAAAAATTTTTACAATAGATAATTTTAAATCTCTTCAAATTGATAATATAAGTACTACAGGACTTAAAGGAAAAACAACTATCGAAGAGATTGTTCCATCGTATTTATCGAAAAAAAATAATAAACTTGATATATATAGAAAAGATGCAGGACGATAATGAAAACTTACCTTGTTGGTGGTGCAATAAGAGATAAACTACTAGGATTAGTTCCTAAGGAGAGAGATTGGGTTGTTGTCGGGTCATCTCCTGAGGAGATGAAATCAAAAGGCTACAAACAAGTTGGAAAAGATTTTCCTGTTTTTCTTCATCCTAAATCAGGCGAAGAATATGCACTTGCGAGGACTGAGAGAAAATCTGGCCATGGCTATACAGGATTTGAGTTTGATACAAGTTCAGATGTGACCATAGAAGAAGATCTTGAAAGAAGAGATCTTACTATTAATGCTATTGCGCAGGATGAAGATGGAACACTTATAGATCCGTTTGGTGGGCAAGAAGATATCAAAGATAAAAAATTAAGACATGTATCAGATGCTTTTTCAGAAGATCCTCTCAGGGTTCTTAGATTAGCAAGATTTAAAGTTAGATTTGAAGATTTTGAGATAGCACCGGAGACAATAACTAAGGTTGCTGAGATAGTAGATAGCTCTGAATTAGAACATTTAACTGGAGAGAGAATTTGGTTAGAGATGTTCAAATCAGACAATCCTTGGTCCTTTAGGGAAGAACTCAAAAAACTTGGTGCAGATAAAGTCTTGAATATCTCACAAAAGGAGAAAAATAATGTCTCTTTGCATCCAAATTTAAGTAATAAACTTCAAATGATTTCATGTTTTATATATGAGGAAGTTTCAAATATTAGTGACTTTTGCAGTAGATTGAAGGCTCCAAATGAATTCAGAGATTTAGCAATGTTATTAAATCAGTCAATAGCAAGAATACATGAATATGAGCCTATCGAAGGACAGCATGATAATCTTCTAGATATTGTAAAAAAACTCGATCTCAGAAAAAAAGACAGGATTGATAATCTATTCGAAATGTATCTCCATAATGACACCGTAGCTAAAGTTAATTTTTTTAGATCACTAATAGAAAAACTAAATAAATTCAAACTAGATAAAGGTGACTATAAAAAATCAAATGATCAGATCAAAGAAATTATAGAAAATTCACATAGAGAAATTGCAATCCATCATATAAAAGAACACCTAAATAATTAGTAAAATTGTTCCTAATATAATTCTGTAAACAACATACGGAGAGAAAGTTATTTTATTAATCGTAGACGTGAATAATTTAATTGTCATATAAGAAAATACAAAAGATAACAAGAAGCCAAGAAAATATTCTCTAAGAACAACAATATCATCTACACTAATTAGTTGCATTGTTTGATATGTTGATGCCATAAAAATAGCCGGGATTGATAGCAGGAAGGATATCTTTATGGAATCATTTCTGTTGAACCCAATAAATAGTGCAGTCGTAATTACAACTCCTGATCTGGATACACCTGGTATTATTGCAAGAGCCTGCATAAAGCCGATAAAAAAAAGTATCGGTACAGAGCAACTAAGGATATTTTTATCTTCTTTTCTTCCCTTATCCACAAAATAAAGTAGTAAAGCAAAAAGTATTGTCATTAGAGCTATAGATTGAATATTTCTCATATAAATAGAAATATAATCAACAAATATTATTCCTATTACAGGTAAAGGTACTGAAGCAATTATCATTATCTTTAAATACTTTTTACCATCGCTCGTGAGTGTAAGAATTCGCTTAAGTTCATCTTTAAAATAAATTAAAATTGCCAGTAAAGACCCTGCATGCAAAGCTATATCAAACCTTAAACCTTGATCTGGAAAATCAGTAAGCTCAGATAATAAAATCAAGTGAGCACTACTAGAAATCGGGAGAAACTCTGTTATACCCTGGATTAACGAAAGTATAATTATATTTAGTATATCCATTATAGCTTCATTATGTCATTTCTTATAAATTTATTCGAAATCATATTGATATTTTTATGAGCAATAAGAACTTTGAATAATTCACCCATATGATTTGGTAAAATTAATTTTTTAATAGCGTTCAATTCATTAATTTCACTTATATCTATATCGTCAAGGATTTCAAAACTTAATAAATAATTAGCTTGACTCATAAAGGCTTTAGTAGACCACTCCTTACAATCGAATATATTTCTAAGGTATGAAAAGTTTATAAAAGCACTTATATCTTTATTTCCTACTTCACTAAGAGGGTTGAAATCTGATAAATGATTTTTGATGCAAGCTATAGTTCCATCAATTCGATCATCTATATAAAGTTCATTTGCAGAATATCCATAATCGAATATCAGAAAGTAAGCTTTATCTATAAACCTACTAATATTATTAATAATGTCAAATTGCCCTGAACTAAATTCAAAAACATAATTATTTGGTAGATTACTGGGTAACGATAGGTAATCTAGAGATAACTCTGAGTGAGGATCATACTTCTGCCATGTTAGCTCCAGGCTGTTATTGATATATGCTTTCTGATAATGATTATCTTTTCGTCGAAAAAGGTCAGTAGGTATACAATCAAAAAACTCATTTGCTATAATAAATGCCTGAGAAGGTAGCTCATTGTAATCTTTTATCCATATGAAATCGCAAGATTTATCTAAATTATGATTATTTATTACTTCTTTCTGAGCTTCGACTAAGCATGATGACTTTTCAAATAAATAATATTTTTCTGGGAGATTTTTCTGATTTCTTAGATATAGGATCAAATCCGTTGCAAGTTTTGCGTTTCCTGCGCCAAACTCTACAACATTATTAATTTTATTTTGTTTGCTGATATCAATAAAATTTTTTCCAATACAATGAGAGAAATATTTAGAAACTAAAGGAGAGGTTGTGAAATGACCATCTTTACCGAATATTTTTTTGTTTTCATAAAACCCATGTTCACTGTCAAAGAGAACTACTTCCATATACTCTGAGAAGCTTATGGATTTACTTTTTTTAATTTTTGATTTTAGCTTCTCTTTTAACATAATTTACCTGTCCCAAAAATAGCCATGTAAGCAGTATAAATTAATTTTAGATTATGTAATTATATATTAATGAATAAAGTCGTATTAATTACTGGTGGTGCACGAAGAATTGGTGCCGAAACAGCCAGCTATCTTCATTCGAAAGGAATGAATATAGTTATCACTTATAGCAAATCCTCTAAAGATGCAAAAATGCTCAAGAAATCATTAAACAATAAAAGAGAATGCTCTTGCGAGATTTATAAAGTAGAGTTTAATTCAAAACTTGATTTTAACAAGACAACCAGAAATATACTTAAGCTATTCGGCAGAGTAGATTATCTGATCAATAACGCCTCTAAATTTTACCCAACTAAGATTAATGAAATATCCGATAAGGTTTGGAGCGATACTATTGATACAAACATAAAAGCCCCATTATTTCTATCTAGCTATTTCTACAAGGAGCTTAAGAAAAGAAGAGGTGCAATAGTAAATATTATTGATATTCATGTTGAGCCACCACTAAAAGATCATATTATTTACAACGTAAGTAAAGCCGGATTACTGGCATTAACTAGGTCCCTAGCAAAAGATCTTGCTCCACATATTAGGGTTAATGGAGTTTCACCAGGAGCTATAATGTGGCCTGAGAGCGATTCAAGTAAAAAGAAAAAAATGGATATCCTCAGCAAAATACCTATGAGATGTAGTGGAGAACCGCTTGATATTGCAAAAGCAGTATATTTTCTTTTAATCGAAAGCCCTTATATCACAGGTCAAAATATTAATGTTGATGGTGGTAGAAGGTTAAATATGTAAACTAAACCAAGTAGGATATAAGTATAAGGCTCAGAGACAAGCTAGCTGTAATTGGGATACGTAGTTTAAGGTAATAGGTAGTTGGAAATATTTGTTTCATAGTTATAAATAAGTCAACGATTAATTGTGCTAAAAATGCAATCACAACAGAATTAATTAAAAAAACTTTGCTATAACCAAGCATATTAAAAATAATAATTATTATAGAAATCAAACTTGGCAAGAATCCGTATAATTCTAGATAAAAATTATTTTTTTTAAAGTCCCAATTGTATGCCCCTATGAAGGTAAAAATAATACACGCCATATATATGGCAATATCTAAAATAAAATTTATATCAAGAAATTCCAAAAAATATCCATCTACAACTAAATAAAAAAAAGGTACAAGGCCAAAATATGAGACAATATATTTCAAGTTCATATTAAAGTTCTAGAGAAATTTTTTTTATAATCATTTTCTGATATGTGTCATCTGCAAGCATTTTATTATGCGTTTTTTTTGTCTTAGGGTGAACATGACCAGGAGCTAAATCATAAAGTGGGCGAAGAACAAAATCAAACTTTACAATCTCACCTCTTGGAATGTTCATTTCAGTATCAATCAAGTTATCAAAATAAAGTATATCTATATCCAATGTTCGTGAACTAAACTTAACCTCACCCAATGATCTCCCATTCTTAGATTCAATTTCATTTAATACTTTTTTTAATGACTTTAGCTCGATCTTTGTTTCAAAATAAGCAACTAAATTATAAAAGTTAGGACCATCAAATCCCATTGAGGATGATTCATAAACTGGTGACAAATTTAATTTTGTGAAGCTTTCTTTGAGTGATTTAATACAATTTCGAATATTATTAACTGGATCTATGTTACTCCCAATGCCAACATAAACTTTATGCATCATCTCTATATCGTTCAATTATAACTCCTACTTCTTTTGATCCTGTAACGGCGCCAGGCTTACTAAACCTACCCTTTACATAGTTTACTTTAAAGTTTTTAAAAATTAGTTTCACTGATTCCTCTGCAAGAGCCTCAATTAGTTGAAACTCGCTTTCTCCAATAAATGACTTTAGTGTTTTTGAAACAGCCTTATAGTCGACAGTGTCATCTATTACATCACTATCAGATGCATTACTTATATCTGTTCCTAATTCCAAATCAATGCACACAAATTGCTTAATTTTCCTCTCCCAGTCATAAATACCAATGACTGTCTCAATACAAAGCTCTTTTATAAATACAATATCCATATTTTTCTCTCAATAATGACAATAAACAGTATTGTATCTGATTAGGTTTCTGATATCATTACTGAGTTACGAAATCATGTCTAAAATTTGCGAAATTACAAAAAAAAGAGTTATGGTGGGCAATAATGTCTCCCATGCTAAGAATCGTACAAGACGTACGTTTGAGCCTAATCTGCATTCACATAGACTATGGTCAGAAAAGCAAAATAAATTCATTAAATTGACCCTTTCAAACAAAGGATTGAGAATAGTTAACAAACTCGGCCTTGATGCCGCATTATCTAAATACGGACTAGATTAATGAGAGAGAAAATTAAATTAGTATCATCTGCTGGCACTGGCCACTTTTATACTACAACAAAGAATAAAAAAACTATGCCTGACAAAATGGAAATCAAAAAATTCGATCCAGTTGTCAGAAAATATGTGATTTATTCCGAAAAGAAAATTAAATAACTTTATAACTTCTCAGTCTTACTATGAAGTCATCTAACGCTTCGATACCGTGAGTTTTTGCTTCGTCCGACCACTTATTTAATATTTCCACAAAGTTGTCATGTTTAATTTCTCTCGAGTGCAAGAGTTCATGAAGTTTATTTTTTAGGTTATAAACCGCGTTAAGTTTGTTATTTTTAGCAAGCAAATTATTTACTTTTGTTTCTTGCTTTTGATTCAACCTATTTGGATGGTCAGCTAAAAGCTTGAACGATAAATGAAAATTTTCTTTTTTATAAATTGGTTTAAGTACTTTCTGTGTATAATCTGTAATTACGGCAAGTTTTGATTGTAATATCGATTGAGTAATCAGCTTAGAATCAGTATTTTGCTCATTTTGAACGACAGGCTTAGGCGCTAAACGCTTAACTCTGCAAAGTCCCATCCAACCGAATAATTTGATGTACATCCATCCAATATCAAATTCCCATGGCCTGAGAGAGAATTTTGCTGCAGTTGGATAAGCATGATGATTATTGTGTAATTCTTCACCTCCAATAATAATTCCGACAGGCGACATATTTGTTGAGTCATCATTAGTATTAAAGTTTCTATATCCCCAATGATGGCCAGCTCCATTTATTCCGCCAGCCGCAAATATAGGCGTCCACATCATCTGGATAGACCATATTATTATTCCAACTGTCCCGAATAGAATTATGTTTAATATGAATAGAATTAATATTCCTAAATTATTTCTTCCAGTATATACTTTTTCCTCTATCCAATCAGTCGGGCAATTTTGGGAATATTTCTCAATTGTTTCTTTGTTATTTTTTTCCATGTGATAAAGATCCGCACCTTGAAATAAAACTTTGTTAATGCCAAAAAATGCAGGACTGTGTGGATCATGCTCTGTTTCAACTTTGGCATGATGCTTTCTATGGATAGCAACCCAATCTGCAGTTCTCATTGATGTAGTTATCCATAACCAAAATCTGAAAAAATGTGAGAGTATTGGATGAATATCAATCGCAGAATGACAGACCCCTCTGTGCAAATATAGCGTGATAGCGACAATTGTGATGTGTGTAACTGCTAGAGTGTAGATCACGTATCCGAGAGTAGTAAGTGGTATAATTCCGTTTATGAATATTTCAATCATTTTAGTTTCCAATAAGCTATTATATTAACAAGAATTTACACTATATCAAATCATTATGCCTGAATTACCAGAAGTTGAGACCGTTAAGAATTATTTGTCAGAGAAAATACTTAACAAAAAGGTTATAAATACTAAGGTTTTAAATGCAAAACTAAGGTGGCCAATCAACTCTAAAGGCATTAGAGGTATTAAAGGTCAAACCATACAAAAAGTCACTAGAAGGGGAAAATACATTTTACTTCAATTCAATGATTCTATACTCACCATTGTAATTCATTTGGGTATGACAGGTATAGTTTCATTTAAAGAAGTTGGCAAGTATAAGAAGCAAAAACATGATCATCTTCTATTGTATTTTGATAAATTTCTTCTCATCTATAACGATGTAAGAAAATTTGGATCTATCCATATAACCAAAAAATTGAGTAATATGTTTTTATTAAAAAACTTAGGCCCTGAACCTACATCAGCAAGTTTTAATATCGAATATTTAATCAATATTTCTAGTAAGAGGAAATGTTCAGTAAAAGAACTAATTATGAATCAGAAGATTGTCGTTGGTATAGGTAATATTTATGCTACAGAGGCTTTGTTTTTATCTAAGATACACCCCGGCACGTTTGCTAATGAAGTTACAAAATCTCAGTATAAGAAGCTGATAAAAAATATTCAATTAGTTTTATCAAGAGCTATATCTATGGGCGGATCAACTATCAAAGATTTTGTAAATGCAGAGGGTAAACCAGGATATTTTTCTCAAGAGCTGTTAGTTTATCAAAAAAAATATTGTCCTATTCATAAAAAAAACTTGATAAGTAATATAAAAATATCAGGAAGATCATCGTTTTTCTGTAACAAGTGTCAGACCTTGTAATTAAGAACCAATGTCTGTTCTAAAAAATATTAATGACGAGTCCTCATCTTCCAATTTTGGATCTGTGTAAGCTTTTATTTTTCGAATGTTTTCATAAGCTAGATCAATTGCATCCTGTTTACGATCACAACATGTATTTATGGATAATATCCTACCACCAGTGACTCTAACTGCTCCATTACTAATTTTTGTTCCAGCATGAAAAATTTTTAAATTTGGTTTTTCATCAATTCCAGATAAGTCTATATAAAAATCTTTCTTCGGGCTTACCGGATATCCATCTGCTGCTAGTACAATTGTGCAACAATACCCTGAAAATTCTTTATCGTCTATGAATGTCAGATTAAAGTTATCAGGATATTTTGAATTATCAAAACCAATAAGATCTAGAAAATCAACGTCATTTTTATATAAATACATCATGAGGCTCTGAGTTTCTGGGTCTCCCATTCTGCAATTATATTCTAATAAATATGGTTTATTATCCTCTACAGATATCATTAATCCTAAATACAAAAAACCATTATAGTTACTCTTATTACCAGAGCTACTATTTATTGAAACAATTGTCTTTATGAGAATCTTTTCTATTTCAGTATTGAGTGCATAGATATCATTTTTTTTAAATGAGCAATAAGGGTGGGTAACTGCCCCCATACCTCCGGTATTAGGACCGGCATTATACTCATCACGAGATTTATAATCTTTTATCCAAGGAAGCCCAAGAGTTTTTTTTGAGGCATTCGGATTACAAATATATATTGATGAAAGCTCTATTCCTTTAATAAAATCCTCAATAATTATCTTCTCATCAGGTTTAAGCAAATTTGAGATAGACAATTTCGCATCTTCAATACTTTCGCATATATCAACTCCTTTGCCAGCGGCTAATCCGTCATACTTAACAACAAAAGGCGGCTTTTTAGAGTCAAGGTAATCAACTGCTTTTTCAGCATCTTCAAATTCTTCATAATCTGCAGTAGGGAGTTTGTTATCTTTCATAAACTTTTTAGAAAATGCTTTAGACCCCTCAAGTTGAGAAAAATATTTTTTGGGACCAAAAATATTAAGGTCATTATCTTCAAACAAATCACTTATACCATCTACTAAAGGAACCTCAGGGCCAACAATCGTTAGATCAATTTTATTTTCAAGAGCAAAATCTAATACATCATTCTTATTGCTAATATCACAATCAATATTAAATACATTTTTTTCTGTTAATGTACCGGCGTTACCTGGCATCACAAAAATCTTATCAATTTCACGCTTAGATTTTGATATCAACCATGCTAATGCATGTTCTCTTCCACCCGAACCAATAATTAATATTTTCAAACCCATTAGTGCTTAAATACTCTTGTGCGAGAAAAACACATTGCTAGTTTATGTTTATTTGCGACATCAATTATTTTCTCATCGTTTATGGAACCTCCTGGTTGTATAATGGCAGAGACCCCGATTTTTTTTGCTAAATCAACATTGTCTCTAAATGGGAAGAATGCTTCTGATGCCATAACGGATCCACTAAGCGAAATTTTCTCTTTTTTTGCCTTATTGAAAGCTATATTTGTTGAATCAATTCTACTCATCTGTCCTGCCCCTATGGCAAGAGTTTTATTATTTTTTACAAAAACAATAGAATTCGACTTTACATATCTTGATATTTTGAAAGCAAAGATCATATCATCTAGTTGTTTCGATGTTGGCTTCTTCTTCGTCATAACTAGTAATGATTTTTTTGTAATTACTTTCTCATCTTTCTCTTGTATTAATAATTTATCTCTTAGTAGTTTTGATTCATAGATTAAGTCACCTTTATTTTTCAGTTTAATTTCAAGCATTCTTATATTCGGTTTTTCCTTAATGATCTCAAGACATTTTTTATCAAAATATGGAGCAGCAATAACTTCAACGAACTGCCTTTTGATAATTTTCTTTAAGAGTTCTGAGTTTAATTTTTTATTAAAAACAATTATCCCTCCAAATGCAGAAGTTGGATCTGTTTTATAAGCATAGTCATAGGCTTGATTCAAATTATTTGAACTCGCAGCACCACAAGGGTTTGCATGTTTTACAATCACACAAGAGGGTTTACTAAACTGTTCTACGCATGAATATGCACTCTCAGTATCTACAAGGTTATTAAAGGAAAGAGCTTTCCCTGATAATTGGTTATAATCAAATTCAGTCAATGAAGGATTGATAATTTTATATAATTTTGATTTTTGATGAGGATTTTCTCCATATCTCAGCTTATCTAGTTCATGTGCTTCTATAAGTATTTTCTCCTGCATAAATTCTTTTGGATCAGTCAACTTCGTGCTCAAATATGAGGATATTACAGAATCATATTTAGATACTTTAGAAAAAACTTTAGCTGCTAATTTTAGCCTTGTAGATGATTTCACTTTTCCATTTTTATCCAGTTCTTCAAGAACATGATCATAATCTGATGGGTCAGTCAATACAGTTACTCGTTGATGATTTTTTGCAGATGCTCTTAGTAGGGTCGGGCCGCCTATATCAATATTTTCAATAGCGTTATTAAAGCTACAACTCCTTTTAGATATGGTCTTCTCAAATGGATATAAGTTTACCACTACGATATCAATCAACGAGTATTTTTTATCATTGAGATTATCTATATCTTTTTTTGATTTCGCTAGAATCCCTGCGTGGATAATAGGATGAAGTGTTTTTACTCTTCCTTCAAGTATCTCATCAAAGTTTGTAAAGTCTGATATTGGTATAATTTTTATACCTTTGCTGATCAGGAATTTAGCTGTCCCACCCGTCGATATAATATTATAACCCCTTGAAATCAATTCTGATGCAAGTGTGTCTACATTCGTTTTGTCAGACACGCTTATTAGGGCGATTTTTTTCATTTAATTTTTAAATTATAATCTTTTATCCTTTTTATAAGCGTACCACGGCTTATTCCAAGAAAATCTGCAGACTTTGTAACGTTACCCCTGCATATTTCTAGTACAGTATCTATGAGAGTGCGTTCCGTATCATTTAAAAATAGACTATGCATATTAGATTTACTTCCATTGCCATTCATATTTTTGATGAATAATTTTGCTTCCTTTTTAACTACAGCACTTAAACTACTATTTGATAAATTTTTTACGGTCTTGTTCTTACTCATTATAAATTTCGAAAATTGGCTACCCCTGATTGAGATATATTACAATCAAAGGGGCTATTGATAAAGACTATTTGTTGAAAAACTAATTATTTTTTATATATTGAGTAAGGGTATTGATAGAGTACTTGCCTGAGGCAAAGAAATCTGTTCTGAGTAACTTTTTGTGTAAATCAATATTTGTTTTGACACCTTGGACAACAGTTTCGCTTAAAGCCTGATACATTTTTTCTATAGCCAGTTCTCTCGACTTATCATACGTAATCAATTTAGCAAGCAGTGAGTCATAATATGGAGGCACAGAATATCCACTATAGACATGCGTGTCAATTCTTACCCCAGGCCCTCCTGGCGCATGGAATGTATCTATCTTTCCAGGTGAGGGTATAAATGTTTTTGGATCCTCTGCATTTATTCTACATTCAATTGCATGGCCCTCTAAAGTGATATCTTTTTGTCTCATGCTCAATTTCTCACCAGATGCAACACTTATTTGCTCTGCTATTAAATCTGTATTAGTCACAAGCTCAGTGACTGGATGTTCAACTTGAATCCTCGTATTCATCTCTATAAAACTGAATTGCCCGTCCTGATACAAAAATTCAAAAGTTCCTGCCCCTGTATAACCTAGTTTCACACAAGCCTCTGAGCAAATAGACCCAATCCTATCTATTTCCTCTCTTTTTATGCCGCATGCTTGAGTTTCTTCAATTATTTTTTGGTTCCTACGCTGCATTGAACAATCTCTCTCTCCAAAATGAACAGCATTTCCGTGTTCATCGCTCATTATTTGAATTTCGATATGTCGAGGATTGTCAAAATATTTTTCAAAGTATAAATCTCCATTTCCAAATGCATTTTTTGCCTCTGTTCTTACTAAATTCATACTATTAGCGAGTTCTGATTTTTTTTCTACAATCATCATTCCTCTTCCACCACCACCGTGTATTGCTTTAAGCATTATTGGGTAGCCTATTTCATCAATTTTTTTTAACATCTCTTTATTTGGCTGTTCGGGAAGGACACCGTCATATCCAGGTATGCATGGAACACCAAAATCTTTCATTGCCTTCTTTGCCTTAATTTTATCCCCCATCTTGTTAAGAACTTTGCTTGTAGGCCCAATAAACTTGAACTTATTTGTTTCAATAATTTCAGCAAACATTTCCGACTCCGATAAGAATCCATAGCCCGGGTGAATTGCATCAGCATTAGTTAATTCTGCTGCGCTGATAATTGACGGCATATTTAGATAACTTTCTTTGGGATTAGGTCCTCCAATACATACTGATTCATCCGCAAGTTTCACATGCGCGAGTTGTCTGTCGGCTGTTGAGTGAACGGCAACAGTTTTTATACCTAGTTTCTTGCATGCCCTCATGACTCTGAGTGCAATTTCCCCTCTGTTAGCGATTAAAACTTTGCTTATCATTCTATTACAAATAATGGTTGATCAAATTCGACTGGTTCAGCATTATCAACGAGTATTTCAGTAATCTTTCCATCAGATTCTGCTTGAACCTGATTCATCATCTTCATGGCCTCTAAAATACACAACGTATCACCTTTTTTCACAGATTGACCGACAGTCACGAATGGTTTTGCTTCTGGTGATGATGAGGCATAGAAGGTACCAACCATTGGCGAATTAATTGTGTTCTTTTTTTCGACTTTAGGATTCTCTAGAGCTTTTGGTGTTTCACTCGGAGCTGATATTGCAGGAGCTTGACCAGTTGGCATGGGCTGTTGAATCATTTGTTGAACTGGCATACTTGTAGTGGTTACATTTCTCGATAGTTTTATTGATTCTTCACCTTCCTTGACCTCAATTTCAGCAATACCACTCTCCTCTAAGAGTTCCATTAGTTTTTTTATTTTTCTTAAATCCATAATTAACCTCGTTTTATAATTGATAGCAGCGCAAATTCATATCCGTGCACACCAAGCCCGGTTATTAAACCTTCGCTTATATCTGATAAGAAAGACTTTTTTCGAAATTCCTCACGTTTATAGATATTTGAGATATGAACTTCTATGAACGGAATATTTACTCCTAAGAAGGCGTCTCTAAGTGCAATACTAGTGTGTGTAAAGGCTCCAGGATTAATGATTATGGCATCTATTTTTTCCACTTTCGCAGCGTGAAGTTTGTTTATTAGCTCATTTTCTGAATTTGATTGATAAAAATTAATATTTACATTATGTTCTTTAGCAATTGAATTAAGGTTTTTCTCTATATCCTCAAGTGTGTCTGTTCCATAAACCTCAGGTTCACGACTACCTAATAAGTTTAAATTTGGCCCATTCAGTACTAATATATTCATTTTAAAGGAACTTAAGTAATTTTGAGTGATTTTATATGAACTTTAGAGAAAATAGAAGTCTTATTTTATCTTTTTATTAATTTAAGTATTTCTAAGAAATTTTCGCTATCCACGAAACCAACAACTCTTGCCTCAGTGATTTCCTTGCCATTACCATCATAAAAAAATAATGCTGGCGGACCAAATATCATCATATTTTGCAAATACTTTGAATGCTCATCTGTAGTGTTTGTAATATCAAATTTAATCAGCTTTAACTCATTAAGTTTCTCACTTACCTTCCTATCGCTAAATGTATATTTTTCAAGTTCTTTACATGCAACACACCAGTCTGCATATAAATCTACCATTACAGGTTTGCTGCTGTTGTTTATCTCATCGTACAAGTTTTTTGTATTGTTGACAGTTACAAAATTTATGATTTCCTCATTTTGGATGAAACTCGTTATCGGATCATAATAGCTATTATTTTTGACGCCATATATTTGTAAACCAACATAAACAAATGATAGGGAGGACAATACAAATATAATGATTCTGGATGATAAATTTTTTAATATCTTGGACGCTTTTATTAAAACTACAACTGATATTATCGCCGCTATTGCCCAAAGGTAAGCCGCAACTTGTATAGACAGAATTCTTTCGAGTAACCACAACGATACTATTACAAAGAGCACTCCAAAAAAATAATTTACAAGCTCTAAGTATGGACCTATCTTTGATATCAATTTTGTTGTTGTAGAACCAAGTGCAATTAATGGTGTGCCCATTCCAATACCAAGAGCAAAAAGCGCCAAGCCACCGACTAGGACGTCTCCTGTACTAGCAATGTATATAAGGGCCCCTATTAATGGAGCTGTCACACAGGGGCCAACTATTAGTGCAGACAGTACTCCCATAATTGCAACATCTTTTAAACCACCTGATTTTTGTTTATTACTTGCATTTGTAAGTAAAGTTTGGATAGATTTCGGCATTTGGATGTTGAAAAACTTAAACATAGCTAGCGCAAAGAGAAAGAATAATAATGATATAGATCCTATAACGTATGGACTTTGGAGACTTGCCTGTATATTTGTACCTGATGTCGCCACAATTATACCTGCGAATGCATATGTTAAAGACATACTAAAAACATATATGCAAGAAAGCAGTAGAGATTTTTTCTGTGAAACATTTCCTCGTCCAGCTATTATGCCTGTTAAGATTGGAACCATAGGAAGAACACATGGAGTAAAAGCTAATAATAATCCAGCCAAGTAGAAGATAAATGTATTATAAAATAATGAGTTCATGGTAAGAGACTCACTCATTGCAGTTTGATTATCAAATAGCGATGTTTTATGAAGGCTAGTTGTTAATGACTTTTTTTTTAGAGATATTTTTTTGAAAACTGGTGGATAACATAAACCTGCATCTGCACAACCCTGATATTTTATTTTGAAGTCTGCAGTTTCAGTTATACTACTTTCTAAAAAAATATCCGCACTTGTTGAAAAGTAATAGATATCAACATCACCAAAAAATTCATCAGTTTTTTTCTTTCCGTCAGGCATCTCTATTCTGTTAATCTTGTTGTCTTCGTTCAAGGATTCAAACTCAAACATACCCATATACAAATAATATCCTGGCTGTATTTTCCAACTTACCCTAACATGCTTATCATTTATAAGTTCATGAGACATAATGAACGCCTCATCAGGTGATAGAAACTCTGGTTGTTTATCTGGCAACTCGACAGTAAATCCACTTTTTGCGGACACAGCAAATAAAAAGAACAAAAAGTTACTTATGAATATTCTAGTTAATTTCATTATTTATCCATGTTAAGTGATCTGCGTTCCCATCTAATATTACTATGAGTATTATTTCAGGGGTTTCATAGTTATGCAATTGTTCAATGACAGTCTTAATATCGAGAAACTTATCTGATGTTGTCTTGGCTTGTTGTAGGTATTCATTTTCCTCAACTATTGTATTTTTGTATCGAAAAATACTCGAAGCAGCTGGGTATACATTCACACATGCCACCATCTTTTTTTCAATCAATACTCTAGAGATTTCCCTAGAGATTTCATTCTTATTTGAATGTGTTTGGACAATTATATATTTTTTTGCCATATAATTATGTTTATGAAGTTATCAAAATATGTTCTAGTTGCTTTACCCATTATCGAACTAACCCTATTTATAGAAGTTGGATCATTGATGGGAAGTTTGTCAGTTATATTAAGTATTTTTATCACTGCTCTTTTAGGTTACTACTTAATTAAACAAAAATTAAGAAGCATCGGGCTCAGTGTTTTTAATTTCGGCAACTTTCAGGATATTTATACAGAATACACCTCTAATATTTACTCAATCATAGCTGGTGTTTTACTAATTATTCCTGGATACCTCACAGATATCTCGGGATTAATTATCTTACTACCATTCTTTAAACCAAGACTAACTAGCTTTTTTGACCATAAATATGGCGCAAAAGTTAAAAAAAATAATGTTATTGAAGGTAATTACCGTGATGATGACTAATTTTTGGTAGATAACTTCTTGAAATTATTCATAAAGTCCATATCATTAGCAGTCTAAGAGTTAGAGTGCTAACTTAAAAAGAAAGTGAGGTAAATCAATGAATATAAGACCATTGCATGATCGTGTAATTGTAAGAAGAAAAGAAGAAGAAAAAACATCACCTGGTGGGATTGTTATTCCAGATAGCGCAACTGAAAAACCAATAAAAGGTGAGATTGTTGCAGTAGGAAAAGGCAAAATACTTGAAAATGGTGACATCAGGCCTTTAGACGTCAAAGAAGGCGATCAGATTTTATTTGGTAAATACTCTGGTACAGAAATAACTATTGATGGTGAAGAAATGCTTGTAATGAGAGAAGATGACATCACTGCAATTATAACTAACTAATAGTCGAGGAAACTTAAAATGACAGCAAAAGAAGTAAAATTTGGTGATAATGCCAGAAAAAAATTAGCCAATGGTGTAAACATTTTAGCGAATGCAGTCAAGACAACACTAGGGCCAAAAGGAAGAAATGTTGTTTTAGACAAGTCATTTGGAGCACCAACAGTTACTAAAGATGGTGTTTCGGTTGCAAAAGAAATTGAGCTTAAAGACAAGTTCGAAAATATGGGCGCTCAAATGGTTAAAGAAGTTGCATCACAAACATCAGACATAGCCGGAGATGGAACTACGACTGCTACGGTAGTTGCGCAATCTATTTTAAGAGAAGGACTAAAATGTGTTGCTGCAGGAATGAACCCAATGGACTTGAAAAGAGGAATCGACCAAGCGGTATCTGTTTCTGTAGATGCACTACAAAAAATGTCAAAACCTTGCACTGATCAAAATGCGATAGAGCAAGTTGGCACTATCTCGGCAAATTCTGATAAAGATATCGGATCAATAATAGCTGAAGCTATGGATAAAGTAGGAAAAGAGGGAGTCATTACTGTTGAAGAAGGACAATCACTTGATAATGAGCTCGATGTTGTTGAGGGAATGCAATTTGATAGAGGGTACTTATCTCCATATTTTGCAACTAATCAACAAACAATGACCGCTGAACTAGATGATCCATATGTCTTACTTTTTGACAAAAAAATTACAAACATAAAAGACATGCTACCTGTTCTAGAGGGAGTTGCTAAAGCAAGCAAACCACTTTTAATAATAGCTGAGGATGTTGAGGGTGAAGCATTAGCTACATTGGTTGTAAACAGTATTAGAGGTGTTGTAAAAGTTGTTGCTGTTAAAGCTCCTGGTTTTGGGGATAGACGTAAAGCAATGTTAGAGGACATCGCAATTCTAACTGGCGGAACAGTAATATCTGAAGAAGTTGGACTGAGTCTCGAGAAAGCTGAACTAAAAGACTTAGGTACAGCAAAAAAAGTTACAGTCAACAAAGAAAATACAACTATCATTGATGGCGGCGGCGATAAAAGTGCTATTGAAGGTCGTGTATCACAAATACGCTCCCAAATTGAAGAGGCTACATCAGATTATGATAAAGAAAAAATGCAAGAGCGTGTTGCTAAATTAGCAGGCGGTGTTGCGGTGATTAAAGTTGGTGCAGCTACTGAAGTCGAGATGAAAGAGAAAAAAGCTCGAGTTGAAGACGCACTTCATGCAACCAGGGCTGCTGTTGAGGAAGGCGTTGTTGCTGGTGGAGGCGTTGCCATGCTAAGAGCAAGACAAGCGCTCGAAAAACTTGAAGGAGACAACTCTGACCAAACTCAAGGTATTGCAATTGCTAGACAAGCTATGCAAGAACCACTGAAACAGATAGTAACCAATGCTGGTGAAGAGGGATCTGTGATTCTCGCCAAAGTAGAGGAAGGTAAAGACTCTTTTGGTTACAATGCATCTACAGGTGAATTTGGTGACATGCTCAAGATGGGTATACTAGATCCTACTAAGGTAACAAGAACTGCACTGCAAAATGCGGCATCTATTGCTGGTCTAATGATTACTACTGAAGCTATGGTAACCGAGCTAGCAAAAGACGATGAACATGACCAAGCAGCTCCATCTATGCCTGATATGGGCGGCATGGGCGGCATGGGCGGCATGGGCGGCATGGGCGGCATGGGAATGTAACCCTACTATCACTCACTCTTAAAGTTTCAAAGCCTCTTATTTAAGAGGCTTTGTTTTTTACAATTACTAATTTAGAAATATATTAGATGATACAATATTATTCATGAGTAATAGTTGGACAGAGGAATATCCTAATCGTTTAAGTAGTGAAGTGGGCACTTTAGATGACAGCACTGTAACTGATTTACTAGAGTCTGCTGTGCACAAATTTTCATCAAAAACAGCATTTTACTCACTTAATACATCAATAGATTATAAAATGACCAGCTTATTATCCAAGAGAATAGCTGCTTATCTTCAATATTTAGGTGTAAGTAAAAACACTAAAATTGCCATAATGCTTCCAAACTTACTGACATATCCCATAGCACTGTTTGGTTCTTATTACTGTGGTGCTACAGTTATAAATATTAACCCAATGTATAAAACACGAGAAATTCAAGACATCCTCGTGGATTCTGAGGCAGAGTATATTTTTGTATTAGATAAATTCTATGATGAACTTAAACCATGTATACCTGATTCAAATCTAAAAAAAATCATCGTTTGTAAACTAACCGACCTTCTAAGTCCGATTATGAGAATAGTAATTCCGATTGTAATGTTCTACAAGAAACAGACTGTAAATATTAAAAAAGAAAACAACCTAATTTTTTTCAAAGATATAGTGTCTAATAACTTTTCATTAGAAGATGTTTTAATTGATGAGAATGATATAGCGCTTCTTCAGTATACAGGTGGGACAACTGGAAAATCCAAAGCCGCAATACTTACACATAGGAATCTTTTGAGCAATGTTCAACAAGTCTCGAATTGGATTGAACCACATGTAGAGCAGGGCCAGGAAATTATTGTCACAGCTTTACCTTTATTTCACATTTTTTCATTTACAGTTAATTGTCTTACGTTTCTGAAGATTGGATCAGAGAATGTTTTAATACCAAACCCGAGAGATCTAGAGTCTTTTATCAATGTACTTAGTAAAAAAAAATTCACAGTAATAACTGCCGTGAATACATTATTTAATCTTCTTCTAACAAGCAAAAGATTTAGAGATTTAGACTTTTCAAGCTTTAAATTTTCAGTAGGTGGAGGTATGGCAGTATTAAGCGATACAGCTCATAATTGGAAAGAAGTTACAGGTACTAATATTACACAAGGATATGGCCTAACTGAGACATCGCCAGTAGTCTCTATTAATAGAATTAACGATACATTTAATGGATCCATTGGCTTACCCGTTCAATCAACTAAAATTAAAATAATTGATGATGATGGTAATCCAGTTGAGAGAAACCAACCTGGTGAGCTATGCGTTCAGGGTCCACAAGTCATGTCAGGATATTGGAAAGTTCAAGATGAAAAAAATAAATATTTTACAAAGGATGATTTTTTTAAAACAGGAGATATCGCTACAATGAACGATAAAGGTTATATCAAAATCGTAGATAGAAAGAAAGATATGATAATATCATCAGGTTATAATGTTTACCCTAACGAGCTTGAGGATTATCTAGCTACACATCCTGATATTCTTGAAGCAGGAGTAATCGGAGTAGATGATAAAAATAGAGGTGAGTATATCAAGGCATTTGTTGTAACAAAAAATAAAAATCTTTCGTCTTCAGATATAATATCTTTTTGTAAGAAGGGACTGACTGAGTATAAAGTTCCTAAAAGGATTGTTTTTATAGAGGATCTTCCCAAAACAAATGTTGGAAAGATTTTAAGAAGAGAATTAAGGAATATAACCTAATCTTTAAAAACAATTAGATGATCTAGATCAAGCTTTACACCTATCACTTCATTTAAGCTATGATTATGATGACTAGGTGCATAACAATATACTGTTTGTTTATCCTTTAATTCTAATCTATATAAAAAATCTGAACCTCGAAAAGTTTTTTCTATTACTTTTGCAGAAGCCATCGCATAGTCATCATGTATAATATCGTCTGGGCGAACTAACATGCGCACTTCATCACCAGGTTTGTATCCTTCAGTACTTGCAACAAAATCTCCAAGGATGGATGTGAGATGACTTGAGTCCTTAACGGTAGCCTTTATATAACTTGAGATACCAAAAAAATTAGCAATTTCTCTAGTTATGGGCTTATGGTACAAATCATATGGATCAGCATACTGCATTATTGTATTTTCACTTATAAAGGCAATTTTATCTGACATTTTGAATGCCTCTTCTGCGCTGTGTGTGATTAGTATCGCTGTAATATTCTCTGATTTTATAAGATTTTTGATATCATTCATTAACCCATCTTTCAACTCATAATCAAGCGCGCTGAATGGTTCATCTAGCAATAGTAATTTAGGACCAGGTGAGATAGCTCTTGCTATAGCGACTCTTTGCTGTTGACCACCTGATATTTGATCTGGATAACGATCTTTTATATCTACTATATCTAAAATCTCTTCCAGTTTTTCTACTCTATCCGATTGTTGTTTATTTGACATAGCACTAAGACCAAAGCAAATATTTTCTCTGACTGTTAGGTGGGGAAATAATGCAAGATCTTGAAATATGACGCCAACATTACGCATTGATACATCTTTTCTTTTTACCGAATTATCCACAATTTGTTCATCAATATAGATTGAGCCTGAAGTGATATGATGAAATCCAGCAATTGATCTAATAAGAGATGTTTTCCCCGAAGCACTTGATCCCATGAGTGATACGATGTCACCGTCATTGATTTCAAGATTAACATCATCAAGTACCACTTTGGAATCTAGAGTAATGTTTACTTTTTCTAATTTAAGCTTAATGCCTGACATTCTTCATAATACCTTTAGAAAGTATTATAACTGGAATTAGACAAATTATTATTAAAATAAGACCTGGCATTCCAATTGAAGATAAATTTTCAGCCTCTGCTAGTTCATATAAATGGATTGGTAGTGTATTAAAGTTAAAGGGTCTTAATATCAACGTCATAGGGAGCTCTTTTACTATGTCCACGAACAGAAGTATTGTTGCAGATGTTATTGTTGGAAGAAGTATAGGAAGATGTATCTTAATCAGTGTCTGTAGCTTCGAATATCCGAAACTTGAAGCCAGAAGATCATAACTACGTGATATCTTATTTAAACCTGAGTCTATAGTCTTGATCGAAATAGTTGAGAAACGAACTAGATAAGATATTAATAATAGAATAAATGTACCAGATAAAACATTTTCAGGTGGATAGTTTAGTACATTATGCAGGACATTTTCCATATATGCGGTGGGTGTAATTACTCCTACAGCTAAAACAACACCTGGGATAGCATAACCAAGAGAAAATATTTTTACAGATAATCTTGTAAGTAAATTTTTTGTCATCCTTGATAAGAATGCTATGTTGAGTGTAAACAAGACAATAATTACTGCCCCTATAAAGGCAATGCTTGCACTTGACGATATAAGTTCAAGAATGAATAAGATATTTACTTTATCTAATGAGTAAGATATCCAATAAAAGATTTGTAAAAATTGTAATATCGATCCGAAAAAAACTACTATACAACATAAAGCAACTAACTGAGTTTTACTCTTAGGAACTTCTTTTTTTCTCTCGTAAATCTTGCTTGTTGGGTTATTGAATTTTCTCTTACCACGAGAGATTTCCTCGAAATAAACTAGGAAAAATACAAGCGTTAATAACATTGAAGATAATCTAAATGAGCTAACCTCATCACCTAGGACAAACCATGCTCTAAATATACCAGTTGCAAAAGTTGATACTCCAAAATACTCCATAGTGGCATACTCTGCTAATGTTTCCATGATAACAAAACTAACACCTGCTACTACTGCAGGTCTCACTATAGGCAAACCTATCATAGTCAATCTTTGGTATCTATTTAACCCAAGAGATTTTCCAACTTCAAATACACTATAAGAATGATTAGAAAATGCAGGCAAGCAAAGCAAGTACACATAGGGGTATAGGCTTATCGTCATTACGAAAATCGCACCATAGATATTCTGTAGGTCATATAAATTATACATATATGGGCCTAACCCAAAGTAATAATCCATAAAGTTGAAAAGTATTCCAGAAGTCTCATTCAAGCCTGAATATATATAA
This sequence comes from uncultured Gammaproteobacteria bacterium, assembly GCA_913045115.1. GTDB lineage: Bacteria > Pseudomonadota > Gammaproteobacteria > CACLCV01. Next base: position 1,057 of record CAJWPJ010000004.1, on the reverse strand, counting down.
CCATTCACATAAGTAGGGATAGCCATAGGCAGTATTAGAAGCCATCTAAATATATTTGCTCCAGGGAATTCATACATGCTGACAATCCATGCTAAAGACGTACCAATAACTACACTGAATATTGCCACAAAAAAGACAATTATCAGAGAGTTCAAAACATAGTCTTCAAGCAGGTAGGTTTGTATATGCAACCATATATCTGAAGAATCAGAAAATATATTTACAAAAATAAAAATAATTGGGACTAAGAATATTAATACAAATAGAAGAGTGAGTGAGTTATTTAAAGTATCAACTTTATGTGACAAGATGAGTTATTTCCAACCTGCTATATCGAAAATCCTTCCAGCCCTTTCATTAAGCTTACCAAGGTTCGTTAGATTCATCTTATCCATCTTAAACGGATATCCCCATGACTTCACAATTTCAGATACTTCTATGTCTTGTCTGATAGGATACTCATGATTTTGTCTTGCATAAATCTCTTGAGCTTGATCACTCGCAAGAAATTCTATTAGTTTTATTGCATTAGTTTTGTTTTTTGCATTTTTTGTTACAAATGCTCCACTTATATTTATATGCGAACCCCTATCATCTTGATTTGGAAATAGCACTTTTATTTGTTTTGCATATTCCTTTTCAGATTCTTTTTTTGATGAAATCCATTTACCTAAGTAATATGTATTAGCGATAGTTACATCGCACTTTCCAAGAACAACGGCCGTCATTTGTCCTCTATCATTACCTTTGGGTTCTCTAGAGAAATTTTTTACAACGCCTTTAGCCCAATTTAAAGCTGCTTCTTCTCCATTATGATATATGAGTGATGCAAGTAATGATTGATTATAAATATTACTCGATGACCTGATACACACACGGCCAGCAAGTCTATCATCAGCTAAATTTTCATATTTCATAATCTCTTCAGGGTTGACTGCAGTTGGGTTGTACATGATTACTCTTGATCTTATGGATAAGCCATACCAATGTCCGTCTACATCTCTCAAGTTTTCAGGTACCAATTGATTCAATAATTTAGAATTTATTGTCTGAGAAA
>CAJWPJ010000003.1 GCA_913045115.1 uncultured Gammaproteobacteria bacterium | reverse complement strand
TGAGCAATCTGATAATATAAAAAAATCAAAATATGCATATTATACTGCAGCTGCTTCTGCACTTGTTGGCAGTTACTCAAACGCTAGATCTTATGCTCTTAAAGCATTAAATTTTAGAAAAAATTGGGGAGATCCGTATATTTTGATTGGAAAATTATATGCCCAAACAGCCTCAAAATGTGGAAATGATCCGGCATCAAAAAAAGCTGGGTATTGGGCAGCAATTGATAAATTTAAACGAGCAAAGAGCATTGATAAGTCTTCAGAAAAAGAAGCCAATAAATTAATATCAGAGTATAATAAAAGAGTACCTACTAAAAGTTTATGGAGGGATAATATTGCTAATCCTGATTCTAAAACTTATAAAATTAGTTGTTGGTATTCGGAAACAGTCAATGTACGGTTTTGAAAAAGTTTTTAATCATTATTTTTTCATTTTCATCTTGTTTAGACAATAATATAAACTATGATTTTTTGAATATTGATCAAGATAGTTTTGAAAAGGCAAAAAATCTAGAAATGACTTTTTTTGCAGATGGCATTAAAAATTTTGTTTTAACAACTGAAAATATGAACTCTTTTATCAATTATTCATCAAAAAAAGACTATACTCAGTTTTGTATAAGTGATTCAATATTTAATGATTTCAATTTTTTGCTCAAATGCTAGAGTAACATCGACAATAACATCTTTAACTTTGACAACATCGCCATCAGACCATTTGTCTCCGATGGTGACTAATTTTTCATTAATCTTTATATGGCCTGCCTTGATGAGTTGCTCAGCTGTTCTTCTTGAGCAAAATCCAATTTTTGAAAGTAATTTTTGTACTCTATACATCTTATATATAATTGATTATATTAATAAATAATGAAAAAACTTAATATAACTATACTTATTGTATCTGATACAAGAACAGATGATACGGATAAGTCTGGGAAAAAACTAAAACAACTTATAGAAACCGATGGTCATGTTGTAAAAGATAAAATCATCGTTAAAGACAACATCTATCAAATTCGTAAGGCTGTGTCGGATTTTATAGTCGATAGAGAAATTGACGTTGTTGTACTTAGTGGTGGCACAGGAATTACAGGCTCCGATGGGACGCCAGAAGCTGTGATTCCTCTGATGGATAAAACTATTGATGGTTTTGGAGAGATATTTAGACATCTTTCTTTTGAAAAAATAAAAACATCCTCACTTCAAACTAGAGCTTTAGCAGGTGTTGCTAATAAAACATTCATCTTTGTATTGCCTGGATCAGTAGATGCATGTGTTACAGCATGGAAAGAAATTATTTCTCACCAACTGAATAGTGATACAAAGCCTTGCAATCTTGTGATGCTGATGCCACGGCTCAATGAATAGCTACAAAGTCTCCACGTCCGAAATCTCTGGTAAATCAGATAAAGTATTTTTATCAAAGTAATCTAAAAATTTTGAAGTAGTCGCAAAGAGTTCAGGTTTACCTGGAGTGTCCCTTTGCCCAACCACTTTGATCCACTCTAACTCAAGTAAAGTCCTAATTATATTAGCATTGACAGATATACCCCTGATGTCCTCAATATCACCTCTTGTTACAGGCTGTTTGTAGGCAATTATCGAAATTGTCTCCAAAAAAGCTTTTGAGAACTTATTAGTTCCTTTATCTTTTAGCTTGGAAATATAGTTTTCTAAACCTGGTTTAGCTTGAAATCGGTAGCCACTCGCAACATGACTTATGTGAATGGCTCTATTTTCAAATATTTTATTAAGGTTAGAGATAGATGATTCAATGTTCTTTTTGGTAACTGTTTTATCATCCAATATTTTAAGTATCTGATTAACAGATAAAGGTTCGTCGCTTATTAAAAGTAGGCATTCAATTATATTTTCCAAAGTGTGATTCATGATTTTAAACCAATATATACTCTAGACATTGATTCATTTTGAATAATATCGATCAAAGATTCTTTAACTAATTCTAGTATGGCTAGAAAGGTAACAATCACGCCCAATCTTCCCTCTTCTAAGTTAAAAAGTTTTTCAAATTGTACATTATCACCTTTCTTCAGAACAGATAATATCAATGACATTCTCTCTCTTACTGACAATGTTTCTGATTGAATATTATGAGTAGAAAATATCTCAGCTCTTTTTAGAACTTCAAGAAATGCTACCTTTAGCTGATCTATTTTGATATCAGGAGTTTCTATAATTTTTGATTCTTTCGAATCAACTGCATTTGAAACAACATAAAAATCTCTGAAGTTTCTGGGAAGAGTTTCTAGTTTTTCTGATGCATTTTTATACTTTTGATACTCTAATAATCTTTTTATAAGATTTGCTCTTGGATCATCCTCTTCTTCGTCCTCTGCCTCAGTCGGCAGTAATAATTTCGACTTTATCTCTGTGAGCGTAGATGCCATTACGAGATAATCAGATGCAAGCTCAAAATGCATTTCTTCCATTATTGATATATATCTCATGTATTGCTCAGTGATTGGAAATATAGGTAAATCGGTAATATCAATATTTTGTTTTTTTATAAGATATAATAAGAGATCCATTGGTCCCTCAAACTCTTCTAAAATTATTCTCAGATATTCTGGTGGTATAAATAAATCTTCAGGTATTTGCGAAATTTTTTTACCGTTGTATATTGCAGTTATATCAGTCAAAATTTAATCCCATTAATTCGTTTATTTCAGAGATAGTTTTTGATGCCCTATCTTTAGCTTTGGATGAGCCTTTATCTAGGACTGACTTTAAATAAGCTTGATCAGCTAAAATCTCTTTGATACTTGATGCGATTGGTTCTACAAGGTTGATAACAACATCTTTTAACTCAGACTTAAAGATTGAGATTTCCTTATCTGAAAATGATTCTACAACATTTTGTTTATCAAGATTAGAAATAGAACTATAAATAGTTATTAAATTATTAATTTCTGGTCTGTCATTCAACTGATCGATTGATGTTGGCATCCTAAGTGAATCTGACTTGGCCTTATTAATTTTGTTAGATATTTCATCATTAGAATCTGTAAGGAGTATCCGAGAGTATTTTGAAACATCAGACTTGCTCATTTTATTATTTGCATCCCTCAGGCTCATTATTCTTGGTGCATTTTCATTAATAATGGGTTCGGGAAGTGTGAAGTATTCACTATTGTAATCACTATTGAATTTATGAGCTATATCTCTTGTAAGCTCTAGGTGCTATTTCTGATCATCTCCAACAGGAACCTTATCAGCATGATATAACAAAATGTCTGCTGCCATTAGTACTGGGTAAGCATATAAGCCTAACGATGCATTATCGCGATTCTTACCGGCTTTATCCTTGAATTGAGTCATGCGATTAAGCCAACCTACCCTTGCCGTGCAACTAAGATACCATGACAAAACGCTGTGCTCCTTAACTGATGCTTGATTAAATATTGTGCATTTTTGCGGATCTAAGCCAGATGCTATAAATATTGCTAGTACACTAAGTACATTTCGCCTCAATTCATTCGGGTCTTGAAAAATAGTTATGGCATGTTGATCTACAATACAAAAGATGGAATCTGATTTATCTTGAAAGCCGAGAAACTGTTTAATCGCACCAAGGTAATTACCTAGGTGAATTTCTCCAGTAGGCTGAACCCCAGAAAAAACAATTTCCTTAGACATATTTTGTATCTAACATTTTTTTTATTTTAACATATAATACCAGCATGACCGAAGAAAGAATGCAATTGATAAAAAATGGTTTGTCTGATCTAGAACCAGAGAAGATGAATATTGAAGATGAAGGTCATCTACATGTGGGACACGCAGGGGCTAAATCAGGTGGTCACTTCAAGCTTTTCATTGTCTCAAAGTTATTTAAAAATATGAGTCAAATTGATAGGCATAAGCTTATTTACAAGACGTTACAGGATTTAATGAAAACAGAAATCCATGCATTATCTATTACTGCAAAATCACCAGATGAGCTATAACTCAAGCTTAAGAACAAGCGCATCTTCTCTTCCTTCTTTGCACTCATAGTAATCTTTTCGGAGACCTATTATTTCAAATTTTAATTTTTTATAAAGCGATTGAGCTGAAGCATTTGATGTCCTTACTTCGAGAATTATATCTTTAGAGTTTCTTATGCGCGCATCATCTATAATAAGCTGTATAAGACTAGTACCAATTCCATTATTTCTAAATTTAGAATTTACAGTCAGGTTAAGAATATGTGTCTCAGGATAAGAAATTTTGGAGATTATATAACCTATGATTTTATCACCAAAGAAGACAGAGTATGAATCATAGTTATAAAGAATGCAGTCTCTAATAATTTCCTTAGTCCATGGAAATTGATATGAATCAGCTTCAAGGTTATGCACCATGTTTAAATCATCAATTCTCATAGGGAGAAATCGGTATAACTCTGAACTCTTAACAGCCATCAGTGATAGTTCTCATTAGTAATATATCATCCCAAACTTTTCTTTTTTCTGATGGACTTCTTAATAAATAAGCTGGATGATAAAAAACAAGCATAGGAATCTTAGTATCTTTATAATAATGAACCTTACCTCTCAAGGATGCCATTGTCTCAGTGGTGTTCATTATGCTTTCAGCAGCTACTTTCCCTAATAATATAATAATTTTGGGTGAAATAGAGTCAATTTGACTATCTAAAAATCCAGAGCATGATTGTATTTCATCACTATTTGGATTTCTATTTTCAGGTGGCCTACACTTTACAGTATTGGTAATATACACCTTGTCTCTTGTAAGCTTCATAGAAAATAATATTTCATTTAATAGCTTCCCAGCTCTCCCAACAAATGGCTCGCCACTCTGATCCTCATCTTTACCTGGTGCCTCACCAATGATTAAAATCTTAGCATCTTTACTACCTTTACCAAAAACTACATTGTTCCTTGTCTCAGACAGCGAGCATTTATCACAGTACCTTGAATTCAGCTCTAAGTCTTCAAAACTTGTATGGCTTACTTCATCATGCGATATATTTTTCATCCATGATATATCGATATTCATGAGGCTTAATAAATCTTGTTTTCGGGACATTAGATACCTGATAATTTTTTCGAATCTAGATCTGGGTTCTGATAAATCTTGTTAATTGCATTCAAGTAGGCTAATACAGATGCTTTTACGATATCAGTATCGGCTCCATGACCATTTACAATAAGGTCGCCTTTAACAACTCTTACTGTTACTTCACCTTGTGCATCAGTTCCTGAAGTTATGTTGTTAACTGAATAAAGTTTGAGGTCTACTTTAAGGTCAATAATTTCTTTGATTGCATTGAAGGCGGCGTCTACAGCACCATCACCTTCAGCTGACGCTTCTATTTCTTCTCCCTTTATATTTAACTTAATTTTAGCATTTGGTTTTTTATTTGTGTCACAAATTACTGACATGTAACTCAACTGGATATCATCACCAGTGAGAGATATATTATTTGATAAGCGTATTATATCTTCATCATAGATATCATGTTTTTTATCTGCAAGTTCTTTGAACCTTGAAAATAAATCATTAAATGAATTATCTGAGTCAGATTGAATATTGAGCTCATCAAGCTTTTGTTTAAAAGCATTACGACCAGAATGTTTCCCAAGTACCAATGAGTTACTTACTAAACCTATATCCTCGGCTCTCATAATTTCATAAGTCTCTCTAGATTTAATGATTCCATCTTGATGAATTCCTGATTCATGAGCAAAAGCATTCTTGCCTACAATTGCTTTATTCGGTTGGACTGGGAAACCAGTTATACTTGACACAAGTCTTGAGCAGTTCATTATTTTTTTTGTGTTTATCTTTGTATCACAAGTAAAGATATCTCTCCGAGTCTTTACAGTCATAACAATTTCTTCCAGTGCAGCATTACCAGCTCTCTCACCCAATCCGTTTATTGTACATTCTACTTGTCTTGCACCATTTAAAACTGATGACAATGAATTAGACACTGCTAATCCAAGATCGTTATGGCAATGAACCGAAAAAACGGCATCATTTGAATTTGGAACGTTTTGAATGATTTTAGAGATCAATTCGCCAAATTGATGAGGCAAATTATAACCCACGGTATCTGGTATATTTATTGTGGATGCGCCGGCATCAATGACTCTCTCAATAATTTTACATAAGAAATCAAAGTCAGATCTCCCAGCATCTTCTGGTGAGAATTCAACATCCTGAACATGCTCTCTTGCCATTTTTACCGCACTCACAGCATTTTCAATAACTTGATCCGGAGACATCTTTAATTTCATTTCCATATGTATAGGTGAAGTTGCAATAAAAGTATGAATTCTTGAGAGCTTGGCATTTTTTAAAGCATCTGCTGCTCGTAGGATATCTTTGTCAAGTGCTCTAGCGAGAGCACAGATTCTAGAATTAGAAATTGAATTAGCAATTTCTTTGACGGCAGTAAAATCACCATTACTTGCAATCGGGAAACCTGCCTCTATAACATCTACATTTAAATCACTTAAAGCGTTGGCGATCTGCATTTTCTCTTCTATATCCATAGAAGCTCCAGGACTCTGTTCTCCGTCCCGTAACGTTGTATCAAAGATTATCAAATGATCTTTATTCATAGGTAATATCTAAGTATTCAATTATATGGTGCATTATAACCTAAGAGAAAAAAGGTTGAAGGATAATTATTATGCTTCTTTATAGAGTTTTTTCTTTATCGTCCGTTTTATGAGTAATGTTGGAGTCATATAGACCATTTCTTCTCAATCTACGTGTCAAAAACATCACAGGGCCAGACAGAGCATACAATAAGAAGAAGATAAACAAGACTTTAGGTGGATCAAAAGATATGAAAGATACTATTAGTGAGATAACAAACAGCATAAGATGAGGAACTTTCTGTTTAATATTGAAATCTTTAAAACTAAAGTAAGCAATGTTACTTACCATTAAAATTGACAAAGATATTATCATTACAAACGTTACAGTTAAGTACGACGATACATCTACATTCATGTCTTTGAGTAACCAAACATAACATACCATGGTGGCTGCAGATGCAGGACTGGCTAAACCAATAAAATATTTTTTGTCTGTCGATTGATTTCTAGAATTAAATCTAGCAAGTCTTATTGCAGCCGAAGCAATAAAAACAAAACATGCTATAGAAGAAAGCTTTGCTAAATAACCAAATGTCAATGGAGAAAAACTGAATAAGTATATTAGTAATGCCGGGGCAATCCCAAAACATAACAAATCAGATAAACTATCAAAATGCTCACCAAAAGAAGTTTGAGTATTTGTTAACCGAGCAACTCTGCCGTCTAACCCATCTAAAATCATAGCAATGAGAATAAATATTGCGGATTGAATATACAGGCCATTGATTCCACTTACAATAGAATAAAATCCACAGAACATTGCTCCTAATGTTACTAGATTAGGAAGTAAATATACTGCGGATAATTTATTCTTTCTTTTGCTCAATCTATTTATCACCAACAAGTTTCTCTTTATCCATCCATGACATCATGCTTCTAAGTTTTTTTCCAGTACTTTCAATCAAATGTTCTGAGCCTTCTTTTCTTAACCTATTGAACTCAGGTGAACCTGATTTTATCTCAGAGACAAAATCATTTGCAAACTTACCATTTTGAACATCAGCTAATACTAATTTCATTTTGGATTTGACATGTTCATCAATCAGAAATGGGCCTTTTGTCAAATCTCCATACTCTGCTGTATTAGATATGGAGTACCTCATATCTGTCATTCCGCCTTCATACATTAAATCAACAATCAGCTTTAATTCATTTAGACACTCAAAATAAGCCATTTCAGGAGCGTAGCCTGCATCAACCAATGTTTCAAAGCCTGCAAGAATAAGAGCTGTCACACCGCCACATAATACCGCTTGCTCTCCAAATAAGTCGGTTTCTGTCTCCTCTTTAAAATCTGTTTCTATAATCCCTGCTCTTCCACCTCCGATTGCAGAAGCATAAGCGAGAGCTATATCCTTGGCTTTCCCGGACGTATTATTATGCACTGCTATTAAGGTAGGTACGCCTTTACCAGCTACAAAGGTTGATCTCACTAGGTGACCAGGACTTTTAGGGGCAATCATGAATACATCATGTGAACCAGCAGGTTGAATTTGTTTGTAATGGATATTAAATCCATGTGCAAATGCGATAGCTGCTGATGATTTAAGATTTGGCTCAATGCTCTCCTTGTATAAATCAGCCTGATATTCATCCGGAGCAAGTATCATGACAACATCAGCATCTGAAGTAGCATCTTGAATATTTTTGACTTGCAAGCCAGCATCTTTTGCCTTTGCCTCGCTGGACGATCCCTCTCTAAGTCCAATAGTTACATCCATCCCAGAATCATTTAAATTCATAGCATGCGCATGGCCTTGAGAACCGAAACCAATTATTGAAATTTTCTGATTTTTTAGAATTTCTAAATCAGCATCTTTGTCGTAATATACTTTCATTTGTTGTTCTCCTATTTTTTAATTTCTAGTGACTCAGAGCCCCTACTTATTCCTAGTGCCCCTGATCTTACTTGTTCAATAATTTTTATTTTTCCCAGTGAATCTATAAATGCAAGTATTTTCTCAGTCGGTCCAGTGAGTTCGATAGTATATGTGGTGTCAGTCACATCTATTATTCTTGCTCTAAAAATATCTGTCAAACGTTTCAATTCATCCCTCTGTTTTGGAGTAGATTTAACTTTCAACAGTAGCATTTCTCTTTCTATATGTGTTTCGCCAGTGAGGTCTTTAACATTTATAACATCGACTAGCTTATCAAGTTGTTTCATTAATTGTGAGGCTTTAGCATCGGTGCAAAATGTGACGAGTGTCATTCTTGATATAGAGTCATCTGATGTTGGTGCAACACTAAGAGAATGAATGTTGTACCCTCTCGCGGAAAATAATCCAGCAATTCTTGATAATGAACCAAATTCATTCTCAACAAGTAATGAGACTATATGTCTTTTATCATCATTCATGCTAATTCAATATCCTCATTTGCTGATGGTGCAAGATGCATCTCATGGTGACCTTTACCGCTTACAATCATTGGATATACATTTTCTGTTTGATCCGTTATGACATCCACAAAAACTAATCTATTTTTTTGACTGAGAGCAGATTTAAGATCTTTTTCAAGATTCTCTGGTTTATCGATTACCATTCCTATGTGCCCAAAGCTCTCAGCAAGTTTGGCAAAGTTAGGAATGGCGTCCATGTATGACATTGCATATCTTCCCTCGTAAAAGAATTCTTGCCATTGTCTTACCATTCCCATGTATCTATTGTTCAGATTAATTACTTTTATAGGTAAACCATACTGTAAACATGTTGATAATTCCTGAATGCACATGAGTATGCTCGCTTCCCCAGTAACACAGATAACCTCCTCTTTTGGGTAAGCAAGTTGCGCTCCGATAGCAGCAGGCAATCCAAAGCCCATGGTACCCAATCCTCCCGAGTTGATCCATCTATTGGGTTTGTCAAATTTATAATATTGAGCAACCCACATTTGGTGTTGTCCAACGTCGGAGGTTACGAATGCTTTTCCTTTTGATAACTTATGAAGCGTTTCTATGACAGATTGTGGCTTTATTACATCTTTTGATTTTTTATAAGATAAACAGTTTTTTCTTTGCCAAGACTTAATCTTCTTCCACCATTTTTCAAGCTCATGGTTGTTAATATTTCTCTTATGCTTTGCAACGAATGATGTCAGTTTCTTGAGAATACTCTTTGTATCTCCGATCAATGAGTGATCAACTTCAATAATTTTTGAGATAGATGATGGATCAATGTCAATATGAATAATTTTTGCTTTTGGGCAAAACTGTTTTGTATCACCTGTAACTCTATCATCGAATCTTGCACCTACAGCAAGCAGAACATCGCAATCATGCATCGCCATATTCGCTTCATATGTCCCATGCATGCCTAACATGCCAAGAAATTGATCATCAGATGATGGATATGCGCCCAAGCCCATTAGAGTGTTTGTAATGGGGTACTTCAACAACCTTGTTAATTTGATTAATTCTTTGCTTGCCTTGCTGAGAATGACACCTCCACCAGTATATATCATTGGCTTCTTAGCTAAGCATAGTAATTTGGCTGCATCCTCAATCTTATTTTCATCTTCATTTGTTTTTACTTTATAGGATCTGATTTTAATATTCTTTTTGTACTCAAAAGCAATCTTAACATTCGGATCAGTGAGATCTTTAGGAATATCTATTATTACCGGACCAGGACGGCCTGTTGTCGCTATAATAAATGCTTTTCTAAATGTATCTGCGATTGACTCTCTATCATTGATTAAAAAATTATGTTTACAGATTGGTCTGGTAATACCAGTAGCATCAGCCTCTTGAAAGGCATCACTTCCGACGTATTGTCGCGATACTTGCCCAGAGATTACAATCATCGGAATCGAGTCCATATGAGCGGTAGCAATTCCAGTAACGCAATTAGTTATTCCAGGACCAGATGTTACTAAAACAACACCTGGTTTGTTACAAGCCCTAGCATAGCCATCCGCTGCGTGCGTAGCACCCTGCTCATGTCTTACAAGTACATGTTTAATATCTTTTGCGGCAAATAAAGCGTCGTATATATGTAGAACGGCTCCGCCGGGATATCCAAATATATAATCCACCCCTTCTTTTTTTAGGGATTCAATTATAATCTCTGAACCACTCAGTTTCATTTCTAGCTTTTTTTGATGAGGAAATAAAATTTATTATCTTTAGTGTCAGAGGATAATAGTTCGTTACCTGTTTGTCCTGCAAAGGATTCAAAGTCCATTACTGCCCCTGGATCGGTTGATATAACATGAAGTATTTGACCAGACTCCATGGTATTTATCTCCTTTTTTGCTTTAATGATTGGTAATGGGCAATTTAACCCACTCGTATCTAGTTCTTTGTCAAAATCACTCATTTTTATAATACCTCTTGAGTTATAATATACTGAACTATATTAGTACATTTAGATTATTTAATATAGAGAAAGATAGCTCATGTGGAGAATAAATGCATAAGATTATATTTCTGGCAACAAGTGTATTTTTTACATTGTCAGCAGAATCTAATTCTGAAAATCCATCACCGGTCCTAGGTGATTCACTTAACAAAACACTTACATTATCTGATGAAAAGAAAATAGGAGGCAATATCTATAAAAATCTTCAAAAAAGCAATTATATTGTAAATGATGTATTGGTGAGTGACTATATCTCATATCTAGGAAATAGATTAAGCAGGAATATATCAATTGATAGAGAGTATGTTTTCTTTGTAACAAAAGCTAAGTCTGTAAATGCTTTTGCTGTTCCAGGTGGCTATATAGGGTTAAATGCTGGATTAGTTACTCTGACAGAAAATGAGGCTCAATTAGCTGGAGTAGTTGCCCATGAGCTAGCACATGTTGTTCTTAGGCATTCAGCGGAGATGATGGCTAACAGTAATGTAAACTCAATACCAATGTGGATTGGTATTTTTGCTGGAATATTGGCAGGACAAACTGAAGCTAGTATTGCATCAATAAGATCTGGAATAGGTTTATCAGTTCAAAAGAATATTAACCTTGTAAGAGAGAATGAAATAGAAGCTGATGCATTTGCAGCAAGACTAATATTAAAAAGTAATTTTGATTTGAATGAAATGGCGAACTTTTTTAGATTAATGCAAGGAGATTCTAATGATCAATCAAACCTGAATGAATATTTCATGACTCATCCTCTCTATACGAATCGAATCAGCAACATAAAGGATAAAGGAAATACACAAATCAATCCAATTATAAATAGTTCGAATGATTATTTATATATAAAAAATATATTAGAGTCATCTATGGAAATTGTACAGCTAAGTAATCGTGTTCATTCTGATAGTTCTATAAATAATCATAAGCTTGCGCTAGGCGAATTTGTCAAAGGTGAATTTACAAAAGCCAAAAATATTTTACAAAAAGATTACTATAAAGATAAATATAATATTTACATAGCATCTTTAATGTCAGATATTCTATGGGCTGATGGGGAGAAAAATAAAGCCAGAGAAATACTAAAAGACATTTTAGAAATATATCCAAATAATAATGCTATCACTTTTCAACTTCTAAAATATAATATAAAAGATTCGATTAGGCTCGATCAAAGTGTAAAAAAATTAAGTATAGCAATGTCGAATAATTACAATAATCCTCGAGCTTATAAACTATTGGCAGAGGGGTATGAAAAAATTCAAGATAAATATAATGCAAAATTAGCCCTTGTTAACTTTTATAACATCAAGGGAAATATGCCCATGGCATTCAGAGTAATTGATGATGGTTTGACCTCTGACGAACTAAATAACATCCAGAAGACTAATCTTAAAAACATGCGAAAAAGTATACTTTGTGACAGAAACCCTCCGCTCGAGCCGATATTTGGTGATAAAACCTGTGATTAAAAAATGTTTTAATAAAGGCCATTCATATATATAATACTGACATGAAAAACCTTATAAAATCATTACTTTTTGTAATAATATTTACACCAATTTCATCATATTCAGATAACATTGCAGAGGGTAAAAAGCTTACCTTCGATAGAAAAAAGGGTAATTGCCTTGCGTGTCATATGATTGACGATGGTGAATTAGCAGGAAATAATGGTCCGCCTCTGCTTGCAATGAAAGCAAGGTTTCCTGATAGAGAGGTCCTTTATCAACAAATTTGGGATCCAACCAAGGATGACCCTTATACATTTATGCCTCCGTTTGGAAAACATGGAGCCCTAACTAAAAAAGAAATTAACAAGATTATTGATTATTTATATACACTTTGAGGAGAAACATGAATAGAAGAAACTTTATAAAAAATAGTATGTTGTTCGCAGGTTCACTAGTGGCAGCGCCGTCACTTATTGTCTCAAATAAAGCATACGCAGCTTGGCCTAAAAAGTCATTTGATATAAAAGATTTAACTGAATCAGTAAGTAGTGTTTATGGACATAGTAATTTAGAAGAATCATCAAAAGTGAAACTCAAGGCTCCAGAAATTGCTGAAAATGGCGCCATTGTTCCAATCAATGTATCAACTACTCTCGATAATGTAGATTCAATAATGATATTTGTTGAGAATAATCCGCAACCATTATCCAGTGGGTATAAGTTAACCGCGTTGTCAGAACCATCTATAGGAACAAGATTAAAAATGGGTAAAACATCAAATGTAATGGCAGCGGTTAAAAGTGGTGACAAAGTCTATACCTCAACACAAGAGGTTAAAGTAACTATAGGAGGCTGTGGAGGTTAATTATGAGTACTATTAAAATGAGATCAAAAGAATCTAATGGTGTTGTAACAGTTAAAGCATTAATTAAGCACCCAATGGAAACTGGGCAAAGGAAAGATAAAAAAACAGGTGAACTAATACCTGCACATTACATCCAAGAAGTTCATAGTAAGGCAAATGGAAAAGATGTAATAACTATTTATTGGGGACCTGCGGTATCGAAAAATCCATACTTAACATTTAAGTATAAAGGTAACAAAGGAGATAACTTAGAAATCTCATGGGTCGACAATCAAGGAAACAGAGACTCTAAAACTGGCACTGTTAAATAAATGTTAAAAAAATTATTAATTTTTTCCCTTTTATTACCATCCATGGCTGTGATTGCGAGTCCAGAGAAAGACTATGATGATTTTGTAAGTTATTTTGAAAATAGATTCCCAGACACTCCATTCGAGGACTATAAGAATGGCGTCTATTCTATTGACAAGTCTGCAAGAGAACAATGGGAAGCTATGGAAGAATTTCCTCCATATGAACTTAATGTTGATAGAGGCGAAGAATTATTTAATAAGCCTTTCAAAAATGGTAATACTTACGGGTCATGTTTTGAGAATGATGGTATTGGTATAAGACAAAACTATCCTTATTTTGATACGGATATGAATAAAGTAGTTACTTTAGAAGGTGCAATTAATGATTGCAGAATAAAGAATGGAGAAAAGCCACTAAGTTATTTCAAAGGAAAAGAACTTGCGCATGTCTCTGCTTATATGGCCTATACATCCAGGGGCAATAAATTTGATGTTCAAATTCCGAATACAAAAGAAGCATTAGACGCTTATGAAGATGGCAAAAGATTATATTTTACGAAAAAAGGACAGCTTAATTTTTCTTGTGCAGATTGTCATGTTTATCAAACAGGAACAAAACTAAGAGCTGATATCCCGAGTCCAGCAATAGGACACCCAACACATTTTCCTGTTTATCGCTCTGGCATGGGAAGATTAGTAACTCTTCATGAGAGATTTGCGGGATGTCTCAATCGCATCAGAGCAAAAAGCTTTAAAGGTGGCAGCGATGAGCTTAATAATCTTGAATTTTTTACTACATTCATGAGTAACGGCCTCGAAGTTAATGGTCCCGGCTCTAGAAAATAAATATATTTAATATATACTCTAGGATATGCAGGCAAAGAACTTAACTAGATTCTTAACTTTCACATTAGCCTCATTCTTATTGTCATCATGCGCAAATATGCAAGCTATGCTAGAAAGTCAGGCAGAGGAACAAAAAGAAATATCAGTTGAACAAAAATTACAAGTATCCATACCCCTTCCAGAGAATTCAAAATATTTAGTCAATAAGACTGTTATTTTTGGTGAGGGAAGTAAATTTTCAGGAATATTATATTTGCAGCATGAAGAAACTGCGGATGATACTGTAAGCTTTTACCGCAAAAATATGATTTCTGATGGCTGGTCTGAAATAGGTATCGTTAGATCTAGATTCATACTAATCAATTACCAAAAGGAAAATAGATTTGCCACAATCAAAGTTATGAGAGGAATGTTCGATAATTCTGAATCAGAAATAACAATTGGTCCTAAATCATCATCTCAACTAGAAAAAAGCTTAGATGCCGATATTCCTGAAACGTCTGATGATCCTTTTATAGTTCAGTAATTTATTGAAACATAAGATCAATTACATCATCCAGATATATGTCTCTGAAAAAATGATCTCCATCTTCAATGATGAAATGTTTTATATTCTCTTTATTAAGAGATTCAAATCTTTTATAACTATCAAGTAATATTTCATCTGCTGAACCAGAATAAATTGAAACCTTGTTACTACTTTCGTTTAGTAATTTCATAATATTAAAAGTAAATGGGTATTTAGTTCTACTTTCAGTAAAATCTAAATATGATCTAAAAGTACTTGAAGAAACTTGAGCATTTTCACAAAATAAAAAATTAATTTGAGAGTATTGGTCTGAAATTATATATTCATCATTATCTTGAATTATCTGGTCATATGGTAAATTATTTTCTGACATATAGTAATCTCTAGTTCCTTTATATGTATCGACTATCGGTGCAAGTAAATGGAGTTCAATATCCTTATTGCCAATTAATTCAGATGCTTGAACGATATTGAATCCACCTCTGGAGTGTCCGACAAATATTATTTTTTTATAGTTTTTACTCAAAAGATATTGATACCAGCTAATGATCTCTCTAACAGACTCATGTTCATTATGAGTGTGTTTGATGTCGCAAGATAGAAAGCTGTCATCCCTATTGGTGACGCCATAACTTAAATTTATACTTAGTACATCATGTCCATTAAGTATAATTTTTTCTTCCAATGATTTTATTATCTCCATGGTCTTGAATCCACGAGTGCCATGAACAATCATATATATGGAATCATTTTGTAAACTCTCAGAGAGGTTTGCATTAAGTGTTATGCCATCATCCCTTGTGATTTCAATAGTATTACTAGCTGATACTAAATTTGAGGACAAAAAAAGTATCAAAAATAAAAAATATGAAAATACCTTAGGGCGTACAGGATTCGAACCTGTGACAAATGGCTTAAAAGGCCACTGCTCTACCAACTGAGCTAACGCCCCAAATATATTAAATCTTTTCAAGAGTTCTCAGAGCTTCCGGGAGAACCCTTAAATCTATAAGTGAATTTTTAAGAAGTTCAAAGAAACCACTATCATCGTACACTGCTTTATAATACTCGATTTTCATCATTAGTGAAGCACCAAATATGATTGAAAATAGAGTAATTACGGAGCCTATAGCTAATGTAGAAACACCTGAAACACCTTGTCCGATAGTACAGCCTAGAGATAGAACTCCTCCAATACCAATCAATATTCCACCAATCATATGTCTAAAAAAATCATGCTTATTTGCAAACCATTCCACTCTCAAGTTATTGCTTAAAATTGAATACACAAATGAACCTAAGATTGTTGAAAATAGGGCCGCTACACCAAAAGTTAAAAAGAAATTATCGAATGTATTGCTTGTAAATAAAAGTGCCTCTCCCATGGGGTTAATAAATGTAAATGACTGCACTCCGACAGCAGGATAAGGTGTATCTAAGAAATCATTGTTTTCTATCCATGATTGACCAAGGTCACCTCCTGTGAGTAACCAGGCAAACGTTACAACTAAACCTACGACTACACCAGAGAGGAGATTGTCATTACTGAGTTTTTTATCTGAAGAAAAAATATATTTCAGAAGTATTGCGGAAATTATCAGTGGAACTATCAAGGTAATAAATATACTGTTGTTATCTAAACCGATGAGCGATGCAACTATTGTTTGGATTGATTGATCACCTATACCAATTTTCGCTAGGTCTGGACTAATAGGGCTCATCCAACTATGAAATATCAAACCATAGAAATCAGTTCTAGTCATAAGTAAAGCCATTAACCCTGCAATAACTAAAACAAAAATTGATTTTATATTTCCACCACCTATTCTAATAAGAATCTTATTTCCACATCCACTCGCTAAAGTCATTCCTATGCCAAACATTACTCCACCAATAATATATCTTGGCCAGAAAAAGACTGAGTTACGATAAGGTATTCTTGAATCGTTTGCATTTAATGTCCCGGTGTATTCCAGAAATGTGACACCCAGTATTGCAACTGTAATAGCAAGAAACCATGCTTTTAAGCGGGAAGAATCACCAATGTTCACCAAATCAGACACAGCACCCATTGTGCAGAAATTTGTTTTATTAACAACATAGCCGAGTATAAACCCTAATACTGAAGTGTAAATTAATATTGTTGTTGCTATTTCCATGTACAAAATCACAGTTTATATATTTTTAATAAATTTTCAATTTTTATATCTAGTTGGATCCTTAATACCGGCTAATCTAAAACCTTCCTTTCGAAATTTGCATGAGTCACACTCCCCACATGCGTCTCCTTCACTATCTAATTGATAGCAAGATACAGTTCTGGAATAATCAATGCCCAATTCTATGCCATAAAGTATAATTTCTCTTTTTGACATATTCATGAGTGGAGCATTTATTGAAATTGAATCACCATCTACACCGGCTTTTGTCCCTAAATTAATAGTGCTTTTAATACTGTCTATAAACTCAGGTCTGCAATCTGGATAACCTGAATAGTCAATCTGGTTAACCCCAATAAAGATCTCAGAGATCGATAGTTTCTCTGCATATGCTGATGCTATAGATAAAAAAATTGTGTTTCTTGCAGGAACGTAAGTTATGGGGATCCCAGATTGATGTTTCATGGGTACTTTAAGTTCATTGTCTGTTAACGCAGAACCTCCTATTTGAGATAGATCGATTTTGAAAATTAAACCCTCTATATTTTCTTGTCTAAGATATTCTTGACTAGACTTGACTTCATATGAATGTCTTTGATTGTAATCTATAGTAAGAGCTATGCAATCATAATCATGAGATAAGGCATGATGAAGAACAGTTGTAGAGTCTAGTCCTCCGGAATACAAAATAAGAGCCCTTTTATTTCCCATCAACTGGACCCCAAATAGTTTTATGAAGTTGCGCTTGAAGTCTTACATTCATTGAATGTTTAAGAATAAGGTCTGCGAGTTCAGATATTGGCATATCATCATATGATGGAGAAAACAAAATTGGGCAGAGAGAATCAAGATTATGCGAGGAAATATAATTCCTTGACCAATTAAAATCATCCACATTACAAATAACAAACTTTATCTCATCGAGAGGTTTAAGCTTTTTATAATTAGAGATCATATTTTTATCTGATTCCATAGAAGCAGGAGTTTTAACATCCAAAATAACTGAAACCCTTGAATCAATATCTGATATGTCATATGCATTGCTTGTCTCAATAGATACAGAGTAATCCATGTCACAAAGATACCTTAAGAACGGAATAACGCTCTTCTGTGCGAGTGGTTCTCCTCCTGTCACAGTTACATATAAAGAGTCATTTTTTTTTATTGTAGAGACTATCTGATCAAATGACATCTTCGAGCCATTTTTGAATGCATATTCAGTATCACAATATGAGCACCTCAGAGGACAGCCTGTAAGTCTAACAAATGTTGTAGGAAAGCCTGAACGAGAGGTTTCTCCTTGTATGGAGTAAAAAATTTCATTAATTATAAGTGTATCCATTATATTTTTCTAAATTGGCTTAATATCATTTGGAGTATCAGTTGACGTTACACCATGGCAAAGCGCTACTCCTAGTGCATCTGATGCGTCTTCTTCAAGTTTTCTTCTTAATCTTAATTTTTTCTTTACATACTTTTGGACCTCTGATTTATCTGCAGCTCCATTCCCAGTAATAATCATTTTGACTCTTCTTGGGCTGTATTCATAAACATTTCTGTTCTCCCCACTACACGCAGATAAAGCTGCGCCCCGAGCTTGACCCAATTTTATAGCCGTACCTGCATTGACACTGAAAAATACAGACTCTAGTGCTACTACGTCTGGTTGATAAAGCTGTATTAGTCTTTTTGTATTATCGTAAATCAAAGATAATTTAACGGTATATAAATTTTTGAGACCAGTTTTAAGAATCTCGTGGTGCAAATAAGTAAGATTAGATTGCTCTAACTTGACGATTCCATATCCTGTAACATTTGTACCTGGATCAATTCCCAATATAACTGTCATGATATTTTATATTACGTTAATGTTCGTATATATATTTTGAACATCATCTAAATCCTCTAAATTATCTGTAAATAGCTCAATCTGTTCTAAATCGTTTTCACCAATATCACACATAGTTGTAGGTTCAAGTATTAATTCTTCATCTTTTGTTTTGATAGATTTAGATTCAAAGAAGGTTTTAACTGCAAATAAATTAGTTGGTTCCGTATTGATAACACAATCATCATCAGTCTGCTCATAATCCAAGATTTCTACATCATCAATTAGATTTATCAAGTCATCTTCTGATGTATCAATAAGTGTAAGAATTCCAATTTTCTTAAACAGATGAGAAACTGATCCTTTAGTCCCAAGACTACCATTATATTTAGTTAAAGCATGTCTTACTTCAGATACAGTTCGGTTTTTATTATCAGTAAGACATTCAATGATTACTGCTATTCCTTTTGGGCCATATCCTTCATATGTTATTTCCTCAAATGAACTATCGCTTTGTCCTGAGCCTTTTTTTATAGCCCTTTCAATTGTATCTTTAGGCACACTATTCTTATTAGCTTTAGTCATAGCGAGTCTCAGTCTCGAGTTACTACTTATGTCGGGGCCAGCTAGCTTTACAGCTACGGTAATTTCTCTAATTATCTTAGTAAAAACTTTTCCCCTCTTATTGTCTTGCGCTTTTTTTCTGTGTTGAATATTAGCCCATTTACTATGACCCGCCATTATGATGCCCTCTTATTTTTTTGATAATATTTATCTTCAAATTCAATCATTCTATTAATTGATTTTTTCGCGTTTGCTATAGTCTTTTCGTTAAGACTAATTTCATTTTTTTGATTTATTACACCTTTCAGTTTATCAAATGTATTCAGGTGCATCCATGGACATCTACCACAACTCTTACATGTTGCACCCTCCCCTTCAGTGGGAGCTTCAAAGAAGTTTTTATCAGGTGATAGTTTTTTCATTTGATAGAATATTCCTTTCTCAGTAGCAACTATAATATTTTTAGATTTGCTGATTTTAGATGCATTAATTAGCTTTGTTGTTGATCCAACAACATCAGCAAGCTGAATTATACTTCTCGGAGACTCAGGATGAACTAGAACTTCACAATCGCCCAACTCATGAATAAGTTTTTTGAGTTCTATAGTTTTGTATTCTTCATGCACTATGCAAGCTCCGTCCCACATGATCATGTCCACTCCTGTTTGATCTTTAATGTAAGACCCTAGATATTTATCAGGAGCCCATATAATTTTCTTGCCTTGACTTGCTAAGTTTTCAACAAGAGGAATAGCTATACTTGATGTAACTACCCAATCAGAAATAGCTTTTACATCTGCACTGGTATTCGCGTAGACCACAATTTCTCTGTTAGAATATTTATCACAAAACTTTTTAAAGGAATCTACTTCGCAACTATCGTCTAGAGAACACGTAGCATCTTTATCTAAGACATATATATTTTTTTCTGGATTAAGTATCTTCGCTGTCTCACCCATGAATCTAACACCTGCAATAATTAGATTTTTCTGTTTTTGTTGGGTGCCAAACTTAGCCATTTGAAGTGAATCTGCAACACAGCCACCTGTATCTTCTGTAAGTCTCTGAATTTCAGAATCTACATAATAGTGTGATATAAGCTTTGCGTCATTATCGTCAAGAAAAGCTTTTACTTGCTCTAATCTTTTTTTGTAGTTAGATTCAATCATGTTTTTGGCTTATTAGTTTTTATAGCAAGCTCTTTTAATTGTTCGAGGTCAATTTCAGTTGGAGCCTCTGTCAGAAGGCATGATGATGATTGTGTTTTTGGAAATGCAATTGTATCTCTAATAGAGTTTAAGTTTCTTAGTAACATAACTATTCTATCTAGCCCAAAAGCTATACCTGCATGAGGCGGACAACCATATTCCAAAGATTTTAGAAAAAAGCCAAATTTGCTATCTATTTCACTATCAGTCAGCTTTAGTGCTTGAAAGACTTTTAGTTGTTCTGATTTTTCATGGATACGCACTGAACCTCCCCCAATTTCATTTCCATTGAGTGTTAGGTCATATGCTCGTGAGAGCGTTTTATCATTAAAGTCTTGAGAATTTGACACTGGGGAAGTAAAGGGGTGATGAAGAGACGTTAAATTCTTAGTCCCTTTTTCATATTCAAACATAGGATAATCTACTATCCACGCAAACTTGAATCCACTTTTTATTAAATCTAAATCAGCACCTATCTTTGAAATCAATGTCGACATTGAATTATTTACAACATCTGCTGTGTCAGCTGAAAAAAAGATTAAATCTCCATTTGATGGTTTAACAGATTTAATTATTTTATTAATCTCATCAGAGCTTAAAAACTTCTTGATTGGAGAACTTATCCCTTTATCAGTGTCGCTTAAATCCTCGATTTTAAAATAAGCTAGACCTTTAGCTCCGAATGTCTTTACAGTATCAGTATAGTCATCAATATTCTTTCTAGTGAGTTTTGATCCACCTGGAATATTAAGTGCAACGATACGCTTATCAGGATTGTTGATACAATCTTTGAATACTTTAAACTCTGTATTGACTAGATGAGCTGATATATCGACTAGATGGAGCGGATTCCTTAGATCTGGTTTATCACATCCATACTTTTCAATTGATTCCTTAAAAGTAATTTTTGGAAAGTTTAAGATAATATCTTTATCGATTAATTCAGAGAATATCTTTTGCATCAATGACTCAGATAAACACATAATATCTTCTTCATCATAAAATGAACACTCTATATCAAGTTGTGTGAATTCAGGTTGGCGATCTGCTCTCAAGTCTTCATCACGAAAACATTTTGCTATTTGATAATATTTATCTAGACCAGATATCATTAACATTTGTTTAAATAATTGTGGTGATTGAGGCAGCGCAAAAAAACTGCCTTTATGAACTCTACTAGGAACGATATAATCCCTCGCTCCTTCGGGTGTAGGTTTTGTAAGAATCGGAGTTTCAATTTCATTGAACTCTAAATCACCCAAATGATTTCTAATCACGCTGAATAGTTTTGATCTAAACCTTAAATTAGCTTGCATGTAATTACTTCTCAAGTCGACATATCTATATTGTAATCTCAGGTCTTCGTTGGTGCTTTCGTCATTGACTTTAAACGGTGTAGTTTTTGATATATTGAGGATAGTCAATTTCTTAGCAATTATCTCTATCTTGCCTGTAGACATTTCAGGATTATATGTGCCATCTAACCTCTTTTTTACAAGCCCGCATATCTCTAGCACATACTCAGATCGTATAGCTTGTGCAGCTTCGAATATTTCTTTTTCTTCTGGGTTAAAGACTACTTGTACAAGCCCCGTGTGATCTCTTAAATCGATAAATATAACTCCGCCATGGTCTCTGCGTGTGTTAACCCAACCTTTGATATTAAGAGTTTCATCGACAGATTCAATATCAATGAAACCGCAATAGGATCTTTCCATATATTATGTTTCCGTTTTCTTTGTATCTGATTTCTTTGTTTTAAAATCAGTTTCATACCAGCCTGAACCTTTCAGTCTAAAACCTGATGAGGAGACCATGCGATAGACTGTGCCATTTTTGCAAAACTTACATTTAGTGAGCTTTTTATCAGATATTTTTTGAATTACCTCAAAAACTTTATCGCAATCTTCGCATTTATATTCGTATATTGGCATTCTTATTGATTTAAATCTTTAATGATGTCACCTGTAATTATACAAAAAAAATCTTCTTTTATCTCTTTTAAATTTAATGCTATAATGCCACAAATTTTATGAAAGCTATACTCAAAAGCCTCGCAATTATAATAATATTAATACCAATGACTCATGCAGATGAGTACACAGGAAAAGAGAAATCAGAGACTTGCCTGGGCTGTCATGCAATTGAGGGTTACAACAACACATATCCTACCTATAAAGTTCCAAAACTAGGAGGACAGCATTCTGATTATATAGTCTCTGCACTGAAAGCATACCAAAGAGGTGAACGCAAACATGACACAATGCATGCTAATGCATCAGGTTTAAGCGATCAAGATATCAATGACATAGCTAACTATTTCGAATCAGTTAAATGAAAAATATTCTATACATAATTTGTCTAGTTTTTGTGTTTTCACATCAAGTTCATGCGGATGCCAGTTATGATCGAGGAAAAGATAAATCCGCTACTTGCTCTGCATGTCATGGGGCTGATGGTAATGGTGAGAACAAAATGTATCCTCGACTAGCGGGTCAATATAAGAATTATCTTATTCATGCATTAAATGCATACAAAAGTGGTGAGAGAAACAATGCTATTATGAGTGGATTCGCTGCAGGCCTCTCCGAACAAGACATCATTGATTTATCAACATACTATTCAAAACAAAAGGGTTTAAAAATAATCCCAAAGAACTAATCGTCTTTTTCAATTAGTAGATATAACGCAGGTATTAA
The DNA here is from genome assembly GCA_913045115.1 of uncultured Gammaproteobacteria bacterium. Taxonomy (GTDB): domain Bacteria; phylum Pseudomonadota; class Gammaproteobacteria; genus CACLCV01. The sequence goes on along the minus strand of CAJWPJ010000003.1, from coordinate 42,962 downwards.
ATATAAAGTTATAAAAGATGCTAATGCAATGCCACCGAATACAACAACAGACATTGCAAAACGACTCTCTGCTCCTGCACCTGAACTCAGAATTAATGGAATTGCTCCCAGAAGCGTTGATAGTGTTGTCATTATAACTGGTCTAAACCTAATTAAAGATGATTCGATTACAGCTTGTGACTTTTTCATTCCCTCTGCTATCAATTGATTTGCAAATTCTACTACCAGTATTCCATTTTTTGCTATAAGTCCAATTAACATCAAAAAACCAATTTGACTATAAACATTCAATGAAGTACCTGTAACGAATAGCGCATAGATTCCAGCAGTCATAGTTATAGGAACTGTTAGAATTATAATTAATGGATTTCTAAAACTTTCAAATTGTGCTGATAGCACAAGGTACACAACTAATATTGCCATTAAAATTGTTAATTCAAGTTTATATCCTGTTTCAAAATATTCTTTTGAAGCTCCAGCGAAAGAAATTTTCGCACTAGCAGGAAGAACTTTAGATGATTCACTTATTAGATCATTTAAAGTGTTACCTAGAGATGATCCTGGAGCAATTGATGAAGATAATGTTACTGAGGGTAACCTGTTGACTCTTTTCAAGCTTTTACTAGTAGCTTCGAGATTGTTACTGACTAGATTGCTAAGAGGAATGAGTTTTTTTGTAGTAGTGGATTTAATGAAAATGTTGTCTAAGTTTTTTTCATTGATTAGAAAATCATCATCAGCTTTTGCAATAACATTGTATGTAATTCCATCATAAGAATAATTGGTTACTTTTCTTGAACCATAAAGTGCATCTAGAGTAGTAGCAATATCCTCCGCAGAAACTCCAAGATTAGAGGCAGCATCTCTATTAACCTTTAGATTTAATCTTGGTTTATCAACTTTATAATCTATCCTTGCATTTCTTAATCCTATATCTTGGGAAATATTTTTAATAGTTTCTCCCCACTCACCAACTTGATCATAATTTGTTCCACTAATAACAAGTCTTACGGGAGATTTAAATGGACTTTGCCCGAGACTGGGAGGGTTAATTGTAAATATCATTGCTCCTGGCATAGATATTAATTTTGGAAAAATCTCACGTACAATATCTTTCTGATGCCTAGATCTTTCCTCCCATGGCATTAAAGAGGCAAAGATAAACGCAGAGTTTACGTTACCGGGCTCACCAGAAAAACCAGGAGCGACAATCGCAAATACTGTTTTAATTTCACCCCTGTCAACATACTCTGATAGTATTTTTTCGACTTTTTTCACCATTCCATTTGTGTAATCTAATGATGACCCCTCAGGTCCATTTACTGATACAATGAAAATACCTCTGTCTTCTGATGGCGCTAATTCTTTTGGTAAGAATTTGAATAAAAGAATAGAAATAACAATAAATATTATTGTTGCACTGTAGACTATTTTTGTATTTTTTTGTGATGCAATCAAAGATCTTTCATAAAATTTTTTGAATTTAAGAAATAACTCTCTTTGTGTATTTTTTTGATTTTTCTCAAGGATTTTAGAACACATCATGGGTGTTAATGTCAGAGCTACAAAACTTGAGATTATTACTGCAAATGATAATACAACACCAAACTCAATGAATAGTCTCCCTGTTTTGCCCCCCATAAAAGACAAGGGTAAAAATACACTCACTAACACAAGAGTAGTCGCTATGACAACAAAAGTTATCTGCTTAGCTCCATTTATAGATGCAGAGTAATTATCTTCTCCATTTTCGATTCGTCTTTTTATATTCTCCATAACAACTATAGAATCATCAACTATTAGTCCGATAGCTAAAACTAGTGCTAGGAATGTGAGTACATTTAAAGAATAACCGAAGATATAAATGATAAAGAAAGTTCCAATAATTGATATTGGAATTGTAACTGCAGGAATTATTGTGGCAGTTTTAGATGACAAAAAATAATAAATTATCAAAATAACAAGAATCATAGAAACTGTAAGAGCAAACCTTATTTCACCAATTGATTCATTGACAAACTTTGACTGATCATAACCTATAGTCATTTCAATGTTTTCCGGTAATGATGGTCTGATAAGGTCTAATTCTGCTTTGATATTATTGGCAACATCTAGGACATTAGATTTAGTTTGTCTAACAATTCCTAATCCTATTGCACTCTTATTATTAGCTCTCAGAAAACCTCTATCTGACTCCGGACCAATTTTAATATCAGCAACGTCTGATAAATATATTTTTGAATCTCCATAATGCTTTACAACAATTTTATTATATTCGTTGAGTGTTGAAAGTTTTGAATCAAGCTTTAACCCAATTTCTCTATCTATAGATTCAAATCTACCTGCTCCCCTCTCTATGTTTTCATTCTTAATAGCTTGTATTACATCAATGATTGTTAATCCTCTTGAGGATATCTGTTCAGGATCCATCCACACCCTTACAGAGTATTTTCTCTCACCTCCAATAGTAATTGATGCAACTCCAGGTTGAATTGATAATCTATCAACTATGTTACGATCTAAATAGTCATTTAGTTGTATAGAAGTCAGTATATCGCTAGAAAAACCTATCCACATAATAGCTCTAGCATCAGAATCTGACTTAGCAATGCGAGGGGATTCTGCTTCGGCGGGTAACAATGGGGCTACCCTTGAAACTTTATCTCTAACGTCATTTGCTGCTGTATCTAGATCAGTCTCGAGTGTGAACTCTATCCTTATTTTTGACAGCTCATCTCTACTCTCGGATGTTATTTCACGAATCCCAGAAATACCAGATAAGGAATCTTCAATTATTTCTGTTACATCTCTCTCTAGGATTTTAGATGAGGCTCCCATATAGACAGTTGATACTGTAACAACTGGTCTATCTATATCAGGATATTCACGAATAGTTAATTTATCGTATGACGCTAGGCCTATAAGTGTTACAAATAAACTTAGAACAGCAGCAAGTACGGGTCTTTTGACAGTTGTTTCTGATATATGCATTAGTTATCGATTAATTTTACTTTAGAACCATCTTTTAACTTCTCGTGGCCAAGTGTAACAACTAAATCATTTAATTGTATGCCTTCTAAAATCTGCGTATTTCCGTCATTGCTAACACCTGTAATAATTTTTCTGAGTTTTGCTATATCCTTTTCTACCACAAATACGTAACTGTAATCCTTTGATGTTAAGATTGATTTTTCAGGAATGAGAATCGCATCGTTTATTTCATCGAGAATTATATCAATATTCATAAGAATCCCAGGTCTGAGGAAACCAGAATCATTTTCAATCAAAGCATAAGATTTTAGAGTTCTAGTATCAGTATCAACGCGTTGATCAAGATTTGTAATTTCACCAGTATATAATTCGTCAGGAAATAGTTTAGAGTAAGCATTAAATTTAATTGGTCCTTTTATTTGAGGTAGTATTTTTTCAGGAAGATATAAATATGCTTTCATTAATACCATATCATCAAGAGTGAGAAGTAGATCTCCATTTTTGAGTTTATCTCCAATCTTATAGTCAGTAATTCCAATATAACCATCAAATGGTGCAGACAAAATTATTTCACCTACAGATGCAGCTGATAATATAGAAAATAATCGATCTCCTTTCTTTACAAAAGATGATTCGTTAAAATAAATATCATTTAGGATGCCATCTGTTTTAGAAATAACATCATAAGATTTATTAGATTCAATGACTGATGTTGCAGGATATATTTTATTTATTTGTCCCATTTGAGCTCTCTCAGCTACTACAGAGATAGTTCGAGTTTGGTTAGCGAAAGATTTATAGAACTGGATTTTATTATATAGATTAATTGAACCATACAATAGCCCTAGAAATATTAAGATACCAATTGCGTGAAAAGGTTTTATTTTTTTTAATTTTTCAAAAATCATTTATTAAACCAAATAAGAGAAATAAATCTTCCCGTTATCTTATCTTTTCTATATGAGTAGAAATCATCATCAAAAGTACAAGCTTCTGATATTGTAACATTTGTAACACCCAATTCAGTTAATATATCATATGCAATGTGTCTTAAATCCATATAATAATTACCTGATTTATTTTTTTTGAACCTTTTGCTATATTTTGAGAAACTTGAAATGATAGTATCATCAACCTCATATTTAGCCTGACTTATACAGGGCCCAAGAAGAACCTTAAAATCACGACGGGGCACTGTAGTAAGTTTCTCAAAAAAGTTTTCAATTACTTGAGATTGTAGGCCCTTCCAACCAGCATGAATACACCCAATCAGATTTCCGGTTTTTTCTGTTATCAATAAAGGTATACAATCTGCTGTAAGCACTGCACACGCTACATTTCTTTTCTCAGTAAACATACCATCACAATCTAGAAAGCTATCACTACGATTAACTCTTAATATTATATTAGAGTGTGTCTGATTCATAAAAGTTATATCTTTCAACTCAAGTTGATTTTTTAAATTGATAATATTTAAATCAACTAGATCTTCGGTATCTCCAACTTTTTTAGAGAAATTTGCATATTTATATTTTCCTTCACTAAATCCGGTTTGATTTGTTGATATGAAGTAACCTATGTTCGGAGGTACATGCCAATTAATATTATAACTTGTAATCATTTTGATTCACTCACTTAATACATCCAATAGCAATTGATATTCCCTTGGATATGGGGCTTTATATTCTTTAATCTCATTTGTTCTTGGATCTAAAAATGATAAATAATATGCATGAAGGTATTGACCAAAGCTTGGTTCTATTGAACTAAGTATATTGTGAGACTTTGAAAAAATATTTTTTTTGAAACCATAGAGTTTATCACCCACTATTGGATGTTTTTTGTGAGCCATGTGTACCCTAATTTGATGTGTTCTTCCGGTTATAATATCAACTTCAACATGTGATGCTTTTGAGAAATACTCTAATGGTTTTATTATTGAACAAGCAAATCTGCCATTAGATGAAACTGTCATTTTTTTTCTATCAACTGGATGTCTGCCAATTGGCTCCTCAATTCTGACGGCTTTATCAAATACTCCCGATATGATCGCATGATATACTTTTTTGAATTTACGCTCCTGTAGCTGTTTACTCAGATAATTGTGTGAAGTTAAACTTCTTGATATTACAAGTATTCCTGATGTGTCTTTATCTAGTCTATGGATGATCCCAGTTCTTGGTATATTTGCAAGCTCAGGATATTTGTAAAATAGTGCATTTTGAAGAGTTCCGTTATAATTTCCAGGTGCGATATGCGTTACCATACCTGATGATTTATTCACTAAAATATAATCATCAGTTTCATCAATGATATCGAGTGGTATATCCTCAGCTATTAAGTTAACCTCTGGTTGTGTAACGATATTTATAGAAACTAAGCAATTTTTTTTTATCTTGTCTTTTTGAGTGCACGGGTTACCATCAATTTTCACATTATTACTTGATATCCATTTTTGAATAGTAGATCTCGAATATTCCAGAAAGTAACTTGATAGTAACTTATCAACTCTATCCTCTTTTTCTACTTCTAATGTAAAATTGTAAATATTATCACTGTCCATGCTATAATATTATACTGATGAATAAATTTAATCTTTCCTTAATTTGCCTTTTATTATCTTTGACAAGTTGCGCGTTTTTCGACAAAGCAAAAATAGATCCATATAAAGATATGCCTGAAGCACAGCTGTATAACTTAGGATCAGACTTTCTAGCAAATGCAGATATACCCCAAGCAGTGGTTTTATTTGAAATGCTTGAGGCTAGATTTCCATTCTCTACATATGCTCAACAATCAATATTAGATCTTGCATTTGCATATTATGATTTCGGTCAGAAAGATGATGCGATAGCAGAATGTGATCGCTTTATAGATTTGTATCCTAATCATCCAAACTTAGACTATGCGTATTATCTACGTGCAATATCTAATCTAGAAAAGGAGCAACCATTTTTTCAAGAACTCCTAGGGCAAGATGTTTCAAAATATGATGTGACCCGTCTGAAGCAAGCGTACAATGATTTTCTTCTAATCAGTAACAAGTTTGAAGGCAGTAAGTATGCAGCAGATGCACAAAACAGATTAATTTTTTTAAGAAACGCCATGGCTAATCATGAGATTTATATAGCTAAATACTACCTTAAAAGAGGTGCATTCGTTGCATCCAGTGAAAGAGCAAAATATATGCTAGAGACTTATCCCGGCGCGCCAGCATCTAAAGATGCTCTAATAGTGCTCATAGATAGCTATAATAAATTAGGATCAGCAGAATTGGCATTAGAGACAGCTGAAGTTCTTACTACAAATTATGACAACTATGAGTACACCATAAATGAAAATAAATTGATAACTATTCAAAATAAAAATATTGCGACAGTTGATGATGAGGATTCTTTTTTTGATTTTAATCTATTCTAAATGATTAAGTTCTTGGTATCTTGCATACTGGAATTGAATTCATCTTGTGTAAATTGTTTTTTCTTATTTTCTGATATTTATTTCTGTTTATGGAGTCTTCATTTAGCATTGCTTCTTCGAGTTCATTGTATGATAAACCAAGTTGTGTCTCATCTGTTCTGTCATCATCCCATAGTCCATCTGTAGGAGGAGCCTGCAAGATTCTTTCATCAATACCAAGAGAAGATGCTAAGCTGTGAACTTCAGATTTCATAAGATCTGCTATTGGTGAAATATCAACGCCGCCATCACCATACTTTGTATAGAAACCTACACCGAAATCCTCTACTTTGTTACCTGTCCCGACAACTAGGCCGCCTTGTGCAGCCGCAACTTGGTACAGAGTCACCATTCGTAGTCTAGATTTAGAGTTAGCAAAACCTAAATCTGAATCTTGATTTGAGTTGGTCAACAAAGAGTTGAACTCTCTGTATGTGGATGTTAAATCAATTGTCATATGGTTAGTATTTTTAAATTTTTCTTTCAACCAATGTCCATGGACTTCGCCTAAATTATTACATTTAGCACCTGTGTTTATTGGCATAGATAGAGCATATGTCTGTAATCCCGTCATACTAGCTAGGGTACTGGTGAGAGCTGAGTCAATCCCGCCTGACACCCCAACGACCAAGCTCTGTGCAGGATTTGGCATTTTATCAACATAATCGGTAATCCAGTCTATAATAAATTCAATTTTATCTTGGTTGTTCATGATCGATATGTTTTATTATTGTTATTAATGTGAAATAATTTCATTAAAAAAAGTATGAAAATTATTATTCTTATTATAGCGCTCATTGTGGCTTATTTCTTGATCAAAAGGAACAAGAAATCTGAAGAAAATAGAGACCAGGTAGGCAACATGGTAATGTGTCATGAGTGCGGGTTCCATGTTATTGAGGCTAATCTATGTGTTTCAAAAGAACAAATCAATCAATGCCCTAATAAAAGATGACAAGAAGACAACCGCTATTAATTACTCTGCTAATAATCATGATACTAGGAATTACTCTTACAGTATTGCTACGATAATGAATTATCTAGTGACTGGACTAATATGCTCTGGAAAAAGTACTTTTCTAGAAATTGCACGAAAACATAAATTTGAAGTTATCAAATCTGATGATATTGTAGCTAGCTTATATAATGAACCTTCGATAGTTCATAAAATTAAAAAATATTTAAATATAGACATTGATCATAATAATCTCAAAGACTATGTTAAAGATTTTTTTTTCAAATCGAAAAAAAATAGAGAAATAATAGAAGCTATATTTCATCCTATGGTCCATAAAATAATACTTAATGAATTTCAGTTAAAAAATAATCTCATGGTAGAAGTTCCTCCAATAATAAATAACTATGAATTATTTAAAGAATACTCATCGATATATATTGATACGAATGAGGAAATGAGAATTGAAAGATTTAGTAGATATAAAATAAATGATAAAGACTATTTTATTAAAATGAATGCAGTACAGAACGATTATAAGTTAATAAAAGACTCATGCGAAATTATAATCAATAATAATAGTGACATTGATTCATTAAGTAGATATTTTGATAGGACTATTATTGCATCATGAATAGTTTTTCAGATACTCATGCAGCAATATATGAGGAGCCAGTTGATGAACGTATTAGAAAGTTTCTTAAACTAGAAAGTTACTTCTTAAAAATAAATAAGCATAAAGATATTGATAACTCTTATGATTCCTTTGCAGCCCTATATAATTTAATCAGTTTATACCAAATGCTATCAAGAGCTGAAGTGAAAAGAGAACTCATTAGAGAAATTGATTTTCATAAATCACGCTATATAGAATATGTAAAAATAGAAGGGTCAGATAAAATTAAATTAAATTCAATTATGGAAAAGCAGAATGTTATTCTAAATACATTACATAACCTTCAAGCAAATTACTTAACTGAGTTGCATAATGATGAATTATTTCAGCATTGTGTAAAACACTATGATACTTTGAGTTCTGAGCTAGATTATTGGCTCACCAGAGATTATACGTTTAGATGTAATCAGATTAATTTGTGGCAAGAAAAAATTAAACCAATAGAAAATTCTATATATTTTTGTCTGGATATACTTAGAAAAAGCTCAGAGACTCGAGAAGAATGTGCTCAGAACGGAATTCATATTTTTAAACTAGATCCAGATAAAAAAGTTCGTCTGTTAAGAATTACTATGCATTCTGATAATTATTTTTTTCCAAGAGTAAGTGTTGGTCCACAGAGAGCTACTATTTCATTTATGACTCTTAATGATAATAATAAATTTATACAGCTTAAGGATGACATAACATTTGTGATCGACCTATGCTACATATAGTCATATACATTTTATTCCTGCCAAGCCGAATCCTTTGTTAGATGAAGAATTAGATAAATCATCTCCTAGGGATTGTAACCCACCGAGAGCATATGTTGGAACATAAGATCTATTTGATAAACTCCCAAATTTAGTCCAGCCAAGAGGTGTTGTGTCATAAGGAGATGTAATAACAGGAGAGATTAGAATAAAGTCAAAAAGTATCTTGTTTGATAACTCAACATCATCAAGGGTATGGCATGAAGCAGAGTAAAGGTATCTGTGATTTTTTATCATGTTTAGACAATTCTTAAGCCTATTGCTTTTGAAATGAATCCCAGCATAGTTATCATCCCAATTTTTATTAAATGGGTAATCTATTATAAGATTGCCTTTATATCGATATTTTTCTAACTTAGGCTGAATATAAGCCTTATAAGTATCAAAAGATATATCTCTTAATCTGATATATTTATATAAATTTATGCTTTTAAAGTTGAAATCGTCATAATTTAGAGATGTAATAATCTTTAGTAATTTCGGCAACTTCATTAGTCTCAGTATTCTTTCATGAGTGGGGAGTACATTATGATCAGATGCACTATCATAATATACAACCTCTCTTTCTTCATTTGATGAAATATTGCCTGAATATCTATGTATATTAAATACATTGATGATAATTAAAGCGTCTTCATACTGATGTTTGATGCAATAAATAAACTTTGCCTTCTCTACCCTAATATTAAGTTCTTCTGTTATCTCTCTTCTAAGACATTCTATAGGACTTTCACTCCCTTTTTTCTTACCACCTGGAAATTCAATAAAGCCCTCGTAAGGTTTCTTATTTCTTTTCAGACAGATAAGTGCTGAATTGAACTTTATCAGCCCAATAGATATTTCAATTTGTTTAGATGACATTATGTTGTATATTCTGAATTGATTCGAACATAATCATATGAAAGATCAGAGAAATATACACTTTGTTTGTATCTTCCATTATTTAAGTCTATTGTAATCTCTATAGTATTTTTCTGCATTGATTTCTCAAGTTTTCTAGAAATATTGTCTATAGGCATTCCATTTTTAAAGCATAAGATGTTATTTATCTTAAGTTTTACTCTAGTTGTATTAATGTAATGAGAATCAATGGATCCTAGACTAGCAATTATCCTACCCCAGTTGGGATCCTCACCAAAAATAGCTGTTTTGACCAAGAGTGAGTTAGAGAGTTTTCTGGATACCTCTTGGGCCAGAGTTAAACTTTTAGTATTTATAACATTCATCTTAATAAACTTTGTCGCGCCTTCTCCATCCTTTACAATATAAGATGCTAATTTAATAAAAAAGTCAGAAGCATATGATAAAAATTTTTTCTCTACAGATTTGTTATTAATATTAATATTTAGACTGCCTGTCGATGTGAAAACAACTGTATCGTTAGTAGACATATCGCCATCGACAGAGATACTGTTAAATGACAAGTCTGAGCAATATTTTAAATATCTTCTTAGTAAAACTTTGGGTAATTCAACATTTGTTTCTATGAAACTTAACATAGTAGCCATATTTGGCTCTATCATGCCTGCGCCCTTGCATATCCCTCTAAAGGTAATTTTCTTTTGCCCAATTTTATATGTCTGAGAGAGATATTTCGGAAACTTATCTGTTGTCATAATTGCAGTGGCTGCATTTTTAAGATCAGTATATTTATTAAAATCACTAGTTTGAAGAGATTCTAAAATCTTATCAATAGGGAGTTGTCTTCCTATGATGCCTGTAGACATGATTAATATTTCATCAACACGGCAACTAAGCCTCATAGATAGTGTATGTAAGATTTTTTTAGTATTTTTATCTCCTTTATTCCCGGTGCATGCATTTGCATTACCTGAATTAATAAATATATGCTTTATTTGACCATATTTAATATTTTGCCTTGAGACAAGCACGGGAGATGCTGCGAACTTATTTTTTGTAGTAATCATCGATGATGTGCTACCTAATGGTAATTGAATCAAGAGACCATCTACTTTATTTTTTTTTATGCCAAGTTGTAATGTAACAAATTTAGAGTTCATCATAATTTTCCACAACATCTTTTATATTTTTTCCCTGAACCACATGGGCATAATGCATTCCGTGAAATATCGAGATTAGCAAATTTATTTGATTTAATTTCCGTTGAATCATCCTTGATGGTATTAGATTTTGGATTATAATTGTCTACTTTAATTCTGCAACATATTTTTAGAATTTCTTTTGTGATATCCATAAGCATTACATTAAACATTTCAAAAGATTCTCTTTTGTATTCATTTTTTGGATTCTTCTGAGCATAACCTCTTAACCCGATAGACTGTCTTAAATAATCCATTGAACTAAGATGATTTCTGTATTCCTCATCAATCACAGCTAATGAAATATTTTTAATCAAATCGTTATATTCGTTAGCGGATATATTTTTCACATTATCCTTAATTTTATCCATTATTAGGTTTTGCAGACTCTGCTTCAGCTTATTTTCATTAAATATATTGTCTTCAATCATGTCATTGAGATCTAATTGAATTAGAAAGTCTGTTTTGATAATGTCAGTAAAATCAGCTAGCTTATTATCGTTTGATAATAACTCATCTCTATTAATTTCAATAAAGTCTTGAGCGTAATTCGTGCACACAGTTGAAATTAACTTATTTCCATCATTATTCAAGATGAAGTCCCTTTGCTGATAAATTAGTTTTCTTTGCTCATTAGAGATATCGTCGTATTCTAAAAGTGTTTTACGGATGTCAAAGTTGTGTGCCTCTACTCTTTTTTGTGCGTTTTGTATAGATTTAGAAACCCATTTATGCTCTATTGCTTCTCCATCTTGCATGCCAAGTTTTTTCATAATGTCTGATACTTTATCAGAAGCAAAAATTCTCATTAGATTATCCTCTAAGGATAGAAAAAATCTTGATATACCTGGATCTCCTTGTCTTCCAGATCTTCCGCGTAGCTGATTATCAATTCTTCTAGATTCGTGACGTTCAGTTCCTATAACATATAAACCACCTAAATTCTTTACAGTCTCATTATTTGCTATCCATTCATCTGTACCTTGATCTTTTTTGCCACCAAGAACGATATCCGTCCCCCTTCCAGCCATATTGGTAGCGATAGTTATTGAACCTAATGCTCCTGCATTTTCAATAATTTCCGCTTCTTTTTGATGATATTTTGCATTTAGTACGTTGTGTGGAATTTTTCTTGCTTTAAGTTTCTTTGATATATGTTCAGATGACTCAACAGAAGTGGTGCCAACCAGAATAGGTTGTTTTGTACTACTGATTTCTATAATTTCATTTATAATTCTATCGTATTTCTCTTTTTCAGTTAGAAAAACTAGGTCAACTTTATCATCTCTAATCATTTTTTTATGAGGTGGAATTTGTACGACTTCAAGATCGTAAATTTGTGAAAATTCCTCTGCTTCGGTATCTGCTGTCCCTGTCATCCCACATATCTTATCAAACATCCTGAAGTAATTTTGAAATGTGATTGATGCATATGTTTGATTTTCTTGTTTTATAGTTACATTTTCTTTTGCTTCAATAGCCTGATGTAGTCCCTCAGACCATCTTCTTCCAGGCATTTTTCTTCCTGTAAATTCATCGATAATAACTATCTCATGATTCTCAACAACATATTCTTTATCTTTCTTATAAATCAAATGTGCTTTTAGGCTTGAATCTATATGACTAAATAACTGAATATTGTTCGCAGCATATATATCAGAGGATGATTGAATTAAATTATTTGAAAGTAAAAGGGTCTCAATAACAGACTGTCCCTCTTCTGTAAGAGACACAGACTTTTGTTTTTCCTCTAGATTATAATAACTAGTATTGTTGTTGGATAAAAACTTATTAATAATTTTATTAATTACTGAATATGTGTTGTTAGTTTTGTTGCTGGAACCAGATATTATTAGTGGAGTCCTAGCTTCGTCAATAAGAACCGAGTCAACCTCATCAATAATTGCATAGCTCAAACTTGACTGACATTTTTCACTTGAGGTCACCACCATGTTATCTCTCAGATAATCAAAACCAAACTCATTATTTGTGCCATAGATCACATCTGAATTATATACATTCTTTCTTTGATCATGTGTGACAAGGCTATTGACGAAGCCAACTGTTAATCCTAAAAACTCAAAAATACAACCCATCCATTTTGAGTCACGTTCAGCAAGATAATCATTCACTGTTACAATATAAACAGGTTTGCCGCTCAATGAATTAAGATAAGCAGGTAATGTACTGACAAGCGTTTTACCCTCACCTGTTTTCATCTCACTAATTTTACCGTGATGCAGAGCTATACCGCCAAGTAATTGCTCATCGAAATGTCGGAGTCCAAGAGTCCTTTTTGAAGCTTCCCTCACCAGCGCAAATGCTTCCTCTAAGAGCTCATCTAGATTATGTGATTTGAGATATCTTTGCTTGAATTCTGAGGTGAAAGATTTGAGTTCCTCGTCAGATTTAGTCTCGAAAAATTGCTCTAAATCATTAATTTTTTTAACGTTAGAGCTATATTCTTTGATTAGTCTTGAGTTTCTACTTCCAAATACTTTTTTAAGGATATTTCCTATCATATTTTATACATTATGAAATATGGTTTATCATACAATAAATGGGTGTTATATGAAAAAGATATCGGATTTTATACCTAATAAAGTACTTAAGAAGAAAGAAATTATTGATGATTTAGATGAGTTGCTAACACAAACGTCTCAAGAAAAAATGAAAGGTAAAATTCATGTAATAAATTACTCAGAATACAGTATAACTATCGAATGTGATGACAGTTCAGTGGGGTCTATTATAAAATTTGAGAGAGAAAAATACTTAGAATTATTCAAAAATTACGGTATGTATAATATCCAGGATATACATATAAAAATTAGATAGACTCAGTGACGTGTGTGAAAAGTATCGGAGACTTTTCCTCCTCTTCTATGATTACTTGCTCCCATGCATTTTCATTATTTATGAGCTCTCTCAGCAAGAGATTATTAAGATGATGACCAGACTTAAATGCAGAAAAAGACCCTATCAAGCTATGTCCTAGTAGGTATAAATCTCCTATAGCATCGAGTATCTTATGTTTTACAAATTCATCCTTATATCTCAATCCGTCTTCATTTATGATTTTATAATCATCAATTACAATTGCATTATTAACGCTTCCGCCTAGCGCTAGATTATTTTTTCTTAAATTTTCGATATCTTTCGCAAATCCAAAAGTCCTTGCGCGGCTTACCTGGCTGAGATAGGAAATTGTAGAGAAGTCTATTGTAGAAGTTTGAGTTTCTTTTGGGAAAGATGGATGATCAAAATCTATGGTAAAGGCTACCTTAAATCCATCATACGGTTCAATCTTTGCCCACTTATCATTCTGTTTAACCTCAATATCTTTTGTAATTTTGATAAATTTTTTTGGATGATTCTGTTCGCTTATTCCTGCTGATTGAATTAAAAAAACAAATGGACGCGAACTTCCATCCATAATCGGAACCTCTGGACCGTCTAGCTCAATTGTCGCATTGTCTATGCCCAAACCTGCTAGAGCAGATAATAAATGTTCCACGGTTGAGACGGATGCATCACCGTTTGAAATTGTTGTTGACAGCCTCGTGTCATGGACATTTTTCAATGAGGCAGCTATTGGCTCACTTGAGATGTCTTTACGGATGAATATAATGCCTTTGTCAGGCCGGCCTGGATTAATTCGCAAATTAATTTTCTTACCAGTATGTAGTCCAACACCTGTTGCTGTAATACTACTAGATAATGTTCTCTGTTTTAACATACGGAAATTCTACCAAAATGCTCTATGTCTTACAATTCATATGATTAGACCAAATTGGATATATTAAAGTTCTTTTTGGAAATAATTGGACAGTTTTTTTGCGTATTTATCAAGGATAGAGCCAATTTTGGAGGTATACTTATTTTTTGACGCCAACAGGCTAAGCCCCCTTTGTCGGTATAAGAGCAAACCAACGGCAGTAGAATACCTCGTTTTACCACGTAGATCCTCAAGCCCCTTAATTGATTTTGGAGAGCCGATTCTTGAAGGTTTTTGAAAATAAGATTCAGCAAAACTGTCCAAGCCTTCAAGCTTTGCTCCTCCACCAGTAAATACTATCCCTGCTCTGATTTTACCTGAGTAACCGCTATTATGGATTTCTTTTTGTATTGCATCAAATATTTCGTTAACTCGTGCAGATATTATTTGAGTCAGAATCGTTTTAGTTGTCTCAGTATCTGGCTTGTCAGAGACAGATGGGACAGGAATTTTCACATCCACATCGTTATCAGAAGACACTGCCCCATATTGTATCTTTATTTCTTCTGCAGCATCTAATGATGTGCATAATATTATTCTAATGTCATTAGTAATCATTTGACTTCCAATGGGAATCACAGCGGTATGTTTAATTGTCCCATCTGTAAAAATTGCTATATCCGTTGTGCCACAACCAATATCAATTAAACAGACGCCTAAGTCACGTTCTTCATTAGATAGAACAGCTTCACTTGACGCGACTGGTTGGAGGACATAATCATCTATCTCTAGTAAACTGTTATTTATGCACTTCGTAAGATTTCTTTTAGCTGTTGAAGACGTAGTAATAATATGAACATTTGCCTCTAATCTAGCTCCAGCCATCCCTAAAGGTTCTCTGATACCAGGTTGTCCATCGATTGTATAATGCTGTTCTATTGAGTGAAGTATTTCTTGATCTTTTGGAATTTGAATATTTTGGGCATTATTTAGCACTTCCTCCTTATCTTCAGAGGTGACCTCATCATTCAAAATATTCACCGCACCATTGCCATTGTAACTTTGAATATGATTACCAGCGATACCTGTGGTAACAGATTGAATGTTACATGTAGACATTGAGCTGGCTTTTTCTTTTGCGCGCCTGATACTTGAAACAGTAGCATCTATTTCTGAAATAACACCTTTATTGAGTCCTGTGCATGGTTCATTGCCTATGCCGATGATTCTTAAATCGCCTTTATCATCAATATCAGCTACCAAGCATAAGACTTTAGATGTGCCTATGTCTAATGCAACAAGAGTATCAGTGCTTTTTACATTGCTCATTAACGAACATTATATCTCATTTAAGCTATTATTTGATAGCAAAACCATTGGAATATCGCATATCTATAGATTTTATATCTTTCTTAAACAACGTTTGAAGATTATCAAATGACTCGATCAATCTTTTGAGATTCAATTCTAAATTCTTCCTGTCAGATATCAATAAATTTGATGAAGTATTTATTTTGATGATAGAGTCATATATTTCAAGTTTTATGATATTGAGATCTATTTTAGCTAGCATCTCATTACACAACATCAATAGCTCTAGAGAGTCTAGCTTGTTATTTGTCTTATCAACTACAATAACAAGATTTTTTGGTAAAACCTTTGATTTTAAAACAGAACCATCTTTCATCAATATCTGCGAGTTATAAATAGCGTAGGGCTCTTGAGGGACTATGATTATCTCTAGTTTTGATGGAAAAGATTTCTTTATTTCAACATCTTTTATCCACCCATCCGATATTAGTTTATTTTTTAACATATTCAAATCAAGCGATAGTAAGTCACTCCCTTGAAGAGAATTTACGATATCATTAATTTTACGATTATTGTGGTTTGAGGTAGTTGAGACAATTTCAACCTCATCTATTGGATACACAAAGTAATCTGATTTATAAAGAAGTATAGTCAGTAAAATAATTGATGAGATTAGAAGTGTCCTAATCATCTATACCAATAATCTCGAGTACTAGCTGATAATAGCTCAGACCATATTTCCTTGCAGCCTTTGGGACAAGGCTATGATCAGTCATTCCAGGAATTGTATTAATTTCTAGTAAAATAATTTGCTCATCTTCTATAAAAAAATCAACTCTTGCCCACGATTCGCACCCTAAAACCCTAAAAGCATCGGTAACTTGAGTATTAATTTTATTTGTTATTGACTGAGTTAAATCAGGAAATGAAAATTTAGTTTCATTGGATTTATATTTTGCCTCAAAATCATAAAATTCATTAGAGGGAATAATCTTAATTATTGGCAGTACTCTCTCATTTAGGATAGCTGCTGTATATTCATCGGATGATATTTTCTTTTCTATCATATATTCTCTGTTACTTTTATGTTTTTCAAAATTTTCAAAATCTTTATTACATTTAATTTGGAAAATATTATTACTTGAACCAGAACAAGTATCTTTAATAAAAAAAGTTTCTCCATATAACATAGATAAATCCTCATAGGTCTGATTAGAAAATATTTCATAATCAGGAGTGTCTAGATTGTTAGCTTTCCATATCTCTTTCGTTTGATATTTATTAAATGATATTCTAGATGATTGTGAATTTGATCCAGAATAATTTATGTCTAGATTATCTAAATAGCTTTGTATTTTCCCATCTTCCCCACCCTCTCCATGGATAAGATTAAATACATAATCAACTGAATTATTTAATAAAAAAGATTTTAAATCCTCATACGAATCTCTTTTCATATCAAAGAATACAACATTATGTTTATTTTCAAGTAAAGTTTTATAGACATCAGAAGAACTTTTTAAAGAAATTTCTCTTTCATTTGACCAACCTCCTCCTAGGACGCATATTCTAAAATCCTTGCTTTTCATTTCAATAGTATGACCTCCTCTTCAAGTAATATGTCGAACTTGGTATATATTTCATTTTTGACACACTGAAGTAGGAGTAGGAAATCTTTATAAGTTCCTGATCCATCATTAATAAAATAATTTGAATGTTTTTCAGAGATATATATCCCACCAACACGTTTACCTTTTAAGTCGGCTTTCTCAATAAGTCCAGCGGCATAATCTCCTGGTGGATTTTTGAAAATACAACCACATGATAATTGATTAATTGGTTGAGTTGACTTTCTTTTATCGTTAAGTGTATCAAGAAGGTTAATATCAAAATCTTCTGTTTGTCTTAAAAGTTTAATAGAAACTATAATAGATCTTGTATTAATGTTGGATGTTCTATATGAATATGATAAATTATCTTGAGTCAGGGTGTACGCATTACCTTTCTCATCTAGTAGATCTATACTGTAAACATTAGGCATTATCTCTTTTTTAAAGGCTCCAGCATTCATAGTAACTGCTCCAGCAATAGTTCCCGGAATACCATAGAGAAATTCATAACCTGGCAGTTTATTATCATGAAGATGTCTAGATAATTTTGTACATGATATATTGCCTGAACAAGTAATATATTGCTCATCAATATTAATGTATTTTTTCATCTTTTTAAGGCTGACTATAGTCCTGTCATAGAACTCAGTTACAAAACACATGTTTGACCCATTACCTATGTAAAGAGGATTAGTTTTTGTAATCTCTATCAGTTCTTTGTCTTCTTCTGGACAGATAAATTCTTTACAGTAGCCCCCTAGTCCAATAGTTGTGATCTTTTTAAGAGGATAGTTCTTGCCTATGAACATTTTTTTTTCTTTAAAAGATTTGTTATATTTTTGATATCTCCAGCTCCTTGCAGGACCAATACAGAGTTATCAAAATTTGTCTCTTGTAATATATCATTTATTTTTGTTGTAGATTTAAGTAACAATTTATTCTTAGAACTAATTTTGTGATATAGAAATGAGGAATCATAAGAATTATTTTTCTCACCAGCAGAGTATGTTGGTAGGAGAATGATATGATCTATTAATTTAAAGACTTTTATAAATGATCTCCAATAGGCTTTCGTCCTTGAAAAACGGTGAGGTTGAAAAATCATTATTATTTTTTTATCTGGATATAGTTCATTAATTGTTTTAAGGGTTGAGCTAATTTCAGTTGGATGATGCCCGTAGTCATCTATTACAATTGGCTTAGTATTATTGATTATAAAATTATTATATACATCGAATCTTCTGCTCGCACCAAAAAAACTTTTTAGAGAGCTAATTGATTTTGTAATAGATATACCTAAGTGAACACTAACTGCTATAGCTGAAAGTATGTTGTAGACATTGTGTTTTCCGAGAAGATTAGTCGATACTTTATATACATTTTTACCAAAAGTTATATCAAATGTCATTTTATTTCCATTGCTATATTTTATTGAACCGGCAACTAGATCATTTTTTTTACTCAGTCCATAAGAAAAAAAACTTCTATTAATTTTTTTCAATAATTTTACAGAATTTTTGTCATCACCATTTATAAAAGCCTTGCCATAAAATGGGATAGAGTTAATTAGCTTTAACATTGCAACCTCGAGGTTAGCAAAGCTATTGTCATAATTATCTAAGTGCTCTTTGTCTAAGTTTGTCAATACAACCAAATGAGGCTTAAGCTTAGAGAAGCTCGGATCACTCTCATCAGTTTCTGTTATTAAATAATGACTATTCCCTAACTTAACATGAGGATCATCAGTCTTTAATTTACCGCCAATTAAATAAGTTGGATCAAGTTTATTCTTGTGCATGATGTGACTGAGTAAACTAGTTGTTGTTGTTTTTCCATGCGAACCAGTAATTGAGATACCATATTTCAACCTCATCAATTCTGCAAGTATTTCCATCCTACTTAGAGTTGTAATATTATTTTTACGAGAGTATCTCAACTCAACGTTATTTTTTCTTATCGCGTTGGAAAATATTACAATGTCATTCGTATTGAGGTTTTTTGAATCATGCCCAATAAATATCTTTATTTTTAATTTTCTAAGTCTTTTTATAGCATTATTTTCTCTAATATCAGAGCCGCGTACTGTGAATCCTAAATTATGAAGAAGTTCTGCAATACCCATCATTCCTGCGCCACCAATGCCTATTAAGAAAAATGATTTGTTTTTAAGGTGCTGTGTTATTGAATTTTTCATTAAGTTCAGGAATATTCTCTAGAATTATAGCACTTGAATCATTTGGGAAAAGATTTTTACTATTATTAGACATTCTTAATAAAATCTCTTGATTATTATACATCTCTGTCAATGATGCATATAACTGAGTGGAAAAATCTTCATTTTCCTCTACTATTCTAGCCGCATTGCCTTTTTCAAGGAATTTGGCATTAGAATATTGATGATTATCGGTCGCATACAGAAAAGGTACAAGAATGGCAGCCCTACTTGCTCGACAGATTTCGCTTACAGTCATAGAACCTGATCTGCAAATGATAATGTCCGACCAATCGTATAATTTATCTATTTCGTGTGAGAAGTCGATTACTTTAGCTTTCATGCCAGAATTATTATAAATTTTTTCTACTAGATTCTTATCTTGGGTACCTGTGATATGTATGACGTTGAACTTATTGCCAAATTGATTAATACATAAAGGAATATTATGATTAAAAAATCTGGCTCCTTGACTACCGCCGAATATTAGTAAATTTAATGTTTCTCTTCTATTTTGATACTTTATTTCAGATTTTATAATCTTTGAGAAACTATCTTTAATTGGATTTCCTGACAATACAATTTTTTTACTACTAGGAAATGTTTCTGGAAACGTCTGAAATGTTATTTTAGAAAATATATTATTAATTTTATTTGCTGAACCAGCTATAGAATTGGACTCATGGACATAAACTGGCACCCTCATTAAAAATGCCGCAATTGATACTGGCACTGAAATGTATCCACCAAAACCTAAAACAAATATTGGTTTATCTTTATAAATGTATACTAAGCTTTGAAAGAATGATCTAATTAAATTGAACATGCCTTTGATCGTATGAAAGAAGTTTTTACCTCTTATACCTGAGGATTTTAGGTATTTTAATTTAATACGTTTATCCTTAACAATTTTATTCTCTATGCCATGCGATGTCCCTATCCATGTGATGCGATATTCGTATCTTATTATTTTGATAGCAATATTGTTAGCAGGAACTACATGTCCACCCGTACCACTTGCAACAATAAATATATTTTTTTTCATTTTTGATTTTTCTTTGTTGCTTGACTATACAATTGTTTATTTTCTAATTGTATTCTTATGAGAATTCCTATGTAAGTAAACATTAGGAGAAGATTTGTGCCACCATAACTGATAAATGGGAGCCCCATGCCCTTTGTGGGGAACAAACCAATGTTAACTAAGATATGAATAATTGTTTGAATAAACATTAAAAGAACTATAGATAAAATAATATTTGCTGAAAATTCTGATATTTTAGATGTCTTCTTGTAGAAAATGAAGATGCGTGAGAAAAGTAAAAAGTACAGTATCAGAAGTATCACTAAAAAAATAAAGCCAAGTTCCTCTCCAATTATCGCCAGAATAAAATCATTATACTGTTCAGGGAGATAAAAAAGTTTCTGTGTGCTCGATCCTAAGCCTTGGCCAAAGAACCCCCCTGAGGATAATGCAATTTGTGAAGCTATTATTTGATAACCACTCCCTTGAGGGTCGCTCCATGGATCAATAAAAGCAAGAATCCTCTGTATCCTGTATGGATAAAAATAAACTAATAAGAATATAGGTAATATCGCAAGTGAGAGTATTTTTAAAAGGTTGATCATTTTCAAATTTGAAAGGAAAGAAAAAACAACAAATGTAAGAAATAGAAGTATCATACTACCGAAATCCCTCTGAAAAACTATCACAAGCATAAGAATGGATAAAAAAATAAATATTTTTAAATAATTCTTATCAAAATTATTTCTAGTAATGTAACCAGAAAGCCACAGGAAGAAGAAAAGTCTAGATACTTCGGATATCTGTAACGTAAAGAATCCCAAATCAATCCATCTTGTCGCCCCATTAACAGTCTTGCCTAGACCAGGGACATGAACTAATAAGGAGAGCATAATAGCAAAGATTAAAAAATACTGACCATAGTCGTAATAAAGTTTTATTTTTATTCTTGCGACGACATACAATACAGTTAAGCCTAATAATATGAAAATAAAATGCTTCTTTAAGAAGAAAAGTGGATTAGAAAATTTTGTTGCAGCAAAATCTATGGTTGATGAGGTAACCATTACCAAACCTATTAAGATTAAACTTGTCACGCAGGCTAAAAAAAGAGAATCCAGGCCTCTGTTATCAAAAAAATCTATAACATTTCTAATTTTTCTGGCTAACATAATTGTTTATAAGTTCCTTGAAATGGTTACCTCTTTGCTGATAGTTATCATACATACAATAACTGGACGTTCCTGGGGACATAAGGATAGTGTCTCCTGGAGACATCACAGAAAATATATAAGAGGTTGCATGCTCAAGACTATTACAAAAAACTTTTTTGCTACTAACTCTTAGCGCTTTATTAAGAAGTTCTCTATTTTCTCCAATTAAAATTAATTTTTTAACTTTCTCGTTGATACTATCATTTAAAATGTCATAAGACATTGTCTTAATATCACCACCCATAATAAGAATTATATTCCCTTTGATTGACATGAGAGCGTTATGAGTCGAATCAGCATTCGTTGATTTAGAGTCATTGATAAATTTTATATCATTGAAAGTAACAAATTCTTCAACTCGATGTTCGAGGTGCTTTCGTCTTGAGAACGATTCAAGAATATCTTTCAAAGATAATCCAATTATTCTGAGTACTGAAATGCATGCACATAGATTACGTGATTCATGTATGCCATGTATAGGGTAGGAATTAGATTGATATGATATATAACTATCATCAACAATTGAGAGATCTTTTAATTTTACATCATTTGAATAAAATCTACTATCCCTTACCTCAAATGTTGAATAGTCATGACAGTGATTAAGATCTTTAGAGATTATTTTATGTTTCGAGTCATTAAATATTTTTAGCTTTATCTCTAAATAATTTTCGAGATTTATGTGTCGATCAAGATGGTCTGGTGATATATTTAATACTACTGATATGTATGAATTGAGTGTTGTGATATATTCTAACTGATAGCTAGATAATTCTAATACAACGTAATCATACTCACCCAGCAACGACTCAAAAACAGATACACCATTATTACCACAGGCTATTGTTTTCAAATTATTGTCATTCATAATATCGGCGATAAGGTTCACAGTTGATGTTTTACCGTTTGTACCAGTTACACATATGAATTTAGATCTAGACAGACTTTGAACTATCTCAATATCTGTAGTTATCTTACACCCGACTTTTTTTAGATCTTTAATAGCATTATTGGAGGGAGAAATCCCGGGGCTGACAACTATATAATCTATTGTATCAATAGTTATATTTTGATTTTTGCATATAATTTCTTTATTGCTTATATTAATAATATTATCAGTAGTGGTTGATTGATATTTTATCTGATTATTTTTGAAAAAATTACTGCAGTGCTGATAAGTAACCCCCTCTCCTATTATAAGAAATGAAGAATCAAGAACATTCATCTTATTTTAAGCGTAGAAAGGGCAATCAGCACCAAAATAAACGTTATTATCCAGAACCTCATGATAATTTTAGGTTCTGATAAACCCGATAACTCGTAGTGATGATGAAGTGGGGCCATTTTGAAAACTCTTTTGCCATTTCTGAGTTTGAATGATGTAACTTGGATAATTACGGAGAATACCTCAGCAATAAATATACCGCTCATTATTGCGAAAGCTAATTCCTGTTTTAGGATAATTGCAAGCAAACCAAGAGAGCTTCCTAATGATAAAGAACCACAATCACCCATAAATATTTCAGCAGGATATGAGTTAAACCACAGAAAACCCAAGCCTGCTCCCACAAGTGATGCAGCAAATATTGCTACTTCTCCCGAACTCTCAACGTAAGGTATAATTAGATATTCTGATATATTTATATTTCCATGCGCGTAAGCAAAAATAACAAATGCAGACGCTATTAAGATACATGGCAATATGGCCAAGCCATCTAGCCCATCAGTTAAATTTACTGCGTTTGATGAACCAACTAGAATAAAAATTGACCAAGGTATGAATAAGACTCCAAGATACATACTGCTATTTTTTAGAAAAGGCATTACCGAACTGATTTCACCCGTCTCCATAAAGAGGTACAGATAAATAGTTATTAATGTTGCTGAAAGGATCTGTAAAAAAAGTTTGAGTCTACCTTTGATGCCATCACTTTTCCCTTCAACTAATTTTTTATAATCATCATAAAAACCTATTATGCCAAAACTAAGAATCCCAAAAAGTAATAGTAGAATGTAGTGATTGCTTAAATCAGCCCAGAGAAATGTAGAGATTACAATCGATGTAATAATAAGCAAACCACCCATCGTAGGAGTTTTATTTTTGTTATCAATATGACTTAAGGGACCATCGTCTCTAATAGATTGGTAAAACTGTTTCTCACGAAGATATGTTATGATATAAGGCCCTAGGATAAGGGATATTATAAGTGACGTTAGTGCGCCCATGACTATTCTTAATGTTAAATATCTAAAAACATTTAAACCAGAGTAGAATTCAGACAAATAATCAAATAAGAAGAGTAACATAATTTATTTCAAACCTTCAGCTATTTTGTCAAAGTTCATAAACCTAGAGGCTTTTATAAGCACTACAGTAGTTTCATCAGACACATTACGAGCATGATTAATTAACTCTATGATATCATCAAAAGTAGTGCAGCCCGCTCCAAATGTTGATACAGCCTCTTCTTTATACTTGCCCATATATAGTAAGTACTTAACTCCAATATTTTTAGCAAGCTTGAAGATGGATAAATGATGGATTAGTGACTTTTCACCAAGTTCCCCCATATCTCCCATAATAAATATTTTGTCCTTTTTTAAATACTTGAGTTGATTTAATGAGGATTTCATTGACTCTGGATTTGCATTATATGAGTCATCGATTATCAGTGACTTGTTGGATGAAACAAAACAATAAAACCTACCTTTGACTCCTGAGAAGCTTCTTACACCCTCTACAACAGATTGGATATTTGCGCCTGCTTCCATGGCAAGTGCAGTGCTAAATAGTAAATTGATCCATAATAAATTAGACAAATCAATCGTACTAATCTCGATTCCACCCTTTGGGGTCGACAGATAGATGTTACTTTCATCATTTTTCTCTATAAAATAATCTGCCTCATTATTTAATGATATTGTAGTTATTTCTTTTGTGCTGTTTATCTCTCTCCATCTGTCATAGTATTTATCATCCTTATTCAAAACAACTCTCTTTGTACTTGGATGTTGAAATACTTCCTCTTTAGTATTAATGAGATTTTCAAAACTTCCAAATGATTCCATGTGTGCTTCAGATACATTTAATAATGCTGTCATATCAGGCTCACAAATATTTACTAAATTATAGATATCATTTTTTTTGCTAGCACCCAACTCATAGACACACTTTTGATAATTCTCGCTTTGTGACTTTAAGATTGATAGTGGGAGCCCAATTTCATTATTATAATTACCTATTGTAGTGCTAACAGAAAAAGATTTGCTTAATATTTCTGCTGTTAACTTAGTTACTGTTGTCTTTCCATTAGTCCCAGTGATACCAATAGTGAATGGTGATCCAATAACTTTTTTGTATGCTGATGCAATAAGACCAAGAGAATTTATTGTATTTTCAGATATTATATGCGGAACATTTATTTTTGATGTATCAATTTCATCATTACATAGGATTGCAGATGCGCCATTTTTTATTGATTGTTGGATGTAGTCATGGCCATCATGTTTGTCTCCTTTGATCGCAACAAAGAGATCGCCGTTTTTTACTTCTCTGCTATCAATGCTCAAGTTCCTTACATCCTGATCTTCTCCTTTTAATTCAAGTGATAGAAACTTAGCAATCTCAGATAGCTTTATGTTCATAATTCCTCAACAGATTTTTGAGATAGATAATATCATTGTGGTGTATTTTTTTGCGATTTTCAAAAATATAATTTTCATTTCCTTTACCTAGAATAAAATTCAATTGATTATGAGATGAATGCTTAAACATATGTCTAATTGCCTCTTTTCTTGACCTGATTACGATAACTTTCTTGGTGTTCTTTATACCTTCTAAAATATCTTTTTGAATCTTTTCAAATCTCTCAGTCCTTGAGTTATCTGAAGTGATAATAATCTTTGAGGAATATTTATCAACTATCCTTCCAGTTTGTGCTCTTTTTGTTTGATCTCTGTCGCCTCCACAACCGAATAATGTACAAATTTTTTTCGATACTGCAAATTCTTTATAAATCCCTTTATAAGCTGCAGATGTATGAGCATAGTCAATTATAAATGTTCCCTTATTTTTAGTATCGATAACTTGTCTTCTTCCCATCAGAGGAGTCAATTTTTCAAAAGACTTTTTAATTTTTGGTTTACTGAAGTTCTCTAGTTTCATAATAGCAGCTATCATTAAAAGAGAATAAGTATTGAAGTTTACAGAGCTATCAAAATCATATCCTAAAGATGTGTTTATGACTTTTGGGTTTTGATGTTTCTTTTTAGAGATAAAAGATACATTACATGTATATTTTTTCATGTCAATTTTATTTAGTTTTACACAATCATAATTTAGAATTGATGTTTCACTTTGATTAATAATTTTCAACTTACTATTAACATAATTTGTAAGATTCAGATGATAATCGATATGATCTTGGTCGATATTAGTTATTAATGAATAGTTGAATAAAAAACCATCCAGTCTTCCTTGATGAAGGCCTTGTGATGAACATTCCATAATTACATAATGACATTTTCTATCGATAAATTTTCTGAGGTACATATAATTACGATCAATTGGTGGTGTTGTATAATCACTACTCCTTAGATCAGGATAAACGCCTACGCCCTCACTCGATACAACACCTACCTTTTTGTTTTGCAAGGTGAGTGCTTGTGCTAATAATAATACAGTTGAAGTTTTCCCGTTTGTGCCTGTTATCCCAATTATAATTGGTTTCCGTTTGGTCTTAGTAAAATCAATTTTGAAAAGTTCTATAGATATGTTTTCTAAATTTTTTATTACAAGAAATGGTATCGATGAATTAAGGCTCTCTCTTGTAAGAGGTACTGTTGTAATAAACCCAGATGCTCCTTTAGTGATAGCATGTTTAATATTATGAATATTTTTAGTAGGATTGTTCTCTAAAGATATAAATACTTGTTTATGCTTGATACGCCTGGAATCAATTGCAAATCTATTCATCAAATACTCCGAGTGATCAGAATTCTTGAGAATAAAGTTTTTGCATGTATTTAATTTATTGTTTTCCCGCATACTTAATGTCATCTAAAATTCTCATTGAGTGTTGAAGAAATTCACCGAAAACAGGTGCAGCATGATACCCACCGGAGCCCTCTCTGTCTTTGGGTTCTCTAATTATTACAGCAGCTACATATTTTGGCGATGGATCACCTAGTATTCCTATAAATAATGCATTATGTAAATTTTTATTGTATTTTCCATTTTTTATCTTACGGACCGTTCCTGTTTTACCATATACAGAATAACCATCAACTGCTGCTTTTTTACCAGTCCCATCATGCGAATGAACAACTTCTTTCATCATTTTTAGGACTTGACCACTGAGTTTCTTATCTAAAATTTGATGTTTACTGTCATCTATTTCTGTATTTCTAAGATACTTTAATTGAATATAGGCTCCATCATTAGCTAATATATTATATGCACTGACAAGATGCATCAATGACACAGATAAACCATAACCATAACCAATGCTGAAATGCTTTGAGTCATTAATATTGGTAGGTGATGGTATTGATCCATTCTTAGAGCCTGGCAAATTCAGAAATAATGACTGTCCAAAACCAAATGAATCAAGAGTACGCGTGAGTTCTGTTTTTGCAAGCTTTCTAGATATTTTCGCTGCACCTATGTTACTGGATAGCTTTATAATATCCTCCGCAGAGACATCGCCAAGGTATTTCCAATCTTTAATTTCATTATCAGCAAGTTTGATGACTCCTGGAGCAGTCCTAATTATAGTCGATTCATCAATAATCTTATTTTTCAAACCTGCATAAATTATAAAAGGTTTGATAGTAGATCCAGGCTCTATTAGATCATAAACTGCCCTATTCTTAATTTTAATACCTTTGTAAGTATATCTTTTTTTTGGATCAAAAGATGGGTAGTTTGCCATAGATAAGATATTGCCTGTGTTTGACTCTACAAGGACAATAGACCCGCTCTCTGCCTTATATTTGTTGACATATTTTTTTAGTACATCATATGCAATTATCTGAATTCTCTTATCAAGAGTTAATATTAAATTTTCTCCAGGAATAGACTTTTTAGTTACCTCAATCGTTTCAATTGGTCTTCCAATATTATCCATTTTTATTATTTTAGAACCATTCGAGGGCTTGAGAATATTGTTATTTACTAACTCAATTCCTTCCTGACCATTATCATCTATATCTGTAAAACCTATTATGTTTGAGAAAGCCTCGCCTCCTAAATAAGATCTTTTATTCTCATTAATAAAATAAATATTTGGGGTAGATAATTTGTTTATTTCAACATAGGTTTCTTTTGAGATATGCCGTTTGAGAAAATATTCCTTTTTATTTTTATTTCTATCGATAATCTTCACTAATTTATCATATGGAATGTTTAATAGCTTTGATAACTCATGAACATCTGATTTATTTTCATTGCGATGGAGTTTATTTGGATTAATGCATAGCGTTTTCGCAGGAAGTGACATTGCTAGTATATTTTTGTTTCTGTCAAAAATTACTCCTCTTTCTGCTTTTATAACCTGATTATGAATCTGTCTTTTTTTTGCCTCAATAGAAATATTTTGCTTACATGAACTCTCATTGAAGAAGAAGCAATCAG
The DNA here is from genome assembly GCA_913045115.1 of uncultured Gammaproteobacteria bacterium. Lineage (GTDB taxonomy): Bacteria > Pseudomonadota > Gammaproteobacteria > CACLCV01. The sequence goes on along the minus strand of CAJWPJ010000003.1, from coordinate 14,343 downwards.
TTCCTTGGATTTGAATATAATATAATCTAGTTACTATCAGTAAAAATAAAACTAAAGCTGCTGTTATAAATAACAGCAGCCTTAAAGTCTCAGATTTAGGATTATTATTAATCGGCCTGTTGTCTTAAAAATGCCGGTATATCAAGTGATGTCTGATCCTCTTGTTGATTTAAGTTTACTTGAGGAGTATCCACTTTATTGATGTCGTTACCAGACAATATTGATGAATTTTGGTTATTTAAAGTGTTAATTTCTGCATCATTTGAATTTGCTTCCATCAACTGAGTATCAACAGAACCAGATTGAGCGAATCCAGTTGCAATTATTGTAACTCTAAGATCTCCAATATTATCATCTTCTTTAATACAGCCAGTAATTATCTTAGCGTCTTCGTTAGCTATCTCTCTAATTTTACTTCCAATCACCTCAAACTCATCCGTCGTTAAATCAGATCCGGAAGTAATATTAACAAGTACTCCGCTAGCACCCTGAAGATCTATATTATCTAATAAGGGACTGCTCAATGCTGTTGTCACTGCTTCTTCGGCTCTATTTTCTCCAGATGATACTCCGGATCCCATCATTGCTTTACCCATACCTGACATGACAGTTTTTACGTCAGCAAAGTCCACATTCATAAACCCTCTTATAGTAATTATCTCTGTAATACCTTTCACGGCTCCTCTCAAAACATCATTAGCATTCTCGAAAGAAGAAAATATTGACTCATTTCCTCCATAGACTTCTTTCAACTTTGAGTTCGGTATCACAATTAAAGAATCGACCCATTGTTCAAGATTATTTATCCCTTCTTGAGCATTTGACATTCTTTCAGGGCCCTCAAAATCGAAGGGTTTTGTAACAACCGCTACAGTAAGAATACCAAGATCACGTGCGATTTGAGCAATTACTGGAGCAGCTCCTGTACCAGTTCCTCCGCCCATCCCGGCAGCAATGAACAGCATGTCAGCTCCTTCAATAGACTCTCTTAGAGTTTCACTAGCTTCGAGTGCAGCTTGGCGCCCCTTCTCAGGATCAGCGCCTGCACCCAATCCTTTTGTTATCTCAGAACCGATTTGGACGGTTGTGGCTCCGTCTACATCCCTTAACGCTTGTACGTCTGTGTTTGCAATCAAAAAATCTGCCCCATGTATTTGAGACTTTAGCATTGATATAATAGCGTTTCCGCCACCACCTCCAACACCAATAACTTTGATAACTGCATTTTGATTATAATTATTAACTATTTCAAACATGGTGTCCTCCTAGCGTTCTACGTTCATGATTAAAATTCTTTCTTTTGATGGAAGTTGCATATTTAGCGCCTTACCCAAGCTACTTTTTTGCAGCCTACTATCTGTAATTTCAATTTTTTTCTGAAGTAACTTTCTATAAGACTCAGAAAGGTAAAATAACTTTTTTTCATTTTTAGAAATTTCGATATTTAACATCCTATTTTGATATTTGATAAAAATTACACTAAATGCAGACATAGTTATAAGAATTATTAAAAGAAATGAGGATGTTAGATTCATTACTGCTTCTCCAGGACATTAATTTTTGCAGATCTGGATCTGGGGTTTAAAGATATCTCTTTGTCAGATGGTTTAACTTTTTTTATTACCGTAAACATCTTTTTTAAGAAATCTTTCTTTATTGGCATCTTTCTAGGTGTGTTTTGATTGTTATCACAAAATATAATGAAATCCTTTATGACTCTTTCCTCTAAAGAGTGATAAGTTATTAACACCAGCCTCCCTTTTGGGGCGAGAATATTATATGATTTATGAAGCACTTCTCTAAGGACATCAAGTTCTTTATTTACAAATATCCTTAGTGCTTGAAAAGATCGCGTTGCGTTATGTTTATTCTTATCGTTAACAATGACAGATTTATTGATGATATCCACAAGCTCAAGCGTATTCTCGATAGGATTATTAGACCTATGCTTGATAATATTTTTAGCTATTCTTCTAGAAAACTTTTCTTGACCATACAGTTTTAAAATAGACTCGATTTCGCTCTCAGGAAGTTCATTTATTAACTGTGAGACACATTTTCCGTGTGTTCTATCAAATCTCATATCCAAAGGCGCATTTTTATTAAAGCTAAAGCCTCTATCTGCACTATCAAGATGAACAGATGACACTCCTAAATCAAATAAAATGCCGTTTACAGATCCATATATATTCCAGGTTTTTGCATATTCATCAAGAGAAGAAAAACATCCATGTTTAAGGGTAAACCTCTTCTCTTGTGCTAATTCTTTCTTGTTAAATTCAATGGCATCAATATCTTTATCGATTCCATATAGTTTAGATTTAGATGAAGTTTTCTCCAGAATTAACCTTGTATGACCTCCATACCCAAGAGTTGCATCGACATATATACCATCATTATTTGACAGCAACTGTTCTACCGCCTCGTGCTTCATCACGGGTATATGGTAATCAGTATTATTCATTTTTCTTAGATTCCAATATGCTTTCGTAAGCCGACTTGATTTGTATGAATATTTTATTTGACTCAATGCTGTCATTGTTTTTATCAGGATGATGCCTAGATGCTAATTTTCTAAATGCCAATTTAATTACCGATATATCATCGCTCTCGCTGACTCCTAGTATTTTATATTTGTTATTAGTTATCATATGCTTAAATCACTGAGTGCTTGTTCATCGTCAACAGACGTCGCCTCCTCTCGCCACTTCTCAACATTTGTGTTCCATGAGTTTTGATCCCAAATCTCAAATTTCTCACCTTGACCAATAAGGATTATTTTCTTTGATAATGATGCATACTCTCTAAGTGGCCTAGATATTAAAATTCTTCCACTAGAATCAACATCAATATCCTCTGCATGTCCTACTAAAAGTCTTTGAATCCTTCGCGCGTTTTTATTAAATGATGGTAAGTTACTGATTTTATCTTGTATTTTAGACCAGATATTCGCTGGGTATAGAAGAAGGCATCTTTCTTCTGTATCAATTGTAATTACCATAGACCCTTTGAGAAGGCCCATAATATGGTCACGGTATGTCACGGGGATACCCAGTCTACCCTTTGAATCGAGACTAAGATTGTGTATACCTTTAAAAAGATTCTCCATAATTCTCCACAAAATAACAAATAATGCCATTTATCAACACTATATGCCCTATTTTTAATTTATGCAAGCTAATATATAGCTAAATTCATGAATATTAGGGATAATCAATTTATTAAATATATTTATAAATCAATTACTTATAGAATTATGTTAAAGGATGAGAGTCAGTTGATAAGCCGGGTTCTGTCGTGTACAGCCATTTATCTTGAATTATTGTCACCAATAATCTCAGTAGCAGCAACCATGTGATTATAGCGGGATGAATCACAAATTTGCCTTGCTCCAAGCGGGGTTTACTTATGCCTGCCTTGTTACCTTAGCAGCGGTAGGCTCTTACTCTACCTTTTCACCCTTACCTACAAAAAGTAGGCGGTTATTTTCTGCAGCACTTTCCAAAACTCACGTTTCCCAGGTGTTACCTGGCGCTTTTATCCCCGGAGCCCGGACTTTCCTCTATGCCTTAACATAGCGACTGTATAACCAACTCTCAAAGGTATTATATGATTAACGTTGAAGTTATCAATCTATTTTCTTGCCACTAGATATGCTACCCATGCAGGATCTGCGTCGCATTTGGTTACCTTATAAAACTTTTCTGTCTCCTCATCCTTTTCATCATCCCAGCCCTGCATATAAATATCAACATATCTAAATCCAGCCTCTCTTAGGCACTCTTGAATTTCAGGCAACGTCCATAGCCTCCAGTTGTAACTAAATGCTTTATTTTTCTTTGTCTTATCTGGAAACTCAAAATGGATATAGCATTGAATCTCATGAGTTATTGGATTGAAAGAAGATTGGTCCCAAACGTATGTAAAATTTTTGTGCTTGGTTCTCTCTTCTAAAAGTTGATGTGCTTCATATCCACCAAATGCATCAAGCATAAATAAGCCCTTCTTTTTTAATTGATTATAGGCATTTGAAAAATATTTAATTAGCTTCTGTCTATCTTTAAATACAAAATAGCTAAAGTTTGTAGCAAGGATACAATCCACTATATCTCCCTTGTATTTTGAAGAATCACCATATCTTATTTTCATTCTAGAGCGTTGTTCGTTTTGTAGTTTTTCTGAGGCAGTTTTTTTTGCAGCGTCAATCATTTTTCTATCTAAATCTACTGAAAGAGATGTATTATCCTTATTATCCAGAACCCACTCAGCTGAGATTAATGCCGAAGCACAAAAGTCTTCCCTTAGGCTTCTACACCTAGATTTGTAATATTTCTTGAATAATTTTTTTATAAAGCCTACTTCAAATTCTGGACATTGAACCGATTCCTCATAAAGTGAATTGATATCGGCTTTACGAGCAGTTAATTTCTCTTTTTTCATTATTGCTCCTATAATCGAAATTTTTAATATTTTGTATTGGTTGATCAGAATTTATCATTGAATGTAAAAATTTTCTCCATTTTTTTGCATAGCATGTTCCTTTATATAAGTTTACAAGATGTTTTAGTGCATATAACTTATTGTGAGAATCTTCTTCATCGAGTTGATCAATGTATCTACAAATAATGTCATAAGTAGATAACTTACTATTAGAGGAGTATATATTTTTCTCAATATCATTTAGAAACATAGGATCGTCATATATCTTTCTTCCTAACATTACGCCTCCATAAATTTTTAATAACTTTTTTAGGTCTTCTAAATCAACTATACCTCCATTGATATATATATCTAAGTGTGGATATATTTCTTTGAGTTTCATCACGTCATCATACCTCAAGGGCGGAACAGACCTATTTTTCCTTGTTGATAAACCATTTAGAATGGCATTTCTCGCATGAATATAAAAAGTCTTGCAGCCGGCTTCGCTGGTTAGTTTAATAAATTTTTTGATGTCTTCTAAACTTTGATCGAAACCAAGTCCTAACCTAGTTTTGATTGACACAGGTAAATCTGTAGATGACTTAATCGACTCAACGAACTTGGCAACGCTATATGGATCAACAATCTGACATGCTCCAAAACCGCCTTTAACTACTTTTGCACTTGGGCAACCAATATTTAGGTTGATTTCATCAAAGTCTGATGTTGTGAGTATTTCAGCGCATTCAGCAAATTTCTTTGAATCATTACCAGCTATCTGTGCGACTACGGGATGTTCGCTTTTATCTACAGTATAGTTTCTAATATTACCCCTTATTAAAGAGTCTACTGTAATCATTTCAGTGAACATAATTATATTGGAAGAGATTATTCTCACTAGTCTTCTGAAGTATTTATCAGTTCTCCCAACCATTGGTGCTAAGAATATTTTCATAATTGATTATATAGGTTATCTATTTAAATTTATCAGCTTATAATATTGTAATGTCAACTAAAATACAAAAAGATGATCTATCTATCGCTATATTATCTGGAGGGAAATCATCTAGAATGGACTATGAGGATAAGGGCTTGATAGAGTTTAATGGGTTTTCCGTCTTATCAAGAATAGTCAAACTCTCTAGTAAATACTCAAATGATGTATTTGTGATTACTAACAATAATCTTGAGGAATATAAAAAATTACATCCACACATACACTCAGACATACTTGATGATTATCAGGGGCCTCTCTCAGGTATATATACCGCATTATCAAAATGTAAAAATAAACATGTCATAATACTGCCATGCGATGGTCCTTTTATTAAGGAGGACTATTTTGAGAAACTTATCAACTATGGAGAAAATCATAATATATTAGTGGTTAAGACGGCAGATCGATTACAACCTGTTTATGCACGTTTAGCATCTTCACTAAAAGAAAACTTAAAAGTATTTTTAGAAACAGGAGAGAGAAAAATTGATAAGTGGTATACTGCATGCGGTTATAAAGATATTTGCTTTGAACAAAGTGAAGAGATGTTTATAAATATTAATTCAAAAGATGATATTGAAAAAAATAGATTTTTGATAAATAAATTATATGGATAAAAAAAGAATAGCTTGGTGTATAACTGGTTCAGGTCACTACCTGAAAGAATCTATAGATTTGATGCTAACTTTTGAAAATGTAGATTTATATTTAAGCAAAGCAGGTGAAGAGGTACTAAAGTGGTACGATTATGATTTATCTATTTTTAAAAAAAATAAAATTAAAATTTTTAGAGATGTAACATCAAGTGCATCTCCAGTTAGCTTATTATATGAATCAGTCTACAAACTCGTAGTCATATCTCCAGCAACATCAAACACAATAGCTTTAATGGCACAAGGCATCTCAGATACCCTTGTTACTAATATGTTTGCACAGGCAGGTAAATGTGAGGTGAAGTCATTAGTTTTTGCCTGTGACACAGAGCCTATTGTAATTACGCAAGCACCAAAAAAACTCGTAACATTATACCCAAGAGATATTGACCTCAAAAACTATAGAGCTCTTAAAAAATTTAAGAATGTAATTGTTGTTGATAATGTTAAATCTTTAAAAAATAATCTTACAAAGCTAGCTAAATGAAAAACATTCTATTCATAACTGGGAAATTAGCAGAGAAAGGTCTTAAAACAGTAATTGATAGTATAGAAGATAAGAACTTTTCATATGAAATAAGAAACTTAAATGTAAATGTTGCAGCACTCCTAACTACTGAAATGATCGAAAGGAGAATCGGTAATGTGGATGGCTTTGATGAGATAATCATACCTGGAAGAGTAAGAGGTGATATCAAAATACTTGAAAATAACATAAGAAAAAAGATTACTAGAGGTCCAGATGAACTCAAAGATTTACCCCTTCTCTTTGGAGCAAAGCCAGTAAAGTATGACCTTTCAAAATTTGAAACATCAATATTTGGAGAAATAACAGATGCACTAAATATGACTGTTGATCAAGTCATTCAAAAAGCAGAATACTTCAGATCTGAGGGTGCAGATGTAATTGATGTGGGCTGTTTACCAAACAAACACTTTCCTCATCTTGAAGAGATTGTCCAAGAGCTAAAGAGCAGAAATTTTTACGTTAGCATTGACTCACATAATACTGACGAGCTTATTCGAGGCTCAAAAGCAGGTGCTGATTATCTACTAAGTATCAAAGCAGAAACATACCATATACTTGAAAATTTAGATTCATATCCGATTTTGATTCCAACAGAAAATAATATACCTGAGTTTTATAAGCTAGTTGATCGCGCTATAGACGATAAATTAATATTCATTGCTGATCCTATACTTGATCCAATATCGTATGGCTTCACAGAAAGCTTAATGAGATACGTAAGCCTAAGAGAAAAATATCCTGACATTCATATTATGATAGGACTTGGCAACATAACAGAACTAACGCATGCTGATACCTCTGGGATAAACATGATTATGCTAGGCATCATTGAAGAACTCAAACTTAATCATATACTAACCACGCAAGTGAGCAGACATTGTTCAACTGTTATCAGAGAGACAGATCTTGCAAGAAGAATTATTCATGCGGCATCTGAAAATAACTTAACACCTAAACATATTAATGATGGTCTTTTAGTAAATCATGGGCATAAAGATTATGCACTTTGCTCTGATGAACTCATTGAGATGCAAAGTAATATTAAAGATAAAAATTATAGGATATATGTGAATGATGATGGCATTCATTTATTTAACAAAAATATATATAAGATTTTTGCTGATCCATTTGATTTCTATGAGCATCTAGAGATAAGTAATGACTCGGGACATGCCTTTTATTTAGGAGTAGAATTAGCAAGAGCTCAAATTGCATATCAATTAAAAAAAGAATATCAACAAGATGAAGAGTTAGGATGGGGTTGCTTAGTTGATAAAAAAGTTGATAATAAACTCCAGAGTAAAGAATTAGGGCCAACCTTCAAAAAAAGAAAATGATTCATGAAGTAATTGTTACAACGGTAGATGAAGATAATCGAGTACATATTGCTCCTATGGGAATTAAGTTCATTGATCATGAAAGTCAGGAGTGTGTTCAAATATCACCATTCAAACCGTCACAGACATTAGAGAATCTTATCAATACTAAAAAAGCTACAATAAATTACATAGACGATGTCAAGGTGTTTGCCGGAATAGTTACAGGCAAGAAGAAGAAATGGGATTTGAATCATCAACCGAAGGATGAAGTTGCACATCTATCTAATACAAATTCATATATGAACTTGAAGGTATCAAGTATTTTAGAAGATGAACTAAGACCTAAAATCATTTGTTATATCCAAAACACGCAGAATCTAAGACCCTTTATGGGATTTAATAGGGCCCAATTTTCAGTCATTGAATTAGCTGTTCTCTCAACAAGATTAGGCATGATAGATGATGATAAAGTCAAGAGAGAGTATGAGTATTTAAAAATAGGCATAGATAAAACAGCTGGGGAGAATGAGAAGCAAGCATGGAGCTGGATAGAAGATAAAATTAATAGCTATTTTAAAAATGACTAAGATCCTAGCTAGTATTAAAGACGAAAATGAAGCTGAGATAATGTCTAAATTTGACTTTGACATAATTGACATTAAGAACGTAAACGATGGTGCACTTGGTTACGTCGGAGATAACTCTTTAAAAAAAATTACTGAAATATTTAGTGGTCGTACATTAAGTGTTACTGCGGGTAACGACTCTAGCCCACTAACAAAAGAACAATTGAGAAGAGTAGAGTTATTAGAGCATTTGGGTATCGAATATATAAAGATAGGAATATTCGATAACAACTTGTTACAACAACATTCTATTTTTTTAAAATCAATAAAAAAATTGTCTATCAAAACTGTTGGTGTGATATTTGCAGACTTGATAAATAATGAGCAGGAACTAGAAAATATACTTAAGTTAAATTATGATGGGCTTATGATAGACACTGTTTCAAAAAACAACCAATCTACACTAGATATTTTAACAAGAGACACATTGAAGTTTTTTGTGGAGTCATGCAAGAAGTCTGGCAAATTCTGTGGGATATCAGGATCTATTACACCAACTAAATTTGAAGATGTGCTTTCTCTACAACCAGATTTTATAGGTTTGCGTGGAGCGTTATGCTCTAATTCAAAACGAGAAGATATTGATTCAATGATATGTCAGGATATCTTAAAAAATTTCAAACTTATTAATCAGAGAATATATCAAGAAGTGGTTTGACTTTAGATATTGTCTCATTATATTCACTTCGAATATCAGAGTCGTATACTATACCACCCCCGCCCCAGAAGTATAAGTTATTGTCTTTAGAGATCATGGATCTTATAGAAATATTAAAGTCTGTTTTCTCATCAAAACTAATATAACCGATTGATCCACAATAAATAGATCTATTATTAGGCTCAAGTTCATGGATAATTTGCATTGCTCTTAACTTAGGTGCGCCAGTGATAGAACCGCCCGGAAATGCATCTTTGATAAGATTATAAATATTTGATTCACTATCTATTTCTGCATGAATTGTGCTTACTAAATGATGTACATTTGCAAAAGTTTCTATATCAAAAAGCTTATCTACTTTAACACTGCCCTTTTTACAATTCATTCCTAAATCGTTCCTTAGTAAGTCTACTATCATTAGATTCTCTGCTCTATCTTTCTGAGATGATTCTAGATCTTCTATATTTTTTTTATCTATGTTTGGATCATCTGACCTTGGTCTAGTGCCCTTAATAGGCTTAGTTTCAACAATATTATTCTTGATAGATAAGAATCTTTCAGGGGAGAAAGATAAGATCTTTCCAAATGGATAATTCATATATGCAGAGTAAGGTGAAGCAAAGGATTTGTTTAGGTTTTTATATAACTCATATTCGTTCCCTTCATAACTAAGTGTAAACATCTGAGATAGATTCACTTGATAGCAATCTCCGGCTCTTATATATTCTAAGATTTTAAGAAGCTTCATTTCATATAAATCATAGTTCATATTCGACTCACATCTAGATGTGATCTGAAAAGGCATTACATTAGAATCAAGACTCTTCTTATTATTATTTATAATATTTTCAGTTATAGAATTTTTTTCATGGTATAAGAGGAATGATTTTTCAAGAGCATAATCATAGATAACAGCCCAATCATAAATACCAAATGCCAAAAGAGGTTGATTGAAATGATTATTTTTATTCTCAATATTATGTAAATAGTTGCCATAATCATAAGATATATAACCTATTGCGCCACCAGAGAATGGTATATCAGTATCACAATTAGATTTGTACTTACTCATGACTTCTCTTAATAATTCAAATGGACATAATTCAGTTTTTTTTGGTTCTTCATTTTTATTTATAAGATAAGCGCTATCATCAGAAAATATAATTTTTTGTTTAGGACTAGCAGATAGTATGTCAAATCTCTGATCGGTATACTTTTTGTTGTTACTATTCAAAAATACAGACCAATCCTCATTCTTAATGCTCTCAAAGACCTGTTCAGATGGAATTGAAAAATCTAGTGGATGTAATTTATAACTCATTGCTTAACCTATTTAAAACGAATGCAGGAAAAAGATTCGATAAATAATCACCATTTACTATAGTATCATTTAGTATATCTCTTACATCTATATAGTCATATCTATTCTGCTTACACATATTCATAATAATTTTCGATCCTAATCCTAGCCCAACAATATTATATTTAGAGTCCCTAAAATATTTATGACAGTGGAGGGATAATGTCTTATTGATCAAATCAACTTGAGCATCATAGATTTTCAAGCATAGATGATTCACGAGTTTTTTCATAGAGCTATTATAATCAAACCCAAATGATCTACAGATTCGTTTGTATGACTGCAGCAAAGAATGATTTGATCCATCTGACGATTTTGAATAAACATCTTGCTTGTTTAACTTACCCAAAATTATATTAACATCTGACATAGAAGAAAAGTTTTCTGGGATAATATTATAAATTCTATTTCCAAATCTTATTTGATTGATGTGCGCATATATTGGTGTCCTTGAACAGCCAGTATATAAAAGTTCCCCAGTTAACATTCCATCTATATCTGAGGTCCTTTTGTTAAGAATTTTCCCATTTTTTATTATTGAAAAGTCACAGGTGGTAGACCCAAAATCAATTAGAATTACATTATCAATAAGTGTTGATATATATAGGGCTGAAGCATACCAATTATAGGATCCAACTTTATCTGGATAAATTTTATACTTATTGTCTAGCTTACTTAACCCACTCTTTGAAAAAATATATGAGCTATATTTAATTTTTTTTATCTGATTGAGAATATATTTTACGCCAGCACTTCTGTTCTCAAAACAATCACACATCTCAGCTGACATTGTAAAATAGTTTTCTATTAATGCTCCTTTTTCATGATATTGTTTACAAATATCTATAATTAGGGCGCTTAGTTTTGAGTAATCTTTCCAAAAATCGAAATGTATTATATCGTACCAAATTATATTTGATGCTTGGGATTCAACGCAGTACTTTATGTGTGCACCACCTAGATCCCATCCTATCTTAATTAAATTAGTTCTAATCGACATGATTTTCCTGCTATGTTTTTTCCTCTGTCACATATGTAATCTAATGGATTCTTTTTCTTGCATCTTTCAATTAGAGACATGGAAGTTGTATATCTTGAATTTATTTCAATTAAAAATAGCTCTCCTTTGTACTCAATAAAATCTAAACCAATAAATCCTCTAAGTTTTGGAAAAGCGTTCAAAATATTCTCAACAAAATTATATAAATGATTTTTAAATGAAGGATAGATATTAACCACTAATGCCTTCAATTTAATATGATTTTTTTTCTTTTGAATTATTTGTCTATTAATTGACATTATATGATAGCTTTTGTGAGTAACATGCAAGCTAATACTGAAGCTAGATCCTGGTATATATTTTTCAATAATTCTATCATTTTTATAAGACTTATTATCTTTGACTATTCTAACATTTGTAGATCCGCAACCAGTTCTATCTTTCTCAATATATAGCTTGTTACCTGTAAATAAATCAAATAAATCCGGATTAGGTATATTTTTTTTATTACAGATTTCCTTAAAAGTTAACTTATCACTCGTCATTAATATTGTTCTAGCACATGAAAGATTAATGTTATTTACATCAGGAGCTATTTTTTTCACATAATTGTAATAAATCAAATAATTCTCTGGACATATCGGCAGGTAATAATCATAGCTATTTATAAAATCACTGTTATATAGTATCTCAGCGTTATTTTTAGATACAATAACTGCTCCTTTTTTATTTGATGAGTTATTTAATTTATTCGGTCGTGATAGGAGTGATTACATAAAATTTTTACCTGTCGAACCCTGGTATCGATTTCATTTTAAAGATAAAACATACATGGATTATGGCGGGAAGATTAAAGACACCGAAAGTGAAATAGAACGGGTCTCAGAAAATCCTGAGGAAAATTATCGCGGTTTAGTTGAGTATTCAAAAAAAATTTTTGAGGTGGGCTTCGAGGATCTCTCAGACAAACCATTCAACAAATTTAGCACGATGCTTCGTCAGGTTCCTGTATTACTTAGCCTGAAGAGCTACCTATCAGTTTATGATTTCGTCAGCCAATACATAAAAGACGAGCGCCTCAGGCGAGCATTCTCTATTCATCCTCTTCTAGTCGGTGGTAACCCCTTTCAAACGACTTCTATCTACTGTTTAATTCACTATCTGGAACGAAAATGGGGAGTTTGGTTTCCTAAAGGAGGAACCGGAGCATTGGTACAGGCAATTGAAAAATTATCGAGAGAAGTTGGTATAAAATTCAATTATAACAGAACTGTAAAACAAATCTTGGTTCAAAACGGTGAGGCAAAAGGTGTGATCTTAGCCTCAGGTGAAAAAATTGAGTCAGACATTGTAGTTTGTGATGCTGATCCGCCTATGGTTTATGAGAAATTGATACCCTCTGAAAAACGACGGAAGTGGACCGATAAAAAGTTAAAATCCCTATCGTACTCAATGGGGCTTTTTGTCTGGTATTTCAGCACCAAAAAGAGGTTCCCCTCTATCAAACACCACACCATTTTATTCGGCGAAGAATATAAAAAATTGTTAGAGGACATTTTCGATCGGCAGATTCTTTCAGATGACCTGAGTTTGTACCTACACCGGCCGTCTGCCACCGATGAAAGCATGGCTCCACCAGATGGTGATGCATTTTATGTTCTCGCACCCGTACCCAACAAGCAATCAGGCATAAATTGGGAGGATGAAGGGGAGAAACTCAAGCAAAGGGTCATGTATCAACTCGAAACGACCATTATGCCTGGATTATCAGATTCGTTGGACGAATCCTTTTTTGTCACACCCGATACATTTGAGCGTAAGTTCCACACTTCTTGGGGTTCAGGTTTCTCGATCGCTCCACTTTTTCAGCAATCTGCATGGTTCCGGTTTCATAATAAATCAGAAGACGTAAAAAATCTTTTTTTCTGCGGTGCAGGAACTCATCCTGGGGCAGGGGTTCCCGGAGTAGTTTCCTCAGCGAAGGTAATGGAAAAACTCGTCCCTGCAGCTCGGGAATTTGATCTAGCTGATATTCACAAATCTTTCAAAGCGCATAGCAAAACATTTTCTCTGGCTTCATTGCTTTTTCCGAAGGAAACCGCCACTGCAATCTCACAACTTTACTACGTATGTCGACAATTAGATGATTGGGCAGATAATGGATTTGAAGAGGATTTGATATTCGCCAGAGACTCCTGGCTAAACCATACACCCCACCCAATACTTGACCTGTATCGCGATCTCCAAGCCAAGTGGGGATTAGCAGAAGACCCGATGACCAACATGCTTTCCACAATGGTTTCAGAGCTAAATGGCGTTTGCCTGAAATCGGAGTCTGAATTAATTGAGTATTGCAGAGGAGTTGCCGGCACGGTTGGGATCATGACTTGCCCAATTATTGGGGTAAAAGATAGGGCTGCCCTATCATACGCTGAAAATCTAGGTATCGCCATGCAGCTGACAAACATATGTCGAGACGTGCATGAAGATGCAAAGAGAGGGCGAATTTATATCCCACAAAACTTTTTTAAAACTCCTATTTCAGTAGACGATTTAGTTGGCTCAAATCCCGAGAGATTGGAAGAAATAGATGCCGCTAAACTGAGGTTACTCGGTTTAGCCGCTAGTTATTATGAAAAGGCACAAGAGGGAATGAAATTCATTCCGTTACGTGCAAGAATAATTATTAAGTGGGCAGCTAGCATGTACGGTGAAATAGGATCAAAAATAGAGAAGAATCCAATTAATTACCGAACATCACGAGCCATAGTTCCTGCCT
>CAJWPJ010000002.1 GCA_913045115.1 uncultured Gammaproteobacteria bacterium | reverse complement strand
CTTTTTATGTCGTCTTTGAGGGCATATTCTTTTACGTAGGATTTACACAAATCTTATCATTAGGTAGAAGAAATAAACTTACAGGTGTATCTCAACAATTTCAATATATCTTGAGAGATGAGTCTATGCATATGAATTTTGGAATTGATGTTATTAATCAAATCAAAAATGAGAATCCAACATTATGGACAGAAGAGTTTCAACAAGAAATGATTAAGCTTATTACTAAAGGTGTTGAGCTTGAAACACAATATGGACGCGATACAATGCCAAAACCTATGCTAGGTATGGATGCTCAAAAGTTTGAAGAATATATCAAGTTTATTGCAAATAGAAGATTTGAGAGCATTGGGTTACCTCATCAATATCCTGGAGCGACGAATCCTTTCGAATGGATGTCGGAAATGATGGATTTAAATAAAGAGAAAAATTTCTTTGAGACACGAGTAACTGAATATAAAACTGGTGGTCAACTTAAGTTCTAATTTAACTCCTCGTACTCCTTGACCTTACTAGCTGTTTTCTGCTGACAGCTAGTAAGGTATGGAAAACAATTATAAAGATGATTGTTGAAAGCAAAAGATAAACACCAAATATTAAACCTTGATAATACGCATCACTTAAGCTATTTCTGCTATACACATCACTATATGCTAAGAAATGGCCAAAATTACTTACAACATAAAATACAAGATTTGCATGGAGGCCTAGTATCAAACTTCTATATAATGAAAACATTCTTTCACTCTTGTATAACATCAAAGTAATAATGAGATACGAAATATAGACTGATAAATTAGATATATGTAGCCCATAATGTAAATCAGAGATAAATTGCACGATAAAAATCATTAGTAATAATTTGTATTCACTAGCAACGAAATATGCACCTATTACAATCACCGCAATAAAAGGAGATATATTAATGTATATACTCGATAATTTACTCACGATAAGTAATACAAATATTGATAACTCTAAGTAGGAAGTCTTGTTCATAAAAATATTATTCTATCAATATTCTATTGCATAGGAAACAAACAGTGATCTGTCCAGCGTATTATACCCATGAGCAGTCCTATATGGTCTATCGAAAATATTCTTCATACTGATCGAAATAGTGCCATTTGTGAGTTTTGTATTATAGTTTAAGTTTGCTATGTAATAAGAGCCTAAATTTAGATCGGCAAATGCAGATGCCTTTCTTGTCCCCTCAGCCAAAATATTAAATCTAAAATTACTATTTGGATCAATTTTATAGATCAAATCAGCATTTAGCTTATGTTTACTTCTTTTTGTGAGAGGTTGATTATTTTTTGTATCATTGGGAACCATATAAGTATAACCAATATCATACTTAAATGGGTTAGCACTTGATTGAAATCTCATTTCTAATCCAGTTATTAATGCGTCTGATAAGTATATTTGCGAATTGATATCTGCTTCAATTAGGTTTTTCATTCTTGTTTTAAAAGCTGTACCTCTAATAAGTGTATTTTTATCGAGAAACATTTTGATTCCTACTTCATAGGAAAGTGATTCCTCAGGTTTATGAGAGGGATCACCTGATCCGTCAGTAGCATACAGGTCTGTTGCATCTGCAGGTCTATACGATTTTGTAAGATTAAAAGTGTACACATTATTACCGGAAAGCAATGATAAACCAAGGTTCCCTGACGTGAAATGCCCAGATTGTGAGTGATCTGTGTGTCTTACACCGTAGTTTACTCTATAGGATGGATATAGCATTTCACTCTGATAAAAGTACTCTTTATTATTATGTTGTGCAGTAAACCGACTCTCATAAGCTGTCCCTCCATAAACGAGTTCACTCATATGCTCTTTTGTATAGACAAGACCAATTTTTTGAACAACATTATCATCTACATCTGTATATGAGATATCATAGATATCTCTTAGAGTATCTGTGAAGTCATTTGAACCAACTTTAGCTTGTATAATTCTATTTTGAGATCCTATAACTTTCATTTCAAATATATCTTCATTAATGAATTTCTTAAAACCAAAAGTATAAAAATAATCATCATGATTTTGATTTTCATTGGTTCCAAAGTTATCGTATTGAGTATTACCCATAGAACTATATAGTCTTGAAGTAAACATGAAATCATTCACCTCTTTACTTAATCCTAGATTTATATTGTTAGTATTGTATGCATGTCTTTTACTGGAGTAACGTCCAGCAGGAATAGATTTTGATTCTTTCCTATTAGCATTAAGATTTATCTTGAATCCATTTGCGTTAAAACTTTGACTTAATGAAGATGAATTTGTTGACCATGAGCCTGTTGACATCGAAATGGAGTTTAATTCACTTTTTGTTTTAATATTAATGATTCCACCTATTGTTTTTGCTCCATGGAGAGCAGATGAGGAGCCTTTAATAATTTCTATTCTGTCAATCGCATTGATGGAAATGTTGTGTATCGGAGCAAGGGCAAGAGTACCCGGATTAAGTTCAACTCCATCTAATATCACTTTTGTATGATTACTCTCTGTTCCTCTCACAAATACAGAGGTTAATTGTCCAATTCCACCATTAGATGTAACATTAATAGAACTTATTGAACTCAATAGTTCTTGCATGTCCTTAAACCCCTTTTCTTTAATATCTGAAGCAGTTAAAACTTCCATCGACGCTGGTGACGAGTGTATGTCTATAGGTATAATTGAGTTTCCGACTACAATAGGATTTAATGCTTCGCTTGCATGTGAAGTAGCAAAAAATGTAAGTAAGATATTGAGCAATAAAAAATTTTTAAAATTCATAAGATTCTCTTTGTTGATTAGATTAAAATGTAACCGGATTTACAATTTGTCTAAAACCATACACTAATAATATTTGTATAGGATTCTATAGTCGAAAGGGTATAGATGTTATCTAAACAAGTACTTTTATGAGTATTATTTTTTTTAGACAAGGTACGCTCTAAACGCACCATTTAACTGTAATCCGTAAAAAGTAATAACCAATAAATTTATATAATTAGTATTTTTTTCATAGCACCACCGCTAAAGTTGGTCTCACCTCGTTGGCATTCGGACTATTGTTCACCGTTGCGGGGGCAGTGTCAGATTATGCATTCACTGACTTTCCCAACCTCGTGAGAGTTAATTTTTTACACCAATTCCCTTATTGAGAATAAAGATAGCTAAAGAATACATCAAAAAGATTAAAATGAACAGCATATAAACTGCACTGTAGGTATTCATTTCCTCTATTCCTATGAACGCATAACGAAATGCACTGACCATATACGCAATTGGGTTAAACATCGAAATAGATTGCCATGTTTCAGGTAAGTCATATATAGAATAAAATGTGCCTCCTAAATAAGTCAGAGGAGTAAGAACAAATGTTGGAATAATATTAATATCATCAAAACTTTTGGCATATGCAGCATTTATAAAACCTAGAATAGAAAATAGTACACTCACAAGTAGTGTTAGAAAAATCGCTAAAGACATATTATGAATTGGTATGTCAGTAAATGCTAAGGATACTACATATACTGCAAAGCCAACGACAAATGCTCTTGAAACACCACCGAGGACGTATCCAGTTAGAATCACATGTGTCGAAAGAGGAGATACAAATAATTCTTCAATACTTTTTTGAAACCTTCCACTATAAAAAGAGCCGACAACATTCATATAAGAATTTGAGATAATAGGCATAATAATCAAACCAGGTATTATAAAGTGGATATAAGGTAAATCATTAATTTCACCTATTCGTTCCCCAATGAAATTACCAAAAATAGTAATATATAAAAATATTGTTATAACAGAGGGTAAGATTGTTTGAATCCAAATTCTTGACCAACGGACAAATTCCTTTCTAAATATTGTCAGCAATTGAATTAAATATAAATTTTTCATCATGATTGTGTCAGCTCAATGAATAATTCTTCAAGTTTATTTCTCTTACTCAGTATTTCCAAAACATTGATATTGTTCTTATTAAATGCATTAATAATTTCTGTGATTGAGATCTTGTTATCTACAACAATTTCACATGACTCATTATCAATTATTTTCATATTACCACTAAAAACATTACTATTAGATATATTAGAGTCTGTTCTGATGATGTAAGTATGTTTTCTTCTGGATGACATCACTTCACTCATCGACGAATTCTGAACTAACTCTCCTTGATGGACTATCGCGAGATTTTTGCATAGCCTTTCTGCTTCTTCAAGATAATGTGTAGTAAGGATGATGGTTACTCCATCATTATTCAATTTCTTGAAAAAATCCCACATCGTTAATCTCAATTCTGTATCAACCCCTGCGGTTGGCTCATCTAAGATCAGTAATTTTGGGTTATGGATAAGAGCTCTCGCAATCATTAATCTTCTTTTCATCCCCCCAGAGAGCTCTCTTGGCGTACTGTCTCTTTTGTGCCATATACCTAGGTCCTCAAAAAGTTCTTGTGTCTTATAAGTTGATTGCATTTTTGTTAATCCGAAATATCCACCAATATTGATCATCGTCTCTTTTATAGGAATAAATTGATTAAGATTATATTCTTGAGGCACTACGCCAATCATTTTTTTAGTGAATTCTGGATCTTTAGTAACGTCTTTGCCATATACCTTGACAGTGCCTGAGGATATATTGACAAGTGTAGTAATGATGCCAATTACTGTGGATTTACCAGCTCCATTAGGACCAAGGAACGCAAACAAATCACCATCTTTAACGTTGAGGCTTATATCTTTAAGTGCTCTAACGCCATTCCGATAAGTTTTATTAAGGTGTTCAATTTCTAGTGCATATTTAGTCATTTATTTACATCCATGTATTTTGCATATTTTAAAATTATCATATATACTCACTCAAAACTTATCGAGTTATAGCTAATATACAGGGGTATATCAAGTCAAAATTGTAAGATATTATGAGTCATACATCATATAAAAGCGCAAAAACTAGATTACAAAGAAGCGAACTAGCAGTACCAGGTTCATCTCCAAAAATGTTTGAAAAAGCATTGAATTCAGAAGCGGATTATATATTCCTTGATCTAGAGGATGCTGTATCTCCAAATGATAAAGTAACAGCACGTGAGAATGTAATTAGAGCCCTAAAAGATCTTGACTGGAGAGGTCACGGAAAAACTATTTCAGTGCGCATAAATGGGTTAGACACACATTATATGTATAGAGATGTGGTTGAATTGATGGTTCAAGCTGGGGAGTATATCGATACATTGCTCATCCCTAAAGTTGGCGTGCGAGACGATGTTTATATGGTAGATTGCATGGTCACTCAAATAGAGCAAGAAAGAGAATTAGAAAACAAGATAGGGCTTGAGTGCTTAATAGAAAGCGCACTTGGTATGGTAAATATCGAGGAAATTGCAAGATCATCTGATAGATTAGAGGCACTTCATTTTGGAGTCGCAGACTTTGCAGCAAGTTTAAGAGCTAGAACAGTTGTAATAGGTGGGTTGAATCCAGACTATCCTGGAGACCAGTGGCATCACGGATTATCTAAGTTAGTTGCAACATGTCGTGCATATGGTCTAAGACCTATTGACGGACCGTTCGGGGATATCCAAGATCCGGATGGATATATAAAAGCTGCAAAACGTGGCGCTGCGATAGGAATTGAAGGAAAGTGGGCAATACATCCATCACAAATAGAGCATGCAAATAGCGTGTTTTCACCACCAGAAGCTGAAGTCGATAAGGCAAAGAAAATTATTGAAGAACTTGCTAAGGCTGCTGCAGAAGGGCGTGGAGCTGCACAGCTTGATGGCAGAATGATTGATGCGGCATCTGAACGTATGGCTGAGAATATTGTAAACATTGATAAATTAATACAGTCTAAAAAATAATGAACATACACGAGTACCAAGCAAAAGAAATTCTTTCTAAAAACGGCGTATCAATACCAAATGGCGGAATAGCATACAATCCTGAAGAGGCAATAAAAAGAGCTAAAGAGCTCGGTGGTAGTCTGTGGGTTGTAAAAGCTCAAATTCATTCAGGCGCTAGAGGTAAAGCAGGCGGAATAATTGTCTGTAAGTCTGAACAAGAGGTATCTGATGCAGCTACTAAGTTAATTGGTAAAACACTGGTTACTCATCAGACAGGACCAGATGGTAAAACTGTTGAAAGGGTATACATAGAAGAAGGAACAGATATTAAAAAAGAATTCTACCTGGGATTCGTTCTTGATAGAAGCTCAGAGAGCATCATGGTAATTGCCTCATCAGAAGGTGGCATGAGTATCGAAGAAATTGCTGAAGAAAACCCAGATTCAATTATCAAAACAAAAATTGAAGCCGCAGTTGGTATGCAACCATATCAGGCGCGTCAGATTTCATTTGCACTTGGCTTAGAGTCCAAAGCGGTTAATCAATGCGCACAAGCAATACTTGGTGCATATAAAGCTTTTAGTACTTCTGATTCTACTATGGTTGAAATTAATCCACTGGTTCTTACAAATGATGAGAAAGTACTAGCATTAGACTGCAAAATGTCATTCGACGACAATGCACTTTATAGACATTCAGAACTTGATGAATTGAGAGACAAATCTCAAGAAGACCCAAAAGAAACATATGCTGCTGATAGAGGTTTAAATTACATTCCACTTGATGGTGATATAGGAAATATTATTAATGGTGCTGGTCTAGCAATGGCATCGATGGATATGATTCAACTAGCTGGAGGACAACCAGCAAACTTTTTAGATGTAGGTGGAGGGGCAACTCCCGAGAAATTCGTAAAAGCTTTCAAGCTTATATCTGGAGATCCAAACGTCAGAGTAATACTCATCAACATCTTTGCGGGCATCAATAGATGTGATTGGGTAGCGCAAGGAATTGTTGATGCGCTAAATCAAATAACAATTGAACAGCCACTTGTTATCAGGTTGGCTGGTACAAATGTTGATCAAGGCATCAAGATATTAAAAGATAGCAAGATCGAATATACAGAAGCATTCTCTCTTGAAGACGCAGCAAATAAAGCGGTTGAAGCTCTGAATAATCTTGGAAACTAATAGTTTATGGCAATTTTAATTACAAAAGAATCAAAAATAATCATTCAAGGCTTTACCGGCAAGATTGGAACATTCCATGCAGAAGAGATGTTAGAGTATGGTACAAATGTTGTGGGTGGCGTAACACCTGGTAAAGGAGGGCAAACTCATTTAGATCGCCCCGTATTTAATACAGTCAAAGATGCAGTTGAACAAACTGGAGCTGACGCATCTATTCTTTTTGTTCCACCAGCTTTTGCCGCTGACTCCGCAATGGAAGCTGCAGAAGCAGGCATTAAAACTTTAGTTGCCATCACAGACGGAATTCCTGCTCATGATATGATCAAAGTAAAAAGATTTCTAAAAACATTTAATAATGAAGATAGGATGACAATGGTAGGACCTAACTGCGCTGGCGTCATAAGTCCAGGTAAATGTATGCTGGGAATTATGCCGGGTCATATTTACAAAGAGGGAAACGTTGGAGTTATTGGACGCTCTGGAACTCTCGGATATGAAGCAGCACAGCAAATGAAAGATCTTGGAATTGGAATATCTACAAGTGTTGGTATAGGTGGAGACCCTATCAATGGCAGTGCATTTAAAGATCATCTTGTTAAATTCGAGCAAGACGATGAGACTAAAGTAATTTTAATGATTGGTGAAATAGGTGGACCTCAGGAAGCTGAGGCTGCAGAGTATGCAAGAAATAATGTCTCAAAACCAGTAATAGCATATATAGCTGGGTTAACTGCCCCTAAAGGAAAAAGAATGGGTCATGCAGGCGCTATCGTAAGTGCTGGCGGTGAATCAGCCGCAGAGAAAGTAGAGATACTTAAAGCAGCTGGTGTCACAATCGCTAAGAATCCGTCGGTAATTGGCGAGACAGTTAAGTCTGTTTTACAACAACTCGATGGCTGATACCTCCGGGCCTTTATTTGATATCGGCGCAAATCTTCTCGATAGTCAGCTTATTAAGAATTTTGACAACATTGTCTCAAAATCTATAGAAAATAATATTCGTAGAATAGTTATTACATCTTCGCATATTAATGATACTTACGAAGCAAAAAAATTAATAGATCAACATCCAGACATTCTATATACAACCGTAGGTTTTCATCCTCACAATGCTAAAGACTTTAGTGAGAGCCACTTTGAAAAAATGATGGAATTATGTAAGCATGAATATGTAAAGGCGATAGGAGAATGCGGACTTGATTATAAAAGAAACTTTTCAAGTAAAGATGATCAAATTCATTGTTTTAACAAACATCTTGAGCTTGCAACATTAATTGACTTACCAATGTTCCTTCACGAGAGAGATGCTTATAACGATTTTGTAATTCTCTTAAAAGATCACATACATCTTATAGAGGATGTTGTCGTACATTGTTTTACGGGCGATAAAAAAAGCTTGAAAAGTTATCTAGATCTTGGTTGTTATATTGGAATTACTGGATGGATCACAGACCCTAAGAGAGGTTATCATCTTCATGATTTAATTAAATACATCCCATCAGACAAGCTTATGATTGAAACAGATTCGCCGTATTTAATGCCATTCGATTATCCTATCGTTAATAAGAAATATAATGAGCCGAGTAACCTAATTTACGTACTCGATGCTATAGCAAATATATTAAAAAAAGATAAAAATATTCTTGCCAAAGAGATATATAATAATAGCTGCAGATTTTTTAATATTAAAAATGAATAAACTAAAACTACCTGATGGCCACAACAAACTACTATTACATAGTTGTTGCGCACCATGTTCGGGCGATATTATGCTTCGTTTGAAAGAATCTAACATTGATTATACAATTTACTTCTATAATCCAAACATTCACCCAAAAAAAGAATATCTTTTAAGAAAGAATGAGAATCTAGAATTTGCAAAAAAATTCGATATTCCATTCATCGACGATGACTATGATACGAGGAATTGGTTTCATCAAACTAAAGGCCAAGAGTGGGAGCCAGAAAGAGGCAAAAGATGTTCGACATGTTTTGATATGAGATTTTATAAAACTGCTAAATTTGCCCATCAGAACGACTTTTCTCTGATCTCCAGCACTTTGGGTATCTCAAGATGGAAAGACATGAGACAAATTAACGAATCGGGTATCAAAGCTGCTTCAGAGTTTAACGGAATTACGTACTGGACATATAATTGGAGAAAGAATGGGGGCTCTGAGAAAATGTTACATGTATCTAAAACTGAAAAATTTTACATGCAAGAATACTGCGGATGTGTTTATTCCCTCAGGGATACCAATATTTGGAGAAATAAAAATAATAGACCTGACATTGAGATAGGTATTAAGTACTATTCATTTTCAAACAAAAACTCCAGTAACTCCTAATAAAAATATTATACTCAACCATGCAATTAAAGTTCTTGCCAAAATATTTTGAATTTGGATGATTTGATCGGATTCATTTTGTGACGCATCGTATACTGATTCACCTGTTTGATTAATATACTCAACATTACTTAAGTATGCATTGTTGGATAGTTCAAGGTTATTAATTTTTTCCATTACACGATCATAATTGCTAACAATTGATAAGCAGTATGATGTAAGCCTAATTGGAACATAATCAATAAAATAAATATATTTCTTCAGATTATTCTTAGATTGAACATTTAATTTAAAACTATCTGTGTAGATCATTATATCTAATAACTTATAAGCTAATGCTGCGGGAGCGCCCAATAGAAGAAATAGAAAGATGACAGTAAATGTGTTCCTTATTGAGTTGAAAAAAAGATTTTTTATTACTAAATTACCTAAATTAGATTTTGCGCGCGTTTGTTTCAGATTAGGACATATCGTAAATAAATCATTCTTATCAATATCATCTCTTTTAAATTCCATTTTTATTTTGAGTTCTTCAATATCTCTATTGAATTGATTAGTTCTAAGACAAAATAACATTATAATAAGGTTTACTGAAAAGAAGAGTATATAAGATAAATAGTCAGCCAGAGATACAAGAGCTAGACAAAAAACCAAAATAAAAAAGGTATATGCTACAGAAATAGCATACTTTGAATATTTTTCATTATCGAATTTAACTTCAAAATAGTTAAATCCTTTCAACAAAAAATCATTCTTTCTATATTCTTTCAGATCATCAAAAAAATATTCTATGGTAAGCGCAATTATAATTATAGATATAGTAGACATTCTATTTGATTTTTTCCCATGTAAAATTCGGCCCCGGATCATTTTTCCTGTCCGCAGCAATATCACTATGTCCAAGTATATTACTATCTGTGATCGATGGAAATATTTCTTTAAGTTCATCTATAAGATTTTTTAATGATAAATATTGATCTTCTGTATAGATGTCAGATACAGAGCCATGTAGCTCAATTCCAATTGAAAAATCATTATAATTTGTTCTTCCTTTGTATTCTGATTTACCAGCGTGCCACGCACGTTTATCAAATGGTACATATTGGATTAGTTGACCATCTCTTTTTATAAGTATGTGGGATGAGACTCTTAGACCATCAAGTGAACCAAATGATGGATGTAGGTTTTCATTTAAATTATTAAGAAACAATAATGTTACATTTTCATTGTCATAATTTTTCTCAGGCAGGCTTATACAATGAATGACAATTGTGTCCACTACAGTATTTTTTGGTCTGTGATCAAAATTTGGTGACTTTATGAATTCACAGTCTTTAAGAATAAATTTGTTTTCCATTACAGTATGATTACAGAAGTTATGCTATTATCAATGTTTTTATAATTATGACAAATATCCTGATTGATTCTGACAAAAAACTCAATAATCTTCTAATTAAATTAGGAGAATGCAGTGAAATAGGCTTAGATACAGAATTTATAAGGGAATCTACTTATAGACCCATACTCGCTTTGGTGCAAATTTCACTTCCTAATGGCGAGATATATCTCATTGATCCACAAAAAATTACAAATATTCAGGCAATCATAGATATAACCACAAATCCAAATATTTTGAAAATTATCCATTCAGCAAAACAAGATCTTGAAGCACTATATTCATTTACTGGTATTTTTCCTGTGAATATTTTTGATACACAAATAGCCTTCAATTTTTTGTCTGAAAAATCAAGTATTGGATATTCAGCATTAGTAAAAAATATATGTGATGTCGACATAAAAGAAGGTTCATGGAGAACAGATTGGTTGAAGCGACCCCTTACCCAAGAAAAAATTGAGTATGCTGCTGATGATGTTAAATACCTCATAAAAATAAAAAATCAGTTAGAAAAAAATTTAAAAATTATTAACAGATATACATGGTTTCAAGAAGAGCAAGAAATTGAATTAAAAAAGTCAAATATTATTGTTGAACCGGACTATGCTTGGGAAAAAATAAATTATCCGTTATATTTTGATTCAAGCGATCTCAATCTTTTGAAAAAAATTGCATCGTGGAGAGAGAGATTATCGATTAAATATGATGTTCCTAAGAGATGGATTTTAAGTGATTCTCATATAATCAAGATAATGATAGCTAGTGAAAATAAAGTATATGAAATAATTTCTAATATGAAGCAGAGTATAGAAAATTTAGAAATGAATGATCTTAAAAATCTATTATCTCTTAGGAAAAAAATTAAAAATAAAAACTTGCTACCTAAAAAAGATATTGAACAGAAATGTAATGACGTACTTAGTTACGTTTCAGATGAGTTTAAGATAGATCCAACTATAATTGCTAACAAAAGAGATATGGAAATGTTTGTTTTAACAAATAACAAAGCTAGGTTCATGAAAGGTTGGAGATATCAAATATTTGGTAAACTGGTACAATAAGATAGTGAGGAAATATTCATCAAAACTTGTAGATGGTAAGGATCGCGCTCCTAGCAGATCTATGCTAAGAGCGGTTGGTTTCAAAGACAAAGACTTCTTGAAGCCTCAGGTTGGTATAGCCTCTACTTGGAGTATGGTTACTCCATGTAATATGCACATCAATGATTTAGCGAAAGTTGCAACCAAATCTATTGACTCTAATGGTGGAAAAGCCGTCAACTTCAATACAATTACAATATCAGATGGTATTTCGATGGGATCAGAAGGAATGCGTTATTCTCTAGTTTCGAGAGAAATTATTGCTGATTCAATTGAAGCGGTTGTTGCGGGGGAGGGTTTAGATGGTTTTATAAGTTTTGGCGGGTGTGATAAGAATATGCCTGCTTGTGTGATGGCCATGCTAAGACTTAATAGGCCTTCAGTGTTTGTCTATGGAGGAACGATATTACCTGGAGTTCATAAAAACAAAAATATAGATATTGTTTCTGTTTTTGAGGCAGTTGGTAAAAATGCAAATGGAATTATTAACGACAATGAATTGTACGCCATAGAAAAAAAAGCTATCCCTGGACCAGGTTCCTGTGGCGGCATGTACACAGCAAATACAATGGCATGTGCCATAGAGGCAATGGGTCTCTCATTGACAAATAGCTCGGCACAAACTGCAGTATCTAAATCAAAACTAACTGATACTAAAGAGGCAAGCAAGGCGCTCATGAGATGTATCACCAAAGATCTGAAGCCTAGAGATATAGTCACAAAAAAATCTCTGGAGAATGCTATTACAATAGTAATGGCATTAGGAGGCTCAACTAATGCAGTTTTACATTTACTTGCAATTGCTAATGAAGCCAAAATTAAATTATCTTTAAAAGATTTTGAAAGAATAGGTCGAAAGACGCCTGTCCTCGCAGACCTAAAACCAAGTGGTCAATACTCTATGGCAGAGTTGGTAAAAATAGGCGGCGTGGCACCTTTGATGAAGACTCTTATTAGTGAGGGATATATGCACGGAGACTGCATGACAGTCACAGGAAAAACTATTAAAAATAATCTCAAATGTGTTAAACCATATCCTATTGATCAGAAAATTATAAGAGCAACAAGTAATCCGATCAAAAAGGACGGCCACCTAATTGTTTTGAGAGGTAACATAGCACCTCAGGGCGCTATAGCAAAAATTTCAGGTAAAGAGGGAACTTATTTTAGAGGTACTGCTAGAGTTTTTGATTCAGAAGAAAAATGTCTCAAGGCTATTCTTGCTGGTAAAATTTCAAAAGGATCAGTGATTGTAGTAAAGAACGAGGGACCTGTTGGAGGTCCTGGAATGAGAGAAATGCTATCACCTACATCTGCAATTATGGGGCAGGGACTTGGAAATGATGTGGCTTTAATAACTGATGGAAGATTTTCAGGAGGAAGTCATGGGTTTGTAGTGGGACACATAGCCCCTGAAGCTGCCATTGGAGGTCCGCTACAAATTGTTAAAAATGATGATCAAATAGAAATATGCGCAAAAAAAAGGGAGATCAATATTTTGATATCTAAAAAGGAAATAATTTCAAGAATGAAAAAAACCTCCAATGTAAATTCTAAAACCAACAATGGAGCATTAACCAAATACGCAAAACTAGTTAGTCAAGCAGATACCGGCGCTACTACTAACTAATTAATAATATTTAGTTCTTTTGGATAGATTTTTTTTACTATATGTAAAATTCTCTCTAATCTATCAAGTGGCTCTTGCATAGAAATTAAATCAGCCTTGTCATTTAGTTCAATCGGCAGGCATTCTATTAATCTAAATCCTAGCCAATTCGCATCATTATATTTAGGTTTGATATGGAAAATATATGCCTTAATTTCAGGATAGATTTTTTTATAAAACTTAGAAAGTATTTGATATTTTTGTGGAACTAAATAGTCTATATCGTAAATAACCTCTTCAGCATTGCCCTTAAGTAAATTGCATTCATCGAGTTTGCATTCACTTAACTTTACTATATTTTTTCCCTCAACCGTTATTCCAAGTAATCCACCATCAAGCTGTGACCAGTCAACGATTTCTACATAACTAGCATAATCATAAACTGATGAGATATAATCAGAATCTTTTTTTGGAAGAGCGATAACAAAACCTGCATTATTTTTCAGGCAGTCTCGCGTCATATCTAAATATCTCCTCTCAAAAATTCTTAGTGGAAATTGTCCACCAGGTAGAATAATACTTTTTAGTGGGAAAATAGGTATGTCTTTATGTATTTTCATTTTCAAATTTTAAAGATAGCGAGTTGATACAATATCTCAGGTTAGTTGGTCTTGGCCCGTCTTCAAAAACATGTCCTAAATGCGATCCACATTGCTTGCAAGTTACTTCAATTCTTTTCATACCATGCGATGTGTCTTCTAAAAGCAAGAGATTATCTTTTGCGATAGCATCAAAAAAACTTGGCCATCCAGATTTAGAATCATACTTATGCTCTGATGAAAATAGCTCGTTATCACAACATACGCATTTATAGGTACCACTTTGCTTATTATCTAAGTATTTACCAGAAAAAGGAGCCTCTGTGCCTTTATTTTGAGTTACAAAAAACTCTTCTTCAGATAATTTTTCTCTAAGCTTAGTTTTATCCATTTCTAATGTACCGCACTATATTTTCCGTATTTCTATTTGATAGAATAAGAATTATATCGAAATTTTCTTCATTGTGCAGATAGTCTCCTATTTGAGCTTCAGTTTCAATAACATTTATTTTA
The DNA here is from genome assembly GCA_913045115.1 of uncultured Gammaproteobacteria bacterium. GTDB lineage: Bacteria > Pseudomonadota > Gammaproteobacteria > CACLCV01. Next base: position 71,080 of record CAJWPJ010000002.1, on the reverse strand, counting down.
ATGTTATTTTTAAGTCTTCTTTTTAGTGGTTTTAGTTGTGTTATAACAATAGTTTTGTCTGATCTTTTTAGAGATGAACTTATTTCATCATCATGAATACCTAATTTCATAGAATTTGAACCAGGAACAAAAATCGTCAAAAGCTTTTTCCCTTTAAATGTCTCCTTCATAGAATTAATTGATGATCTTATAGCAGTAGGATGGTGAGCAAAGTCATCGTATACCTTTGTACCATTTATTTCACATATAAAATCAGTCCTTTTGTTTACACCCTTAAAACTTGATAATGCTTTCAGTTGATCTTTTATTGAAATTTTTAGTTCACGACATGTAGCAATAGCTGTTGTGGCATTTTTATAGTTATGCTCTCCTATAATATTTTTTGGCAATAGATACTCTTTACCTTTGTTTTGAAGGGTATATTGTTGTTTTTTTATTAAGTTAAAATCTCCCGACATCTTCTTCGAATCAACTGTTACGAGTTTAGACCAATACCCATTTGATAATAATTTTTTTGTATTGAGATCATTTTTATTTATGATGATTGTACCATTTGATGGTATAAGCCTAATCATATGACTAAACGTTTTAATAATATCGTTTATATTTGCAAATATATCAGCATGATCATACTCAATATTATTAATGACAGTAAAAAAAGGATTATAATGTACAAATTTAGATCTCTTATCAAAAAAAGCTGTATCATATTCATCTGCCTCAATTACAAAGTATTTCGAAGTGGTCAGTGCGACGGATTTGAAGTTACCTTTTGGTGAGCCAGCAATTAAATATCCAGGATTTATTTTATTTTTTTTCAGAATATGAACAATCATAGCCGTAGTTGTTGTTTTACCATGCGTTCCACTGACCGCTATCACCTTCTTATTTTTAAGAATATTATGATACAGCCATTCTGGTCCTGATACGAAACATTTCTTATGTTTTAATATATATTCTATAACTGGATTACCTCGTGACATTACATTTCCGATAATTATTAAATCTTTATTCATAACGTCTTTAATTTTATGTCCGATAACAACATTTATATTTTCTCTTTTTAATATCGACTTTATTGGGTCATAACATGATGTGTCAGATCCAGTTACCTCATGACCTTTTCTTTTAGCAAGAATTGCTATTCCGGACATAAAAGTACCTGCAATACCTAAAATATGAATTTTCATATAAGAAGAGAAAGAACGATAATTAACATGAAACCAATAATCATGCTGTAGAGAAAGGATATTGAAAGACCCATGAACGTCGTACAATCTAATGCCAGTTTGAAAATATATCCGTATATCAGCCATGAGTACACAGTAGCTATTAGTATAACGACGATTATTGAATCAGAAGTACCACTTAATAAAAATATTAAGCTCGTTATCAAACCTATAAATGCGTGAATACCAAGAATAGAGGTAGCCGATTGCACATATCTCATTCTGTAACCCGTAGTCGAAGACATATTCTCTTTCACACTCAAAATTGTTTGAATGAAGAACAAGCTAGCCCCCACATATATTAATGATGTTATGAAGGATATTCCTAGATTATAGTTAACATCATTGGGAATAAAGCTTATAAGTAGATTGGCAATAATGAAAATATTCAAAAGCGTCTTACTAGAGGGTAGATCTTGTGGACCTTTTCTAAATAGCATTATATCTCTGAAAGTTTTGATAATTCCATTCATAAAGTGTTACAATTAAGCCTATTATTTCTTAGTTTAGGATAGCATATTGGATGACAAGTCTATAATAAAATCATACAAGCGAGTTTCAGGTTTTTATGATTATACTTTTGGTCAAATTTTCAGGCCTGGCCAAAAAAAGCTGGTAAGCATGATGGAATGCAGCAAGACAGATAGAGTGCTTGAAATCGGTATTGGGACAGGGACTTCATATAAATATTATCCTGAAGAGACGAAGGTCACTGGAATTGATATTTCTCCAGATATGCTTAAAAAAGCTAAAAAGAACATAATAAAACATGATCTTAAAAATAAAAACGTATTGATGATGAATGGAGAACAACTCACTTTTGAGGACAACTCTTTTGATAAAGTTGTTGGAATGTATGTGGTATCAGTTACACAAAATCCTGATTTATTGATTAATGAAATGAAAAGAGTTTGTAAACCTAATGGGGACATTTACCTTGTGAATCATTTTAGTTTTGAGACAGACAGTAAGTTTTTAAAGATTTTAGAGAAAGGACTTATGCCTGTTAGTAAGTATCTTGGTTGGAGACCATACTTCCCATTCTCTGAATTTAATGCATACGCAAAATTAAATGTTCAATCAATATCAAAGGTAAATATTTTTGATTATTGGGGAATCATACACGCAATCAACAGTCCTGCCAGTTAGCTTACTGCCTCATCGATCATTTTTTGTAATTCACCAGATTGGTGAAGCTCAAGTGTTATATCGCAGCCTCCAATTAGTTCTCCCTTAATATATAACTGAGGGAATGTAGGCCAGTCTGCGAAGTTAGGTAATTCTTGCATAATTTCTGAATCTAATATTACATTCACATAAGCAAATTCTTTACCACAGCTCTTTAATGCTTCTACAGTTTTAGAAGAAAAACCGCACATAGGCATTTGTGGTGTTCCTTTCATGTATAGTATAACTGGACTTTCTTCTACTTGTTTTTTTATTCTTTCGAGCGCTGACATGTTTTCTCCTTTGATTTTATGAAAATTATATATCTTGTATGACTAGGGATCAATATTTAGTTGTAACCACCTTTCTAGTAGGGTAAAGTGCCACAACTCATTTCCCTCAAGATTCGTGAAGTGCTTATTTGGCTGTTCAAGAAGAATATTAATGTATTTACTATTAAAGAGATTCCTCTGAACCGCTTCATCTGAGGTTAATATTTGTCTGCAGTAATCATAGAATTTATTTTTGATTATTTTGAGTGGAGGCACAGGAAAGTAGAATTTTTTTCTATTAATAATTTCATTATCTAAATATTTTCCCGACATCTGTTTTAATAAGTATTTCTCTCCATTAGTAATTTTTTTTTCAGACTTTACTGAAAGCATAAACTTTATTAAATCAATATCTAAAAATGGAACTCTTGCCTCTAACGCATGTGACATGGTCATGTTGTCAATCCTTTTCACTGGATCATCTATAATAAACATAGAAAGTTCTAAACGAAAAACTTTATCGAGAGTATTTAAATTAGGGTCCATTTGATCAAGTATGGATTTTATTTCATTGTAGGCAAAATTATCTTCAACAAAACTTTTGTTTATTATCGTCTTATAATTATCATATGATCTATCAAAATAGTATTTTGAAAGTGTATCTATATCATCAAGATTTCTCTCATCCATTATCTTTTTGTACCAGAAGTAACCTCCAAATACCTCATCAGCTCCTTGACCACTCATGACTACCTTTGTAGAATTGGACACTTTTCGAGACAGTAGATAAAATGCAGATGAATCTTGACTGAACATAGGCTCACTCATACTCAAGATAACATCATCAAGATTCTTCAGCAGGTCAAGATCGGAAACTTTGTATTTTTTATGAACTGTCTCGAAATTCTTTGCAACCATATCCGAATAATAAAATTCATTTCCTTCTTCATTGTTTATAGTCTCAAATCCAATTGAGTATGTATTTATTTTATCTTTATATTCTGTAGAAATAGCAGTAATTAAACTTGAATCTAAGCCACCTGATAGCAATATACCCACTGGTACATCAGCAATATCAATTCTTTTTTTGATAGCTGAAGATAGAAGTGAAGATATATTTTCATCAATTTCTTTATTTGAGTAATCGGATAACTGGATGTTATTAATATCAAAATATCTTTTTTTGTTTAGTTCACCTGTTTTACTGATAGTAATTGTACATCCTGGATCTAACTTCTTTACGTCTTTTATAATTGTATGGGGCGCGGGAACAACTGAGTGTAAAGTAAACTGGTAGTTAAGCGCAACTGGATCTATCTCTTTTGTTTCCATATTTTTGGTTATTCCTTTCATATGCGATGAGAAATAAATCTGATCACTTTCCTTGAGATAGTATAGTGGCTTGATACCGATACGATCTCGTGCTAGAAAAATAGTTTTTTTCTCAATATCATAAATGCAGAAAGCGAATACACCATCTAAATGTTTCACACACTCAGAACCATACTCCATGTAAGATCGGATGATAACCTCGGTATCACCAGTAGATTTAAAGGTATGACCTTTTTTTTCTAAATTTTTTTTTATCAAGGGATAATTGAATATGACTCCATTGAAGACGATAACGTATTTGTCTATTCGCATTGGCTGATTCGACTTATCACTTATATCTATGATTGCAAGTCTGTGATGGCCAAGAAATATATCATCATCAAGATATGTCCCTTTAGAATCTTTACCCCTCATTGAGATTGAACTCATTAAATTATCGAGCTTTTTATTATCAAAACTCTTTTTAGTAAATTTAAACTCTCCACAAATTCCACACACTATTTTATTTATATCTCCTATGGATTAAATTTACATCTTCATTTATTATAAATCTTAATTTCAACCAACAAATGAGGTATACATGAATCCTTTATTATCAATAAAAGGTACTATAATTTCTGGTTTTGTACTAGCAATTGTATTCATTATGATCTTGGCTGACGGGAGTATTCCTATCGAGGCTGAGGGTTATATAAGATGGTTGCACTATCTATCGGGTGTAACTTGGATTGGACTTCTCTACTATTTTAATTTCGTTCAAGTACCAGCAATGGCAAAAGCCACAGCTGATAAAGAACCAGGTCCAGCTGCAATAGGGAAATATGTTGCCCCTCTTGCGCTTCTTTGGTTTAGGTGGGGCGCAGTAGTTACATGGCTTACTGGTGCTGCCTATCTAGGACATCATGGACAATTTATAGATGCATTCACATTTGCCGGAGGATATAGCTCTGTCATCGGTGCTGGTGCATGGCTAGGAACAATAATGCTATTCAACGTATGGGTTCTTATTTGGCCAAATCAACAAAAAGTACTTGGTTTAGTAGATGCAACTGCTGATGAAATAGCTCAAGCGAAAAAAACCGCTCTTCTTGCGTCTAGAACTAATACAGCTTTGAGTATTCCAATGTTGCTCTTTATGGGCGGAGCTCATCACCCTGGACTAGTATCATTAGCTTCCTTAATTAGTTTCACGGTTTAATTATAAAAAAAACTAGCCTGATAAATTTATCAGGCTAGTTTAGATGTAAGTTTTTATTTTTTAAAACTTGTGTGTGAGACCTATTCCTCGAGTAGTAATATCGCTACCTGTTGAATCAAAGTCTTGCTTGATATAACCAAATGTTAAATCAGTAGTTTTACTTAGATTCATTTGAGCAGAAACTCCAAGAGTTTTATAGTCATTTGTAGCTGCACCATCAGAATCACCTTTGGCATAAACTACTTGCCAATCAGTCATACCCATTTTGTAGTGTGTTCCTATTGTACGAATATCACCAACTGTAGATGTATTGTATGATCCAGCGACAGCTAAGTCTTCATGCGATACAAACACTCCCATATTAGGCATAACTTTCATGGATGCATAGAATCGGTCATTACTTGTACCAGACCCACCAGAAACTGATTGATCATGATAACGTGAGTAACCAAATGACAATCCATGGACAAGCATATTTTTAAATTGTATGCCCATTGAGTAGTCACCTTGATCGGTATTAGTATTGTCATTAGCTGATCTTGAATCAGATACTGCATACATATATGAGAAAGTTGCTGGACCCATTGTTGCAGAATATGCAAGCATACTCTCAACGTTTCCATCAATTCCACCATTACCTTGACTTGTACCACCATGTGCATTCAAAGCTATAGCTGTATCGATGTTATTATCGAATTGCCCCATAGTTTTGTAAGGCGATTCATATGTACCTGCGCCTATGTAGCCGAATGGAGTTTTGAATCCAAGATTCCCTACATTTAAGTCAAAAGTTCTACAAGTTGTAGCTTCACTTGTTGCAGCACAGCTAGTTTCATTTGTAGATGTTCCATCTCCAATATCGAATTTGTATTCGAGATTACCAACAAGTTGAACTCCACTGCTGATAGTTTCTGTGAATTTAAGACCTAATCTACTTTTGCTTGCTCCATCATCCAAGTTCTCAACATCAGCTGTTCCTGAACCTGTTTGCTTGTCATCATAACCAATATATATACGACCATAGAAGTGAACTCCTGATGATGATTTGGCTGAAGACATTGCATTATTTCCCTGATTCGAGCCCATTTGTGCTCCACCAGCGTACAATGAAGATGAAAAAGCCAGTATGAAGGCCATACTTAGAAAGTTTTTCATTTTTTCCCCTATTTATTTTACGTTAACGTTACCATATTAGGGGATTTTGCACCAAAAATACACATAAATATCAGTAAAAGTAGGTTTTATTCAACAACTGGCAATCTTTATAATTTAATATAAAATTACCTTTTTCATGCGAGAATTATATTATGACCTCTAACATAATGCCGACATATAACAGGAAGCCAGTTAAATTCGTAAAGGGTGAGGGCGTTCATCTCTATGACTCAGATGGAAAAAAATACCTTGATGCGCTGTGCGGTTTAGCTGTTACAAGTTTAGGGCATTCACATCCACTTATAACAGAGACACTAAGGTCTCAATCAGAAAAGTTAATTCATACCTCTAATGCTTTTAATATTGATAGCCAAGAGAAACTTGCAAAAAGGCTTTGTCAACTAACAGGTATGGAAAACTCATTCTTTTGTAACTCGGGCGCTGAGTCTGTAGAGGCTGCAATAAAGATTGCAAGAAAATTTGGCCACGACAAGAATTTTGAAAATCCAAAAATAATTGTAATGTCTAATAGTTTTCATGGAAGAACAATGGGTGCAATGAGCGCGACTGCAAATCCCTCATCACATGATGCATTTGGACCGATTCTGGATGGACTACTGAGAGTAAATTTTAACAATATTGATGACATTCATGAAAGTTTGAAAAATCATAATGATGTTTCTGCGATCTTGTTGGAGCCTGTACAAGGCGAGGGCGGGATTATCCCATGTGACAATTCATATCTTCAAACACTGAGAAGGTTATGTGATGAGAAAAAAATTTTACTCATGATTGATGAAGTTCAATCTGGATTTTGTAGAACAGGGAAATGGTTCAGCTATCAACATAGTAATATTCAACCAGATGTTGTTATGGTAGCTAAAGCTCTAGGAAATGGTGTTCCGATAGGAGCTTGTCTTGCAAGAGGACCAGCCGCTCATGTTCTTAAAGCCGGAATGCATGGTTCTACATTTGGTGGAAATTTTTTATCTACTTCAGTTGGTCTGAAAGTTATGGACATAATGAGAGACATGAGACTATGTCAACATGTAAATAAAATTAGTAAAGTCATGCATGATCATATGGACTTAAAAATTAAACCTTTAAAGTCGGTCAGCGATATTAGGCAATGTGGTCTTATGATTGGTATACAACTTAATGATGTTTGTACTGAGCTTGTTACAAAAGCTCTTGAGAAAGGCCTTGTTATTAATGTAACTAAAGAAAAAACAATTAGACTACTTCCTCCATTAATTTGTAAAGAAGAGCATGTCATTAGTATTGTTGATATACTCGAGAAACTTATAAGAGATAATTATGGCTAAAAGACACTTCAAGACATTGATAGATATAAATACTCAAGAATTCAAGCGAATAATCAAAAAAGCTATAGATTACAAGTCGCAAGATAGAGCTAATACTGTTATAAAAAGTTGTAATAATAAAACGCTAGCTATGATTTTTAAAAAAAATTCGACCAGAACAAGAGTTTCATTTGAAACTGCTATGTATAAATTAGGAGGGCATGCAATATTCTTATCAGAAGATTCCTCTCAACTTAAAAGAGGAGAGAATATTTCTGATACCGCAAAAGTTTTGTCTGGAATGGTTGACTTGATAATGATGAGAACAAATTCACATGATGAGATAAAGAGTCTTGCAGAGAATTCATCAGTTCCAATCATCAACGGACTATGCAACCTGTTTCATCCATGCCAACTATTAGCAGACATGCAAACTATAGCAGAAATAAAAGGTGATAACTTTAATGATATGACAGTAGCTTGGATTGGAGATGGCAATAATATGTGTAATTCATACATAAATGCATCCAAATTACTCAATTTTAAGCTTAAAATTTCTGTACCAAATGGATATGAACCTGATAAGTACACTTTGGATAAATTTGGGGAAAATGTTGAATTGTGCGAAATTCCTGGTTCTGCAGTTGATGGCGCTGATGTGGTAACCACAGATGTTTGGGCAAGTATGGGTGATGAGCATGAAAATGACGAGAGAAAAAAAGTTTTTAAAAGCTTCCAAGTGAATATGAATTTAATGTCCAAGGCAAAAAAAGAGGCAATATTCCTTCACTGTCTTCCAGCTCATAGAGGAGAAGAAATTGATGATGCAATAATGGATTCGCAATACAGTGTTGTTTGGCAACAAGCTCATAACAGATTATACAGCTCAATGGCGCTTATAGATTTCTTACTCTCTTCAGATTAAAGCTAGAGAGATTCGATCAGTTGCAGCCTTCTCGTTTGATCATGACATTTAAGTACGGCACTTACTTTGTTTTTTAACATTTTAGTATTTGTCTGCATTATAGTTTTTTTGATCTCAGGTATAGCTTGTGGGTGCATACTAAAAGATGTAAGCCCAAGCCCAAGCAGCAATTTAGTATAGACCTTTTCTCCAGCCATCTCACCGCAAACTGTGACATTTATTTTTGATTTATTGCACGTCTCTATCACTTTTTTTATTAGTTGCAACACAGCTGGATTAGTAGGGTCATATAGGCTAGTAACCTCATCATCAATTCTATCTATTGCGAGTATGTATTGTACAAGATCATTAGTCCCTATGGACATAAAATCAACATGCTTTGCTAATACACTTGCTTGAATTGCACTTGCCGGAACCTCGATCATAATTCCTAGTTCATATATATCATTGAAAGCTTTCTTCTCTTTAATGAGTTCACATTTAGCTTCATCGATAAGCTCTTTTGTTTTTTTTATCTCATCAAGCGTGGTTATCATCGGTATCAAGATTCTCAGATTACCACTCTTGGCTGCTCTTAACATCGCCTTAATCTGAGTTTTGAAGAGATCTTTCTCATATAAACTGTATCTTATTCCCCTCAAGCCCAAAGCAGGATTTTTTGCTATCTGACCAACTTTCATATTCTCAGATACCTCTTTGTCAGACCCAATGTCTAAAGTTCTTAAAGTTACAGGTTTATTTAATATTTTTTTAAAGACTTTGCTGTAAGCGATATATTGCTCTTGCTCTGTAGGTAAGTCATTTCTATTCATATATAAGTATTCTGTTCTGAATAGCCCTATACCATCAGAATTCTTATTTATAAGTTTAACTTCCTCTGATAATTCAAGATTACTCATTACATCTACTTTGATACGATCTATTGTGATTGCTTTCTTATTACTGCTCTCTTTATATGACTTTATAAGTGTCCTCTTATCTGCTTGAATCTTTTTAAAATGTTTAAGTTCGAAATCATCAGGGTTTATCACTATCATTTGATTATCGGAATCCATAATAAGCTTGTCTTCATTTTTGATAATATGGACACAAGACTCTGCCTTTATCATCATTGGCAGCGATAAACTTTTACTCAGTATCGCGCTATGAGAGGAGCGACTGCCATGTGAAACGATTACTCCTAGTCCTTGGTTATGGTATATGTCAATTACATCCTTAGGTGTAATTTCGTCAGTTATAATTATTCTATTTTCAATGTTTCTGCTGTTGAAAATATTAATTTTTTCTCCAGATTGAAGTAATTCCAATAAACTGATAATCATTTGTTTGATGTCTGTCAATCTTTCTCGAATGTATTTATCTTCGATATCCTCAAAAGATTTTCTTATAGTGTGATACTCTGATGATATTGCCCAACTTGCACTGAAACCCTGGCTACTTATTTTTTTGAGAATATTATCTTTGAATCCTTTATCATCAAGGAAACTTAATTGCATATCCATTAGTTTTGTAATCACGGGACTGTTTTTAATTTTAGTTGAGGATTTTTTATACTCTGTCTTAAGTTGCTCAATAACATCCAAACATCTTTTAGATTCCTTTTTGATCTGATTCTTTGTAATAAATGACGGATTATGATCAATACTGTCCTTATTGACCACGAAAGCATGACCTATACATATACCTTGTGAAACCTTGTCACCTGTAATAATTATGCTCATTTCTCTTCATCAAATTTATTTTTAAAAAGCTTTTCAATCGAGCTCATAGCATCACTCTGATCAATACCATCAATTTTTACACAGATACACGAACCTTTCGAAGCTGATAGCATTAATAATTTCATTATACTTCTAGCATCAGCGTTTTTATTATCTTTTACAAATATTATCTGTGATTCAAACTTGTTTGCTGTAGAGACTACTTTTGCAGCAGCTCTAGCGTGAAGACCTAGATTATTAAGAATCTTTAGTTCTTTAGTAATCATCTATACCCTTGAAACTCCCTCAATACCGCCTTTAACGGCTTTATCTGTTAATGTATCTAGGGAATCTTCTGGATAATTGAAAACATTCAATAACATTGATAGATTTAACCCTGCTACAACTCTAATATTCTTGTAATTAATAGAGGATGCAATGTTGGAGGGTGTTGTTCCAATTATGTCCGTCATAACTAAAACACCTGATCCATTATCAAGAAAATTGACGTATTTTTCTGCCAGCTCTCTTACATCACTAGGCTGATCATAATTATCTACAGAGAGTAACTCAACTTGAAATGGATTTTTTCCGAACACCGAAGTTGCAGTCAGAAGTAACTGCTTGCCAATATCACTATGAGTTATTATTAATATACCAACTTTCAAATTAAATGAACTCCAGATCATCGGAACGTAAATTTTTAATAATTTGACTACTATTTCTTGCTTGTCTTAATTCTTTTCTAATAAATGGGTCATCAAGTTTGTTACTCAGATATGCCAACAATTCAAGGTGATTACTAAAATTTTCTTCTGGAACAATCAGCGACGCAATTATATCTACATCTAGACTGTCAATATTATCAAAATCTACAGGCTCATCCAGTATCATAATTGATAAGAATGGATACTCTATGTTATGGATTCTTGCATGTGGTATTGCGACACCTTTACCTATAGATGTCGAACCAAGCTTCTCTCGTTCATACAGTTTAGCGAAAATATCATTTCTATTTATACCCGATGGCTTACTTAGAAGCTCAGATATTTTTTCTAAAATACTTTTCTTAGTTTTGCAATTTTCACTGACAGAAACTTGAGAATCCTCTAACTTGATCTTAATCATGTTAATCTCTTTTTCTCTTAGTTGAACTTGGGATATCTAACTTCTCTCGATACTTTGTTATCGTCCGTCTTGCGACAGATACTCCCAAAGTTGTAAAGTATTTAGATATTTCATTATCACTCATAGGCTTATTAGCTCTCTCAGTCTTAACACACTCCTGGATCATTTTCATAATTACTTTTGATGAGATCATCTTTCCGGTATCAGTATTAAGCTCTGAGGTGAAAAAATATTTAAGCTCGTAAACACCCCTTGGCGTTTGCACATACTTGTTGCTGGTCGCCCTGGAGACTGTCGACTCATGAATACCAAGTGACTCAGCAATATCTTTAAGAGTCATTGGTTTCATACCAATATCACCACTTCTGAGAAATTCTGCCTGTCTTATGAAAATCTCCTTGCACACATTTAGAATCGTTAAGCTCCTGTTCTTAATTGATTTGATAATAAATTTAGCTTCATTATAGTTTTTGCGAAGGTAATCTAAATCAGTTTTTATCTTACTCTCATTCATTAATGAAACATAATCTGCATTCAACTTAACTAAAGGCTGGCTTTTGGTTAACTCGGTAATCCATCTGCCATCTCTTTTGAAAATGATCACCTCAGGTGTAATTTGATATGAATCTAATTTTTTACAGACTTCAAGGCCGGGCTTTGGATTAAGCTTTCTTACTAATTCTAGGGCTTTCTCATCAAAACGTGTAATTTTGTCTAGGCCAGCTATAATTCTATCAAATCCAGGATTATTTGTAATATCTATTTTTTTTACATATTGAATAATATCAACTGCACTTTCGTACAGTGGAGAATCTCTATAAGAATTGTCTAACTGTATAGATAAGGTATCGCACAAGTCGATTGCACATGTTCCAACAGGCTCAAACCTCTGAAGTGTATGCAAAACATAAAATATGTCTTGGAATGACACTTCTATGCTCCTATTTGCTTGTAAAAATATATTGTTCAAGTCTTCGGTTAGGTAGCCGTTATCGTTTACACAATCAATGATAATCCTAGATATTATTTTTTCATCTTCAGAAAATGATACCATTTCTGATTGTCTTATTAACGATTCTTGAAGTGTTTCATTTTTTTTGTGGTACTTTAGGATATCATCTGGATCAGAATTTAATGCACTGACATTTGAGACTACATCATAATTTGATTCTATTTCTTCATTTTTTTCTAGAAGTGGATTTTCTAAAATCAAGTTATCTATCTCTTTCTCTAAATCAAACGTATTTAACTGTAGTAGCCTTATTGCCTGTCTTGTTTGTTGAGATAAAACCTTTCTTTGAGAAAGCGAAGTTGTTTGTTTTAATTTATTCACAATTTAAATGATTCACCCAGGTAGACTTTCTTAACAACCTCATCCTTGACTAGATCCTTAGGTTTTCCTGATGCTAGAACTTTTCCAGAGTTAATTACATATGATTTATGACATATCTTTAAAGTTTCTCTAACATTATGATCTGTGATTAATATTCCTATATCCTCTTTTGCCAGCACTTTGATAATTTTTTGTATGTCAATTACGGATATCGGATCAATACCAGCAAACGGCTCATCCAATAAAAGAAATTTAGGTTTAAGTGCAAGCGCCCTAGCAATTTCCACCCTTCTTCTCTCCCCGCCTGAAAGTTGGATACCTTTTGTATCAATAAATTTATGTAAATCAAATTTTTCTATCAGACCTTCTAAGATTTTTGCTCGCTCATTTGAATTCAAAGTTTTACCAATCTCTAGAATAGCGTTAATATTATCCCTTGCGGTCATATCTCTGAATATAGATGGTTCTTGAGGGAGGTAGCTTATGCCATGTTCAAACCTTCGATGAATTGGATCAAGTGTAATATTCTCCTCATTTATATGAATACTTCCCTGATCTGATTTAATCAAGCCAACTATCATATAAAAAGTAGTTGTTTTCCCAGCACCATTTGGCCCCAATAAGCCCACTATCTCTCCAGATTTGACCTCCAGGGAGACATCATGAATTACTGTTTTATTATCAAAGGATTTTTTGAGACCTATTGACGCTAGAGTTGACATATTAATTTAAGTTGAATGTAGTTGTTACCTTATTCTCAATACTTCTTTTTAATTCACTCGCAGGCTTATTTTTTACAAGCCACTTACCAGTTTTAGTATTATATATCATTTGATTACCTTTTATTGTCTGTAATTGGTCACCATTGCTAACAATTCTCTCGACATTACTAAGAATGGTTATTAGCCCAGACTCAAGGTTAGCAGACAATCCATTCCCGGTCGTTGTTGAATCAGAGGTGATTATTGTAACATCTTGATCAGTTTCAATTAGATTTTTTGGTAAATAAAATATGGCGTATGATGTGTATAGTTTCACATTATCCCCAGTTGAAGGATTATCTCTATTTACAAACACATTACTTTTTAGATAAATTTCATCCATATTTCCTGTAGGATCGATTGCTGTTTCAGAGCTTATATTAGTAATAAGATTAGAATTAAATAATTTGAGTTTAGGATTCTTTATCAATGTGTAATTATCTTTGTACTTTTCCAAATATAATCCTGTTAACCTCCATTTAGTAGACATATCAGCATCAATATTCTTCGATGAAAAATTATATACTTTATTTTTTAATTCTCTTTGATTAGTTGTATCATCTGCGAGTGATGAGTGACATGATAATAGGAAGGAAAAAAAAATAATAAATAAATTAAAATTTATCATCAAGTATCTTTGAAAAATAGATAAGGTCACAAACATCCCTTATTGCTCCATTACCGCCATTTCTTTTTGTTACCCAATCAAAACTCTCTTTGTCTATTAACGGATTAGTATTTGGCACTACTATTGACATCCCAACAGTTTCCAAAAGTTCGACATCAACAGTATCATCCCCAACGAAGCATACATGTTTCATCGATGTACTTAGTTCGCAATCATAAAATGATTTAAGTTTATTTCTACTTCCCTGTATGACGTAATCAATTCCTAATTCTCTTGCACGATGCTCAACGGAATCTGATTGTCTTCCTGAAATAATCATTGTCTTTACTCCAATAGATTGCATTATCTTTATACCATGACCATCTTGAGCGTGAAATTTCTTTAGTTCATTTCCTTTGTGATCATAGTAAAGGCCACCATCCGTGAGAACACCATCAACATCGAATGCTAACAATTCAATGTTTTTTGCTTTTTTGATTAGTTCGTTTGAGTAAATGTTTTTTATAAGTTCTAGATCCATAGTCAAATTATTTAATCGATTTAATTATATTTTCGAACTTGAGTATTCCTACTATTTTACCCTGATCTATTACTGGTAGTGTACTTATGTTGTTCTCTTCAAGAATAGTAAGCGCTTCTGCAGCCAACATTTCTGAGTCTACTGTAAAAGGTTTTTTCGTCATTACATTTTTAATTTTGATTGATTCAAAATTTTTATATTTTTTTATTATTCTCTTAATATCTCCATCAGTAATCACACCGATTAATTTTTTTTCATTATCTATTATCATTACTAAACCCAAATTATATTTAGTAGTTTTATTTAGGAGGTTAGGAAAATTATCATCGCAATGTATGAATGGTAATTTTTTGCTTATCATGATGTCTGAGACAGTAATTAATAGTCTCCTTCCCAATTCACCCTCGGGGTGCGTTTTAGCAAAATCTTTAATAGTAAAACTATTCTGATATGAAATCGCCATAGCAAGAGCATCTGAGAGCGCCAAGGCACATACTATGCTTGATGTCGGTGCCAAGTTGTTAGGACATGCTTCTCGAAGCACTGATGCATCTAGAGAAATTTTTGAGTACTTAGCAAGGGATGATGAAGTGTTACCTGTAATAGATATTATGTCACACTTTAGTAATTTCAAAATAGGCAATAATTTTATTATCTCCTCCGTCTCACCAGAGTTTGAATATACAATAGCAACATCATTTTTTGATATCACCCCGACATCACCGTGCATAGCTTCAACTGGATGAAGGAATAATGCCGCAGATCCAGTGCTACATAGTGTTGCTGCCATTTTTTTGGCAATAAAACTTGATTTTCCCAAACCAAGTGTAATTATTTTACCCTTATTTAATGAAATAGCATCACATGCTTTATCAAAATTATTATCTAAAAGCTTCACCATTCTTTTGAGAGCAGCTATCTCCCTATTGATGATTTCTTTAGCAAGCTGTTTGTTAGACTTTTTTTTCATATTTATCCAAGTATGAATGATACATATACAAGATATGTTATTACTAATAGACTAGAGTATACAGTTTTTATGAAAATTTTATCTGATTTAATGATTAAATAAAAAACACTTGAGGCTATTAATAAAAACATAATGTCCCTTGTAAAATCTGCCACTGTAACCATTGAAGAGCTTATTAATCCAGCAATGCTCATTGCGATTGCTATATTAAAAATATTAGAACCAATAATATTGCCTATGACAAAATCGACCTTTCCTTTTCTTGCAGACTGTATACTGACAGTAAGTTCAGGTAGGCTCGTTCCTAAAGCTGTGAGAGTTAAACCAATTACATAGCTGCTTATGCCATAGAAGAGGGCAATTTGAGTCGCGCCATAAATAAAATAACCAGACCCATAAACAAGAAGAATTATTCCACTCAGTACTAGAAATATAATTTTTAATAGATTAAATCTCATGTCATATTTTATAGCCTGATAGTCCTTGGCATTATTATGCTTGTCTAATACGAATAAGATGCCTAAAAATAAAACGAGTAAGATCAAAGCATCAACAATACTAAATAAACTGTCAAAGCGAATAAGCAAGAACATACTTAGAGTCAGAATAATCATACCCATGTATGCATTACGTGGTAGAGCCGATGAGTTGCTCTCTTTTGGTATGAAAAATATTGATATAGCAAATACTAGAGCAATATTAGATAAATTCGAACCAATAGCATTACCTATCGCAAGTATAGTTTGATCTAAGAGCGCAGATTCGATAGATATGAAAATTTCAGGAGCTGAAGTAGCAATTCCAATTATAAAAAAACTTGCTATGAATCCAGAAATTCTATACGTGTTTGAGAATCGCTCAGTAGAGCTTACTAGAAAATTTGAACCCAATAGCAATAATATTAACCCTGCTAGTGAGAATAGTATAGCTTCTGTCATATTGGATAGATATTATATGAAATATTTAGAGATTTAATAATTGATTTCAAGCACGTCAATTTCAAAGTCTTGCACGTCCTTACCATCTGTAACCATTTTTGCCCTTCTCTGAAGATATGATTCTCTAAGAAAAATATATTTATCTTTTGCAGCTGTATCTATAATTTTAGTAGCTTTGAGAAGATTAGCTCTTGTATCAATTACATTAGTTGCCTGGATTACCTGCCTCTCCTCGTGATGTAGTTCTGTATGTATTGGCGAAATATCTTTTTCGATCATGACATCTACATAGAAACCAGGAGCATCTCTAAATGAACTTGGCCCAAAAAATGGCAAGACAAGATATGGGCCGGGCGAGATACCGTAGTGTCCGAGTGTTTGACCAAAGTCTTCTCTATGCCTTTGTATGCCCAAGGTGGATGCGACATCAAATAGGCCGAAAATTCCAACTGTTGAATTTATGATCAGTCTACTTGAGGAAGTCATAGTTTTATCTAGTTTCATCTGCAATGCACTATTAACTATTGTATTTATTTCCCCTAAATTATTAAAAAAATTACTTATGCTGTCCTCCACAGGATCAGGTGTGATATATCTGTATCCCTCAGCGACAGGCTCTAAGATATTATCATCTACTATCTCATTGAAACCAAAGATTACTCTGTTCATTGGTTCTAAAGGATCATCATCAGATGCATATGAGGTAGATGTATTAATTGACAATAACACTATAAATGCTAAAGCTGAGAGAAAAAGATTGAATAAAGAAAATTTATGCATACCCTGTAACATAATTACAAATTATATACTAAAATAAGAGCCATGATTAAAAAAATATCATTCTTGTTAGCCTTTTTTTTGCTATCAGATGTAGTTTATTCAAGCACTGGGCCTGATGTCTTCTTGAAAGAATCAGTTGAGGAGATTTCACAATTAGTCACCAAATATAAGGACAGGTTTGAATCTGATGAGGAATTTCTCAGAAGTAAAATGAACTCCACAGTAATGCCAAAGCTTGATATTAAACTTATGTCAAAAATTATACTGGGTAAGAAAATATGGACAAACTTGTCAGAGAATCAAAAAGGCAACTTTGTAGAGGCTTTTAAATATAGGATGACCAGTACATATATGAAATCTATTACAGCGTTTGATGGAGAAAAAGTGATTTTTCTGCCTTATGAACCAGGCAAAAGAAATAACATAGCTTATGTGAAATCGAAATACTTAATACCTGGGGGTGATATTGCTGTTGATTATAGGTTAATAAAAAAATCTAACACTTGGAAAGTTTATGATATTATTTTTGATGGCATAAGTTTGATGAAAAACTATAGAGCAGATTTCAGAGAACATGTATCTCAAAATGGGATTGACTCACTTATTTCATCTCTCAAAGAATAATAAACTACCACTCAGAGTGGCTTCATAGATATTAATAATCTAGGTAATAAAGTCAGAACTAATACGAGCGCTACAAGCATTGCAAACCCAGTCAATGTTCCAAAAATAATTGTAGGTATGAAATTAGAGAGAACAAGAATAGAAAAACCGAATATCACTGTAATACCAGTAAAAAATATAGCTCTTCCAATGCTGGAATGGCAGGCGATTATTGTCTCTTCATAATTTTTGTATGTAGTAAATTCTTCTTTAAAACGATATATATAGTGAATGCTGTTATCGACAGCAATACCTACTGTTATTGCAGCGATTGTAATAGTCATCATATCCAGTGGCAGGTTGATTATACCCATGATACCTAAAACAAGAAGTGCAGACAAAAGATTAGGAACTATACCTATTATCATTAGCTTTAAAGATCTGAATAAAACTAAAAACATAAGTGCGATAATCAGCATAACAAACCCAAGCGATTTAATTTGCGAATCGAATAGGCTCTGGAGCATATTATTATACAAAAGGAGTATTCCAGTAATCGTAATATCTTCTGCTTCCAAGTACTTATCATTATTTAGATCTGTTCTTATAGACTCAATCAAAGCTGCTCGACGAAGATCTTTATCTGAATCTAATACCCTTATGTTTATTCTTGCCTCGTTATCTTTTATTGATAAGTAAGGGTTCACAGCGATATCTTTAACTTCATTTGGCAGCTGCTTGTAGAGAAGCGACATTTCTAGACTATTTAGCTCTTTATCATTATTTACTTTTTCTGCAACACGAATGGATGATGCAAGTGATAATACCTTGCCTATATATTTATTGTTATCCAAATAGTCATGGATATATTTAATTTTATTAATTCTTTCGGTAGTGAACCAATTAGACTCGTCAGACGTCTCATCAGCTCCTAATAATTCATCAAATTCCTCATCACTTTCCTCATTATTGTTATCATCATTGAACTTTATGACAATATCCATCGGGGTTGTCCCGCCTAGCTGACTGTCAATCAACTTCATACCTTTGTGGATTTCAGTATCAGCCCTGAAGTAATTGATAAAACTATTCTCAACTTTGAGCTGGGTAAGACCATAAACAGTCACTATAGTTAACAAAAGAGTAAGAGCATACACATAATTGCCGGACTTCTGAGCTATTTTTGATAATGAATCGATAACCAAGCTTTTTCTCTGATGTTGATTTATATGAGAATTGTCTTCATTTGAGAAAATCAAAATGAAACATGGAAGTAGTGTAAAAGATGTTAAAAATAATGCCGTCAAACCTATTACCATCATAAAGCCGAAGTCTATAACAGGTTTGATGTCACTGAAAATAAGGGATGCGAAGGCTACAATAGTTGTTAATGCTGTATATAAGCATGGCCATATCATTTTTTTTGTAGTTTCAAACATTGATTGAAATTTATTGCCGTTGGAATTTGAGAAAATTTGTCTATATCTAACTATAATATGGATGTTCATTGACAATGTAAGAATCAGCATTAATGAAATAAAATTAGATGATATAACTGTGACTTTCCAGTCAAGATACCCCAAAAGTCCAACCATAAATAAAACTGCATATAGGCAGTTAATTATAGGAGCTACAACCCAAATTAATTTTCTGAAAATTATAATCAAAGTTAATAAAATAAAGATCAGGACTCCAAAACCAAAATTGATAAGATCGTTTTTTATAAAGGTAACCATATCATCCGTTATCATTGGTATCCCTCCTAATCGAATTTCATACCTTTCGTTTGAATATGAATCTTGAACTTTTCTTAACTCTTTTATGAGGAGATTGATTTCCTTTTTATTATTTTTTGCTAATTCTTGATATTTTAACTTTGATGCCAAATATTGATCTTTAAAGCTATCATTTTTTTTATACTCCTCATACAAAACATTTTTTTCTTTAAGTGCACTAGATAGTGATTCATCTTCTTTAATAACAATTTGCATTGCAGTAGTTTTTGCATCAGAGCTTATAATCAGATCTTTATATATCGGGCTTGATAGAATCTCTTTTTTAGCTAGATTGCGATCAACATCTGCGCTTAGAATATTTGGTATGTTATTGATCAATTCAGTGAGTGGTTTTTTTGAACTTGTCACAAGCGGAATATTTGTTATTGAGTTTACGGATTTAATATTTTTTATTTTTTCTATTTTTCTGGATAACATCTCAACTAGGTCAAGCGTATCGGTTGAGAAAACATCTCTTTGATTATCTGTCAGAGTCAAAATCATAAAATCAGATGACTTGTATTTTGCGTTAGTTTCACGAAATATTTTTAAATCTTGATCATCCTCTAGAATCAGGGTGTCAGCTGATGCATCTAATGTAAAATGCTTCATATTAGATGCAGACGCCATTAGTACCATTGCCAGAAAGAACAGCACATAGATGGGTAGGCTCAATATATACTCTTTATAAAGGGTTGATAACTTTTTAATCATAGCTTTATTGAGTATAAACTTTTAGAATACCGAAACAAACTTAAAAAATATCTATGGATAAGCTACTTATAGACGGGCAACAACAGTTATCTGGCACAGTGAGGATATCGGGAGCAAAGAATTCTGTTCTACCGATGTTGTGCGCTTCGGTTATGGTTTCTCAAGGTGAAGTAGAGCTAGAGAATGTCCCTCATCTACAGGATGTGACTACCACAACTAGATTATTAACTCAGATGGGGATTAGTGTAACTATGGATGAATTTATGGACATAAGTCTTGATCCATCTACAATTCATAACTTATATGCGCCGTATGAATTGGTTAAAACAATGCGATCATCAATACTAGTTCTAGGTCCGCTCTTGGCGAAGTATGGTGAAGCAAAAGTATCTTTACCAGGTGGTTGTGCTATCGGGATGAGACCAGTGGATATGCACCTAGATGCGTTGGAAAAAATGGGAGCAAGCATATCTGTCGAGAATGGATATATTTCTGCAAAAGCAAAAAGATTAAATGGTACAAAGATTTCCTTCCCGAGAAAATCTGTTACGGGGACTGAAAATATAATCATGGCTGCGACATTAGCAAAAGGAAAGACAATTATTGAAAACGCGGCGAGTGAGCCTGAAATTTCAGATTTATGTGAATTCCTCATTAAAATGGGCGCAAAAATTACTGGGTATGGCTCTAGCAAAGTTACTATTGAAGGTGTGAATACACTCAAAGGAACCAGACATAAGCCATTGCCTGATAGGATAGAAGCAGGAACTTTTATGGTTGCGGCTGCAATAACGAGAGGAGATATTGAAATATGTAATATAGTGCCCGAGCATACTCGAGCAGTAATTGATAAGCTTATTCAGACAGGTGCAGATATAAAAATCTTAAAAGACTCTGTTAGAGTTAAAATGACCAAAAGGCCGAAGGCGATAGATATTGAGACTAATGCTTACCCCCTTTTCCCGACTGACATGCAAGCTCAAATGACGGCATTAAATTGTATTGCTTATGGAGAAAGTAATGTTAAAGAGAATATCTTTGAAAATAGATTTATGCATGCGCAAGAGCTAATTCGAATGGGCGCTAAAATTAGAGTTCATGATAACATCGCAGAAATTTCAGGCATTACGGAACTGTTGGGGGCACCTGTGATGGCAACAGACTTAAGAGCATCTGCCAGTCTTATCTTAGCAGGCTTGGCAGCGAAAGGTGTGACCGAAATCGGGAGAGTCTACCACATAGATAGGGGGTATGATTGTATTGAGGAAAAACTTCAGTTAATTGGTGCTAGGATTTCAAGAAAACCTATGTAAAATGCATATCCATGATTAGATTAGCTATTTCAAAAGGAAGAATTTTAGAACAAGCAATAAATACTCTAGAGAAAGTAGATATTATTTGTGAAGTTAACCCGTTTAATACTCGCAAATTGATTATCCCAACAAACCTAAAAAACCTCGAGATTATCATTATCAAAGCTTCTGACGTACCAGTATATATTGATTCTGGAACAATTGATCTTGGTATTGTAGGTCTAGACACTTTGATGGAAGATGGTAAAAATAATCATTTTCGTCTGCATGATATGACCATATCAAAATGTAAATTAGTTGTTGCTGGGAAAGCTAAGAAAAAATACTTCAATAATATGAAAGTTGCTACAAAGTATCCTAGAATTGCAAAAAAATATTTCGAGAATATTGGCTTTCAATGTTCAATACTAGAGTTATATGGCTCCATTGAATTAGCTCCGGTAATGGGTTTATCTGATTTCATTGTTGATATTGTTGAAACTGGAAAAACTTTAAAAGAAAATGGCCTAAAGGAGCATGATATAATTTCAAATGTTTCCTCTTTATTAATTGCAAATAAAGTATCATATAAAATTAAAAGAAAAGAGATAGATTTAATCCTAGACAAAGTTAACCAATGAAGAATAGAACAGACGATCTTCGAATCATAAATACTCAAGAGCTTATAAGCCCTCAAGAAATTATTAATTCAATCTCACCATCTGAGAAAGGTTTAGGCACTATTATAAATACCCGTGGTCATATAAAGGACATACTCAATAAGTCACTAAAAAAATTCATGGTTGTGGTTGGCCCATGTTCTATTCATGATGTGGATGCTGCAATAGAGTATGCAACTCGATTAAAAAAACTTTCATCGATACTTTCTGATAACTGTCTTATTATTATGAGAGTATACTTTGAAAAACCAAGAACAGTAATTGGTTGGAAAGGACTAATAAATGATCCAGATCTAGATGGATCGTTTAAAATTAACAAGGGGATTAAATTAGCTAGAAAGTTATTAATCGACCTTGCTGAAATGGAAATACCATGCGGACACGAATTTCTTGATTTGGTAAGTCCGCAATATATCTCTGACCTTATTAGTTGGGGAGCAATTGGTGCTAGGACAACAGAAAGCCAAAGTCACAGGGAACTTGCATCAGGACTCTCTTGTCCAGTTGGTTTTAAAAATGGAACGGATGGTAGTTTGCAAATAGCAATTGATGCAATGAACGCAGCTAGACACTCACATAGTTTTTTATCAGTAACCAAAGAAGGCAAGTCTGCAATTTTTAATACTGCGGGTAATGATGATTGTCATATAATCCATAGAGGCGGTAACGGCAAGTCTAACTACGCGTCTGAGGATGTTAAAAATTCTGCAAAAATACTAGTGGATAATGACATGAAACCAAATATTATGATTGATGCAAGCCATGCTAATAGTAATAAAGATTTTAAAATGCAATCTAGAGTTGTAGACGATGTTAAAAATCAACTAATATCTGGAGAGAAAAACATCATAGGGATTATGCTTGAGAGCAACCTTGTAGAAGGAAACCAAAAAATTGATAGCAGAGAGAACTTGACTTATGGTCAAAGTATAACTGACTCGTGCATTGGCTGGGATGAGACGGAACAATTAATCTTAGATTTAGATGATGCATTAAAAAAGGCTTATGAAAATTAAAAAACTGAATATTAGTCAAACTAACTTCGTAAATAAACTTGATAAGCACTTATCTCTCAAACAAAAAAATTCAGAAACAATCGAGAAAACTGTAGACACTATTTTAAATACCGTAAAAAAAAATGGCGATAGAGGTCTGAAATCACTGATCAAAAAATATGACATGACGTCTTATAAAAGAATTTCTGATTCTGTTGTAACGTCAGATGAAATCAGTCTCGCTTACACTAACGTCTCAAAGAAGGTATTATCGAGCCTCAAAAAGGCTATAGGAAATATTAAAAAATTTTCAAGGCAACAAAAACTAAGAAATTGGTCTATAAATGTTAAGGGTTCGAGACTAGGTGAAAAAGTAACCCCCATTGAGCGAGTTGGTATCTATGTTCCAGGTGGCAAAGCGAGCTATCCCTCTACTGTAGTTATGAATGCTATTCCAGCTAGAGTTGCTGGTGTGGATCATATTACTATGGTGTGTCCTCCCACTGATGGCAATTTAAATCCATTAGTCTTAATAGCTGCTGATTTATGTGGTGTAGATGAAATATATAAGTTTGGCGGTGCTCATGCAGTTGGCGCTCTTGCTTATGGAACTGAGACCGTTAGATCTGTTGATAAAATTGTTGGACCTGGAAATATATTTGTTGCGACCGCGAAGAAGAAAGTTTTTGGTAATGTTGGTATTGATAGTTTTGCTGGCCCATCAGAAGTTTTAATAATTGCGGATAAAAATGCAAATCCTGAGTATGTGGCAACTGATATGTTCGCTCAAGCTGAGCATGACGAATTGGCGCAAGCTATCCTGATGACTACCAGCGATAAACTTATTGATTCAGTAACTAGTAAAATTAATAGTTTAATTGAAAATCAATCAAGAAGAGACATCATAAAAAAATCTCTCAGTCAAAGAGGTTTATTTATAAAAGTAGGGAATAAAAAAGAAATTGTAAGTATAGCTAATCACATCGCTCCTGAACACCTAGAGATATTAGGATACGAGAATTTAAAATTAGAAAAAGATATCAATAACGCAGGTGCTATATTTATGGGGGAGAACAGCCCTGAAGTATTCGGAGATTATTGCGCTGGCCCTAATCATGTCTTACCTACAAGTGGTTCGGCAAAGTATGCTTCACCACTAGGTGTGTATGATTTTTTGAAAAGAACAAGTTTGATGAAAATATCAAAGTCACACTCAAAGGAATTGTCAACAATAGCTTCACTTTTAGCCGATTGTGAGGGAC
Source organism: uncultured Gammaproteobacteria bacterium (assembly GCA_913045115.1). GTDB lineage: Bacteria > Pseudomonadota > Gammaproteobacteria > CACLCV01. The sequence goes on along the minus strand of CAJWPJ010000002.1, from coordinate 46,419 downwards.
TAACTGCTCACTCTCAATCCGCTAAGCTTCGAAAATAATTATCTTTTTATTGTGATGTGTGCTTCTGGCATAGCTGCAACTTTTATGACGGAATTAACAAGACTACCGCTTCTTCTGATAGTTACGTCGATCTGTTGATCCACTTCAAGTGACGCTACAATTTTTACTACTTGTTGGATATTATTAATCTTTGTATTATCGATGCTTATAATTACGTCATTAGTCTTTAATCCTGATGAGTAAGCAGGACCATCTTTCACGACATTTGATATCAGGACTCCATCTGATGTATCAAGTGCTGACAATCCTACATAACCCCTTACCACTCTTCCATATTTTATGATTTGCTCGGTAATTTTTTTAACTAAGTTAGAGGGAACCGCCAAACCTATACCATCACTACCGCCACCTATAGATAAGTTCATAGTGTTAATACCAATTAAATTACCAGATAAATTTACCATTGCACCACCTGAGTTTCCAGGATTTATAGCTGCATCAGACTGGAGAAATTCGTCTAAAGGGTTTTCAGTGATGTGACCGCTATTTGTTCTTGATATAATCCCTTGCGTTAGGGTCTGGCCAACACCGAACGGATTCCCTATTGCTAAAACAATATCTCCTATCTTGACTTTAGATGAGTCTGAAAAAGTAAGTGATTCACCAACATAATTACTCTTTATCAAAGCGATATCTGTTATCGAGTCAACTCCAACTATAGTTGCGGGGTAAGATACATTTTCAGATGTTATGATTCTAATTTTATTAGCACCTCTTATAACATGTTCATTTGTTACAATGTGCCCTTGATCTGTAACAATAACTCCAGAGCCTCTGCCTCTGTCTGTGTTTATGGTTACAACAGAATCTTTTACAGACTTATATATGTCATTATATGAATTCTTCATGGTTATTATTTTTTTCTCTTTTTGTTCACTTACTTTGATAGAAATAGATTCTTTAGCTGTGAACAAATAAGCTATGACTCCTGCAGCTATTCCAATAACCACATATTTTGAAAGTTCTTTTAACATAATTTTAATAACTATCTCTAAAAGTATATATTAGAGAATGATTATATGATATATTACGCACAGAATTTAAATACGGTTAGCAGGGATGACAAACGATAATAATTCATCAAAAAGAAGAAACTTTCTTACAAACCTTACAAAGGTAGTTGGAGGTATTGGGGCTGTTTTTGCGCTAATACCATTTTTATCAACTATGTCACCAAGTGAGAAAACTAAGATGGCTGGCGCACCGATAGAGATTGATATATCCGCTATCACGCCGGGGACATTTAAGATAGTCGAATGGAGAGGTAAGCCTGTATGGGTTGTTCACAGGACTCCTGAAATGCTGAATATCATAGACGGTAAGGTTGATTATTTAGCTGATCCAGAATCTAGCAGTGAAATGCAACCTGAATATGCACAAAATAAATACAGGTCTGTAAAGCCCGAATTTTTAGTATTACTAGGTGTATGTACTCACCTTGGGTGCTCGCCACTTTATAAACCAGGCGAGAATAAAGAGTTAGGACTGGAGTGGAAAGGAGGATTTTTTTGCCCATGCCATGGTTCGAAATTTGATTTATCGGGCAGAGTTTTCAAAGGTATGCCAGCAGGGGCTAACCTTGAAGTGCCTCCTTATTATTTTGCAAGCGATACAAAACTCATTGTAGGGGCGGATAGAGCATCATGAGTAAATTTGTTGCATGGATTGACCAAAGACTGCCAGTCAGTAAATTTGTCAGGAATCACCTATCAGAATATTATGCACCGAAAAATTTTAACTTCTTCTATTTCTTTGGAAGTCTCGCTTTGTTTGTATTCATCTTACAAATAATTACAGGAATTTTCCTCACTATAAATTACAAACCTGACGCTGCATCTGCTTTCGCGTCAGTAGAATATATTATGAGAGATGTAGAGTGGGGATGGCTTATAAGATATATGCATTCCACAGGAGCATCATTCTTTTTTATAATAATTTATTTACATATGCTAAGAGCATTGATGTATGGTTCATACAAAAAACCAAGAGAGCTTTTATGGCTATTTGGAATGTTTATATTTGTATTATTGATGGCAGAAGCATTCATGGGCTATTTGTTACCATGGGGTCAAATGTCTTATTGGGGAGCGCAAGTTATCATATCACTGTTTGGTGCAATTCCTTTTATAGGAGAGTCTTTAGCATTGTGGATAAGAGGAGACTACGTAATATCAGATGCAACATTGAATAGATTTTTCGCTTTCCATGTAATTGCACTTCCATTATTGCTATTTGCTGTTATCTACTTACATATAGCTGCTTTACATACTGTAGGATCTAACAATCCAGATGGTGTTGAAATAAAAGCAAACAAGAACCCCGATGGCACTCCAGTTGATGGTATACCGTTCCATCCATACTACACTGTCAAAGATATATTTGGCCTTGCTGTTTTCCTTACGATTTTTATGTTTGTAGTGTTTTTCATGCCTGAATTTGGAGGCTATTTTCTAGAAAAAGATAATTTCGTTCCAGCTGATCCACTTAAAACACCTGAGCACATTGTCCCTGTATGGTATTTTACGCCATTTTACGCAATCCTTCGTGCGATACCAGACAAGCTAGGTGGTGTCATAGCAATGGGACTTGCTATTTTCGTACTATTCTTAATGCCTTGGATTGACAGATGCAAAGTAAAGTCTATCAGATATAGATCTTCAACCTATAAAATACTCTTAGCATCATTTGTTATAAGTTTCATTGGTCTTGGATACATCGGTATGCAAGCACCTACACCGATTTTGACTGCTCTAGGCCGAACATTTACCTTAATTTACTTCGCATTTTTTGTTGTCCTGTATTTTACCAGCAAGAATGAAAAAACAAAGCCGGTGCCTGAGCGAGTGACAATGCATGAATAAAGCTTACGTATTTTTCTTGTTATGCTTTATTTTACCATCTCCAGTCTTTGGTGCTTCGAGTTCAGTTGAACTCAAACCCGTTTTTATTGATCTAGGTAACAAAGCATCGTTGCAGAGAGGCGCACAAATTTTTTTCAATAATTGCTCGGGCTGTCATACTTTGCAATACCATCGTTACAGTAAGCTTGTGAACGATTTGAACATATCAGAGGAAATGGTGAGATCAAATCTTATCCTTACAACACAGAAGAGTGGGGAACCAACAAAATTAGGCTCAACAATCACAAATTCAATAAATCATGACTCCATCAAAGAAGCATTTGGCGTGGTCCCACCTGATCTTACTCTAACAGCAAGATCCAGAGGCCCTGAGTGGATATATACTTTCCTTACTTCATTTTATGAGGATGATTCTAGACCCATGGGTGTTAATAATATTTTATATCCTAACGTAAACATGCCTCACGTCTTATGGTACAAAGAAGGCCTAAAAGCCTATAATGAAAATAATCAATTGTTTTTGAAGGTTGATGGTCAGTTGTCACAAAAAGAATATGAACAAGAAATTACAGATCTAGTCAACTTTTTAACATATGTCTCAGAGCCCGCGCAACTTGAAAGATACACAATAGGTTTTTGGGTAATGATATTCCTTGTATTTTTTGCTTTTATTACTTATCTTCTTAAGATTGAATATTGGCGAGACATTAAATAATGACATTACTAGCTAATCGCAGATCAGCGATACTACTTTTCTCTCTTCCCAATTGTTTAGAAAGTCATCGTACTCGTATAGTAATTAAAGAAAAAGAAATATCAGCAGAAATACATGAGGTTGACTTAAATGCTATACCCGAGGAAATAAAAATTTTGAGTCCGTATGATGAATATCCCTCACTAGTTGATAGGGAACTAGTATTACAAAATTCAAGGGTGATTATTGAATATTTAGATGAACGTTTCCCGCATCCGCCTCTGCTCCCTGTAGACCCGATATCAAGAGCTAAATTTAGACTGGCATTAAACGAAATAGAACACAATTGGTATTCAAAATATGCAGATGCATATAATGATGAGGTTCTTGATGATAAGTTTGTTCTAGAAATTAAAAATTATTTTCTCGAGATTGCGCCTTTAATAAAGAAGAAATTCTTTATGAGTGACGATTTTGGATTAGTTGACTGTAGCATTGCGCCCTTACTTTGGAGACTTAAGTCTCTAGATTTTGATTTAGCTGAAAACAATAAAATAATAGCTGATTATTCAGAGAGAATTTTTGAAAGAGAAGCGTTTCAAGATAGTTTAACTGAAACAGAAAAAGAACTTTTCTGATTTTATCTGTTAACATCATTTTCCAGTCATCTAAAAGAGATAGAGATATGCTAAAGTTAGTTACATGTATGGTAATTTATACTTAGTATCTACGCCCATTGGCAACTTAGATGATTTAACCTATAGAGCAGTAAAAATTCTGAGTAGTGTCGATATAATTCTCGCTGAGAGCACTGAAAGGGCCTATAAGTTACTATCTCATTACAGAATTGACACACAAGTTATCTCATTTAATAAAGATAACGAAAAAAGAAAAATAGAGAATGCTATTGATTATCTCAAAGACTCAAAAAATGTTGCTCTGATAAGTGATGCAGGTACGCCATCTATATCTGATCCTGGCTTCTACTTACTGTCTAATCTTGATGAGGAAGTCAAGGTAATACCAATTCCTGGCGCATCATCATTAACTTGTGCGTTATCTGTATCCAGAATTCCAGTAAATGGATTCACCTTTTTGGGGTTCTTACCTAAAAAAGAAAATGACAGAAAAAATAAGTTACTTCAGGCATCTGCAGCTGAATTTCCTCTGTGTCTATTTGAGAGTAAACATAGATTGTTAAATTTGCTGGAGGATATCAGCTCAATCTTTGGAGAAAATACAATGGTTGGTCTATTCCGTGAGATGACAAAAATTTATGAGACGATAACCCATAAGAGTGTTTCAGAGCATATATCACATTTGAAATCTAAGCCACCAAAAGGCGAGTTTGTTGTAATTGTTGCGACAAATCAACATATAGAAAAAGAAAAACCATATATTTCAATTATAAAGGGTTTGATTTTAAAAAACTTGTCCAATAAAGATATTGTTGACCTCATAAAACCAATTTCTTCAGATTCAAAAAAAGAAATATATAAAACTGTATTATCTATTAGACAAGACGAGTAGTTTTGTCGTATCATTTAGTTTTAGTGAAACCTACTAAAAATAATAAAAGATGACTCGTATCGAGGCATCTTTTTTTTTATTTAAATACAAGGACTCTTAATTGAAATCGGCAGCTATACTAATCGATGACGGAACAATAATACCAGCTGAATCGATTGGCAGTGACCAAATGAGCGTTGGAGAGATAGTCTTTAATACATCTATGACGGGCTATCAAGAAATCATTACCGATCCTTCATATGATAGGCAAATTATAACTTTCACAAACCCTCATGTTGGTAATACGGGGATAAATTATGATGATTATGAATCTAATGATAATGGATGTTCAGGTGTTATCATGAGGAATTATCCTACACAAGATAGTAGTTGGAGAAAGCAGCAGAGCCTAATAGAGTTTCTGTTAGACAGATCAATTCCAGCTTTATGTTCAGTCGACACTAGATTTCTAACATCACTACTTAGAAAAAAAGGTTCACTAAATGGATGCCTTGTGCCAGATGTTAAAAAATTAGATGATGCTAAAATAGAGCTATCAAAATTTTCTGGTCTTAGCGGGCTAGATCTTGCAAAAAAAGTTACAATAGACGAACCATATATCTGGAATGAGGGGACTCATAAATTAATTAGTAAATCTTTACACAAAAGCGGCAAAAGGTTCAAAGTTTATGCCTATGATTTTGGAATTAAAAAAAATATTCTCAGGATATTGTATGACCTTGGGTGTGACATAACAGTTGTTCCAGCGAATTATACTTTTGATAAACTTAAAGCAGAAAAGCCAGATGGTGTATTCTTATCGAATGGACCAGGAGATCCTTCGGCATGTAAGTATGCAATAGACAACATAAGAGAGTTGATCTCAAATAAAATACCAACATTCGGGATCTGTCTTGGGTTTCAGTTGATGTGCCTCGCAAGCGAAGCTAAAACTTACAAGATGAAATTTGGTCATCATGGCGCTAATCACCCTGTGATTGATGTTGAAACACAAAAGGTGTCTATAACTAGTCAAAATCATGGTTTTGCTGTTGACTCATCATCTCTCAACAGTAATCATAAAATAACACATAAGTCATTATTCGATGACTCTTTGCAGGGGGTTGAGCTTATTGATTCGCCGGCTTATGGCTTTCAAGGCCATCCTGAAGCAAGTCCTGGGCCACAAGATATATATTATCTTTTTGAAAAATTTATTAATTTTATGACGGATAACAATGCCTAAGAATAATGATATCAGCAGCGTTCTTGTTATAGGTGCTGGACCAATCATTATTGGTCAGGCTTGCGAATTTGATTATTCCGGCGTTCAAGCATGTAAGGCATTAAAGGAAGAGGGCATTAAAACAATTTTAGTGAACTCGAATCCTGCGACTATTATGACCGATCCTGAAATGGCTGATAAAATTTACATCGAGCCTATACATTGGAGAAACATTGAAAAGATCATAGCTATAGAAAAACCTGATGCCATCCTTCCGACAATGGGAGGTCAAACCGCATTGAATACTACCCTTGATCTAAATAGACACAAGATTCTTCAAAAATATGATGTGAACATTATTGGAGCTAGTGTCAATTCAATTGATATGGCTGAGGATAGAGAACTGTTTAAAAAAGCAATGGAAGACATTGGTCTTTTAACACCAAGAGCTCAAGTTGCAAAAGATTTTGATAAAGCTCTGGTCATACAGAAAGATATTGGTTACCCAATAATTATAAGACCTTCATTCACGTTAGGCGGTTCTGGTGGTGGAATAGCTTACAACAAACAGGACTTTGAAAAAATAGTAAAAAGAGGGTTAGACCTATCTCCTACAAATGAAGTGTTATTAGAAGAATCAGTAATTGGCTGGAAAGAATTCGAAATGGAAGTTGTTAGAGATAAAAACGATAACTGTATCATTGTTTGCTCAATAGAAAACTTTGATGCTATGGGTGTCCACACTGGAGATTCCATTACAGTAGCTCCTGCTCAAACTCTAACCGATAAGGAGTATCAAAATTTAAGGAATCAATCGATACAAGTACTTAGAAAAATTGGTGTAGACACTGGAGGCTCAAATGTTCAATTTGCTGTTAATCCTCAAGATGGAAAAATTTATGTAATCGAGATGAACCCAAGAGTATCTAGATCTTCTGCTCTTGCATCAAAAGCGACTGGGTTTCCAATCGCTAAAGTGGCGGCCAAACTAGCTATAGGATACACGCTCGATGAGTTGAGGAATGATATAACAGGAGGCATTATTCCATCATCATTTGAGCCAAGTATTGACTATGTTGTAACAAAAATACCAAGATTCGCATTCGAGAAATTTAAAGAAGCAGATCCACACTTAACAACTCAAATGAAATCTGTTGGGGAGGTTATGGCAATTGGAGGTAGTTTTAAAGAATCTCTTCAGAAGGCTTTACGAGGACTTGAGATAGGAATTGATGGTCTTTCAGAGATAGAATTTGAGGATGCATTGTCACCAAAGGAGATACGTGATTTAATATTTAAAGAGATATCGACTCCGTCCTCAAATAGAATTCTTTACATAGCTCAAGCATTCAGAGTCAATATGTCTATTGATGAGGTCTTCAATCTATGTTTTATTGATAGGTGGTTTTTATCGCAGATCAAAGAGATTGTTGATTCTGAATTGAAACTTAAAGCTAAATCTTTAGAGTCAATATCTGATCATCTTAGAGATCTTAAATCCGACGGCTTTTCTGATAAAAGAATAGCAAATATTTTGGATACTTCAGAGAGTAAAGTTAGAGACTTGAGGAGCAGGGAATCTATCAGGCCTGTTTTTAAGAGAATAGATACATGTGCTGCAGAATTCGAATCTTCAACTGCTTATATGTACTCTACATATTCAGATTTCTGTGAGTCCTATCCTACAAAAAATAAAAAAATAGTTATTCTTGGCGGTGGACCGAACAGAATAGGACAAGGTATTGAATTTGATTACTGCTGTGTCCATGCATCGATGGCACTTAGAGAAGCTGGATATGAGACAATTATGATCAACTGTAACCCAGAGACTGTCTCAACAGATTACGATACTTCAGATCGACTATATTTTGAGCCACTTACAGTTGAAGACGTATTATCTATTATTGATATTGAAAAACCATGGGGTGTCATAGTTCAATATGGGGGACAAACACCTTTGAAACTTGCGAGTGAGCTAGAAAGATGTGGTGTAAATATTATCGGAACATCTCCAGACTCTATTGATCTAGCAGAAGACAGAGAAAGATTTAAAGTTTTGATAGAGTCACTATCTCTCAAGCAACCTTCAAACAAAACAGTAACTACAGTTCAAGAGGCAAAAGAAGCTGCAGAGGGAATTGGATACCCTATTGTAGTAAGACCCTCATATGTTTTAGGTGGAAGAGCAATGGAAATTGTCACTAATACATCAGACCTTGAAAAATATATGAAAGAGGCTGTGGACGTGTCTGATGATTCACCAATTCTCCTTGATAAGTTTTTGAATGATGCAATTGAAGTAGATATTGATTTACTCTGTGATGGTGAAGAGGTTTATATAGCTGGAATTATGGAGCACATTGAAGAGGCTGGAATTCATTCGGGCGACTCAGGGTGTTCGCTCCCACCATATACTCTTAGCGATGACATAGTAGAGGATCTAAAAGCGCAAGCCGCTAGACTTGCTATCGCTTTGAAAGTAATCGGATTAATGAATGCACAGTTTGCGATTAAAGATAATGAAATATTCCTTCTAGAAGCTAATCCAAGAGCATCGAGAACTGCTCCATTTGTATCAAAAGCTGTTGGGATACAGTTAGCTAAACTTGGAGCTCTAGTGATGTCTGGTGTAAAAATTAAAGATTTAAATTTGCCTGATCAGTCTCACAGCAATGCTTACTTCTCTGTAAAAGAGGCAGTCTTTCCATTTTCTAAATTCCCTGAAGTGGACGTTTTACTGGGACCAGAAATGAAATCAACCGGCGAGGTAATGGGATTTGGTAAAACTTTTGGAGAAGCATACTTCAAGGCGCAAAGAGCAGCTGGCGTGATTTTACCTAAAGAAGGAAATGTTTTCATAAGTGTAAGAGACCATGATAAAGAACCAATTTGCGAAGTCGCATCGGAATTAATAGATATGGGTTTTCATGTTTATGCAACCTCTGGTACATTTAATTACTTGGTTGGCGCTGGCGTCAATTGTGTAAAAATAAATAAAGTTAAAGATGGTCATCCACACATTGTAGATATGATAAAAAATAATGAAGTTCATTTAATAATTAACACTACTGAAGGCGCTAGATCAATCAAAGATTCTTTTTCTATTAGAAAAGAAGCTCAAAATCATAAAATATCCCTAACCACGACTGTTTCAGGAGCAAAGGCTTTTTGTAAAGCCATAAAATTCATTGACGATTTTGATGCACAAGATTTAAAACAAAGGCATAATTCAATCTTATAAAGATCAAGAATTAAAAACTTTTTGATTTATTTTATTTTCACTGGATGCAACAACGCAGCTAATACAAAGATCACCACTTACATTTACAGATGTTCTCATCATATCAAGAAGTCTATCTACACCAAGTAAAAGAGTAATACCCTCTAAAGGTATTCCAATCTGAGTAAATATAACTGTTAACATGATAATTCCTGCGCTTGGAATACCGGCTGTTCCAATTGATGCTATCGTTGCAGTAATAACAATTGTAATTATCTCACTAACCCCAAGATCAATCCCATAAAGACTTGCTAGGAAGAATGTGGCACACCCTTGCATGATAGCTGTACCATCCATATTAATTGTCGCGCCGAGAGGGACAGTAAAGGTACTTATTGACTTATCAATTCCATATTTATCATTAGCAGCTCTCAGCGTGAATGGTATTGATGCACTGCTGCTGGAAGTACTAAAAGTAAAAATAATTACATCTTTTAAGTTTTGGAAAAATTTGATCGGATTTAAAGTAGTAAAAAGCTTTAATAAAATAGAAAAAGTAAAAAAGAAATGAAATAAAAGTACAAAAACAACCGTAAAAAAATAACTTGCTAGGGGGATTATTGTCTCTATGCCTTGTGTCGAGAAAGTTTTGGCAAGTATACAAAATACTGCCAATGGCGTGAATGATATTATTATCTTCACGAGTTCGTTTATAACATCATTAAAATCATAAAAGTATTGAATAAATGTTTTAATTTTACCTTTAATTCTTGAAGCTGAAATGCCAATCAAAACCGCAAAGATCAATAGATGGATAATATTTCCCTCTGTTAAAGATTTAAAAATATTATTGGGAAATATACTCACATCACTTTCAATATTACCAATGTCTATAGTATTGTCTAAGTCTTGCACTTGGATTGGCTCATAACTTATAAAAGATGAAAAAAATAGACCAAGAGATATTGCAATCACAGTAGTAACGGTATAAGACAATAATGTTTTTATACCAAGTCTTGATATGGATACGTCATCTGATAATGAGATAATGCCACATACAATCGAGAAAAATATTAGTGGTACTATAATTAGTTTTAATGATGATAGAAAAATATAAGAGATCAAATCTAAGGCGCTAGTTATGTAGTCGCCTAGAGCTGATTCAATTAAATCTGTAAGATTAAAAGCAATTCCAATAATAATTCCTAAAATCATTGAAACAATGATTTTTTTTGTGAATGACATTATTATTTCAGCGAGTCTAAAGCAGCTTGGTAGTCTGGTTCGTTAGCTATTTCTGAGACAAGTTCAGAATGAAGTATCTTATTGTCTGGTGATATGGTAACAACTGCTCTTGATGTTATACCTGATAAAGGACCATCTATTAATAACACTCCATAATCTTTTGCAAAATTACGTGATCGCATCATCGATACTGGAATAACATTATCTAGTGACTCTGAAGTACAAAAGCGCTTCATTGCGAATGGCAAATCGCTGGAGACTATTAACATGACAGTATTATCAAGTTTAGATACTTTCTCGTTAAATATCAGTGTTGATTTTTGACACACTGGCGTGTCAAGACTTGGCACGATACTTAAAATTTTGTTTTTTCCTTGATAGCTATCGAGGTTAACATCGTTAAGATCAGAATCTACTAAAACAAAATTTGGGGCAGATTCACCAGCTTTAACTATTTCCGAATTGGTGTTAACTTCATTTCCTTTCAATGTTACTTTAGCCATTGACATAGGTTATAACGTAATGACAAAAAAGAAAAGTACAAAAAATTGGCTTAAGAAACACACTAAAGACAGATATGTGAAAATGTCTATATCATCAGGCTTTAGATCGAGAGCATTTCATAAACTTCAAGAAATCGATGAGAAGTATAAGATTGTTAAGTCCTCAAATACAATTATTGACCTGGGAGCTTCACCAGGTTCTTGGTCAGAGTATATAATACGAAATTACAAGAGCAAAAACCTTATAGCAGTTGATAAGATAGTCATGGAACCTATTCAAGGAGTTCATTTTATCAATGGGGATATCAATAATTCTGGAGATAGGGAGGAAATGAAGAAAATTATAAACAAGGCAGACCTTGTTTTATCAGATATTGCCCCTAACATTACAGGTATAGAAGATGTTGATCAGGCTCACTTTTTCGAGATATTTGAATCGATTTCAAGTATTTGCTCAGATTTTCTTAAAGTAAAAGGGATTTTAGTTATGAAGTTTTTTAATGGATCATCATATGATTTAGTGAAGAAGAGATTAAATATGCTATTTAACGAGATCAATACGTATAAACCGGATTCCTCTAGATCAAGAAGCAATGAGGTTTTCTTTATTTGTATTGGTTATAAAGACTGATATGATTGAAATAGATGGTTAATAATGTCAAACTTAGAATGATTCTAAAGTAGGAGTATTATGGGAGATTTAGTCAAAAATTTAGTTATATGGACAATAATTGCAGTAGTGATTATGTCTTTGTTTACAGGTGTTGGCGGAAGAAATGCCACATCACAAGAGTTTAATTACACAGACTTCATGCAACAAGTTCAAACTGGGCAAGTTGAGGAAGTTACAATCTCGGGTAGAGAAATATCAGGTTCATTCAAGTCAGGTGAGACGTTCATGACTTACAGTCCTGAAACTGATAATTCTGCACTTATAGGCGAATTAATAAAAGGTAAAGTTCGCATCAGTGGAAAAGCCCCAGAAAAACAATCATTCCTGGCTCAAATATTTATTCATTGGTTTCCATTCTTACTTCTAATCGGCGTATGGATATTTTTCATGAGACAAATGCAAGGTGGCGGCGGTGGTCGTGGCGCAATGTCATTTGGTAAAAGTAAGGCAAAAATGCAAACTGAAGACCAAGTCAAAGTCACATTTAAAGATGTAGCTGGAGTTGAAGAGGCAAAAGAAGAAGTCAAAGAATTGGTTGATTTCTTGCGTGACCCTGCAAAATTTCAAAATCTTGGAGGAAATATTCCAAGAGGTGTTCTAATGTCTGGCTCGCCAGGAACTGGTAAAACTTTACTAGCAAGAGCGATTGCAGGAGAAGCTAAAGTCCCATTTTTCACTATATCAGGTTCTGATTTTGTTGAAATGTTCGTGGGTGTCGGTGCATCTAGAGTGAGAGATATGTTTGAGCAAGCAAAAAAACATGCCCCATGCATTATCTTCATTGATGAGATAGATGCCGTTGGTAGACATAGAGGAGCAGGACTAGGCGGTGGCCATGATGAACGTGAGCAAACACTTAATCAACTCCTTGTAGAAATGGATGGATTCGAGGGTAATGAGGGAGTCATCGTTATTGCTGCTACCAACAGACCGGACGTTTTAGACCCAGCATTGCTTCGTCCAGGAAGATTTGACAGACAAGTTACAGTTCCTCTTCCAGATATACGTGGGCGAGAGCAGATTCTCAAAGTACATATGAGAAAGACTCCAATAGCAAATGATGTTAATCCAAAAATATTAGCAAGAGGTACTCCAGGTTTCTCTGGTGCCGATTTGGCCAACTTGGTAAATGAAGCTGCACTATTTGCTGCAAGAGCTAACAAAAAAATTGTTGATATGGATGATTTTGAAAAAGCCAAAGATAAAATTCTCATGGGTGGTGAGAGAAAATCTATGGTTATGAACGATGATGAGAAAAAACTTACTGCTTATCACGAAGCAGGTCACGCAATTGTTGGTAGATTGGTTCCTGATCATGATCCAGTTTACAAAGTTAGTATCATCCCAAGAGGCAGAGCACTTGGTGTAACGATGTTCTTGCCTGAGGAAGACAGATATAGTAACAGTAGACAGCGTATCAATAGCATGATTGCTGCACTATTTGGTGGAAGAGTTGCTGAAGAATTAATTTTCGGCGATGACGCAGTAACAACCGGTGCATCTAATGATATTGAGAGAGCTACTGATTTAGCAAGAAACATGGTAACTAAGTGGGGTTTATCAGATAAGATGGGGCCACTTGCCTATGGAGAGGAGCAACAAGAGGTATTTCTTGGCAAGTCTGCATCGCAGAATAATAAGAATATTTCCAACGAAACGGCAAGCTCTATCGATGGTGAAATTAGAAAAATAATTGATACCCAATATTCAAGAGCCACCAAACTTATCAAGGATAACCTAGATAAAATGCATTTAATGGCAGACGCTCTAATGAAATATGAGACTATTGACGTTGAACAAATCGATCAGATTATGGAGGGTAAGGTACCTGACGCACCTGATAGCTGGTCAGATGATGATAATAGCTCATCAGGAAAATCCGCTGATGTATCTTCGAAAGATAGTCCTTCAGCATCGCCTGCATCATAAGACATAGAATGTAGTTCATGTTAGTATATAGACACATTACTAGCATGGACTATACCTTTGTTACACCTCTGGAATAAAAGATTTACCTATACAAGCTTGCACAGAGCTACGGATAAATCTGGTGCAAGACACTATAGTTTAAACGGAGAAAAAGTTCCATCTGTAACAACCATTCTAGAAAAAACCAAATCACAAAAAGAAAAAGATTCACTTAACGCATGGAAAGAGAGAGTTGGATACTCCGAAGCCACTAGGATTTCTAAAGAGTCAACCCTCCGAGGTGATAAAATGCACAAATATCTCGAAGACGCTCTTCATGGCAAACAGTCTCTTGACTTTGAAATATTAAATGATAATGAAAAAAAAATGTCCGAAGTAATTATCAATCAAGCCCTTGAAAAAAAATTAGATGAGATATGGGGATGTGAAACACCTTTGTATTACCCAAAATCGCATGCTGGAACTACAGATTTATGTGGTGTATATGATAATGAGGAGTCTATAATAGATTTTAAGTCATCAACAAAAACAAAAAAAAGAGAATGGATAACAGACTATTTCCTTCAAACGTGTGCATATGCATTAGCTCATAACTTACAACATGAAACAAATATTAAACAAGGTGTGATTTTAGTTTGTACTCCGAAACTAGAATTTCAGGAATTTATTATTAAAGATAATGAGTTTCTTTGGTATCAAAAAAAATTTATCGAGCGCGTTTCTAGATATCAGGATCAATTAAGAGTAGGTAATGAATAAGATTGAGATAATGGGTGTTCTAAATATAACTGAAAACTCATTCTATGATGGAGGTTCTTACAACGACATTTCTTCATCAGTTAAACAAGCAAAATATTTGATAGAAGAGGGTGCTGATATTATAGATATCGGTGCTGAATCATCAAAACCAGGATCAAATCCTGTATCAAGTGAAGTGCAAATAAGTAAGATCATGCCTGTAGTAGAATCAGTTAGAGAGATAACTGATATACCAATCTCTATCGATACAAGAAGCGCCGATGTAATCAAAAGTTTGCTTAAATATAAAATAGATATAGTTAATGATATATCATCACTTGAAGATGATGCTATGTTAGAAATTATTCGAGAAAATAATTTATCAATTTCATTAATGCATATGCAGGGTACACCAAAGAATATGCAAGATAATCCGAAATATAATAATGTCGTCGAAGACATTTTCAAATATCTGAAAGATAAGGTAGATCTATGTTTAAAATCAGGAATTAGTAAGAATAGAATTATTATTGATCCTGGGTTTGGTTTTGGAAAGACACTCGAACATAACTACACAATACTCAACCAGCTGGAGAAATTTTCTCAAATTGGGTGCAGAGTCTTATCTGGTATATCTCGTAAAAGTATGATTGGAAATGTAATAAATAAGCCAGCATCAGAAAGGTTATACGGATCACTAGCTGCTACAGTTTTAGCGGTTAGGAATAAAGCTAAGATTTTGCGAGTTCATGATGTGAGAGAAACTAGAATGTTATTAAACTTCATGGATTTAATAGTTAGATAATCATGACTTTATTTGGGACGGATGGTATTAGAGGTAGATATGGAGAATATCCACTTGATGACTCAACAATTCCAAATATAGGTTATGCAATATCTAGATCATTTAACGATAAGACAATTAAAAAAATCTTTATCGCACATGATGGTAGAGAATCATCGAATATTTTATGTCAAAAAATCATTGAAGGCATTTTCTATGATAGAGAGTATCAAATTATTTATTTGGGTTTATTTCCCACGCCCGCTTTAACTTTTATTCTTTCACAAAATAGCCACCTAGATGCGATAGGGATAGAGATCACAGCATCACATAATCCATATTCCGACAATGGTATAAAAGTTTTTGATAAGCTTGGATTTAAAATAACGTTCGAACAAGAAGCCATGATAGAGAAAATATTAGGAGAACAATTACATGATGTTAGCAAGACAAGCTTTGATCTATCAATAAATAATTCAACACGGGAATTATATATAAAGTTCATATCTGAATTAGTACACTCTGAAACTAAGTTGTCCCATAAATTGAGGATTGCTGTAGACTGTGCAAATGGTGCAATGTCAAATATTATCTCTGAGATTCAATGGCCAGAAAATATCTCATTAACACTATTCAATCATTCTCCTGATGGTAAAAATATTAATCATCAGTGTGGTGCAGTTCATCCAGAATATTTACTGAATATAATCCTAGACTCTAGGGATAGTAAAAAATCTGATAATTTTGATTTTGGGGTATGCTTTGATGGGGATGGAGATCGGGCAATTATTGTTAGTAATTCAGGGAATATACTCGATGGTGACGATCTCCTTTATCTTTTTTCATTTCAATCAAAAGAAAATAAAAAAGTTGTTGGCACAGTAATGACTAATTATGGTATCCGAAAGAATTTAGAAAAAAATGGCATAGATTTTCTAGAGACAGATGTCGGGGATAAGAATGTTCTTCAATCGATAATTAATAATCATGCTTTCATAGGTGCAGAATCTTCTGGTCATATCATTCATACTAATATAGCAGGCATACCAATCGGAGATGGACTTGTGACTATGATTAAATTTATTCATCTACTTTATGGTTTAGATAACAATATCAATGCCATATATCCTACCAGTCTTAAGATCCCATCAAAATTAATAAATATAGAAAGTATGTCGCCCGCTGATTTTCTAAAAAAGAATCAATTAATTTTCAGCAAAGTTGAAAAAATTTTAGAGAATAATGGTAGAATTCTTGTTAGAAAATCTGGAACTCAGTCATTAATAAGGGTGCTCATAGAACATGAATCTTCCCAAATATTGCGTGATGCAGAGAAAATAATTAAATCGATATCATAATGCCAAAGAAAATAATAGCCGGTAACTGGAAGCAAAATGGGAATTTGAAAAGTTCAGTCACTCTCACGAAGGGCACCATTTCAGCCTTAGCAAGGATGAAATGTAAACATGAAGTGATAATTTTTCCTCCATCTGTATATCTCATACCAATACAAAAGCTAGTCTCTAAAAAAATAAAACTTGGTTCTCAGAATGTCTCTGCCTATGATGATGGCGCATTCACCGGAGAAATATCAGCATCTATGCTAAAAGATCTGAAAGTTAATTACTGCTTAGTTGGTCATTCTGAGCGGCGACATATTATTAATGAGACTGAGAGAGCCCTCTCTGGTAAAGTCACTAGATTATTCGAAAATAATATTCGTATCATATATTGTATCGGAGAAACTCTTGAAGAATATAAAGGGAGAAAGACAAAAACTATTTTAAGAAATCAGATTAATAGTCTCATTAAGCAAAATAAGGGTAACTTAAAAAAACATCCCAAAAATCTGACTTTAGCATATGAGCCTGTTTGGGCTATAGGCACAGGATTAGTTCCATCTATGTCTGAATTAAGTGATATTTTTAGCTTTATTAGAAGTACATTGAATAAAGTTGACAGTTGTTATTCCTCCATCAAGATTTTATATGGTGGGAGTGTTACACCCGATAATGCCGCAGAGCTTATGAAAACAAATCACATGGATGGACTTCTTGTTGGGGGAGCATCATTGATATCAAAAAAATTTATTGATATTTGCTCCACAATTTGAGATAAATACACAATGCAAACAGCCCTACTGACAATTCATATAATACTTGCAGTAATCTTGATAGTTCTTGTTCTTGTTCAACAGGGTAAGGGTGCGGACGCAGGGGCAGCATTTGGTTCCGGAGCATCTTCAACTGTATTTGGCGCTAGAGGTAGCGCAACTTTTCTCAATAAATTAACTACGATAATTGCTCTTAGTTTTTTTGTAACTAGCTTGAGCCTTGCTTATATCTCATCAAATAAAAGTAAAACATCAAAAAGTCTTATCAATGAGACTATAGAAAAAGAGATAGTTGACGACCAAGAAAAATTTGATAAACCTTAAGCCGATGTGGTGGAATTGGTAGACACGCTGTCTTGAGGGGGCAGTGGCGAAAGTCGTGCCGGTTCGAGTCCGGCCATCGGCAATCAAACTACGGGCTTACCCATGTATCTTTAGACATTTGATTTATAAAAATATTAGCTCGTCTATGACCTTCTCTTTTCAGATACAGCCAATCTATTTTTTCAATATGTATATTGATTACAACAAAGGAGTCGCTTTCTCTATCTATAACATTCTTTGAAAAGCTATCATAGTTATTGATAACATTTCCTGGATAAGGTTTTTGAAAATAACATTCTTTGGACATGTCACTCATATTGCTCCATGCTTTAGATGATTTATCATTATTATGATTGACTTCTGCTCTACCAAAACATCTGATCTGGATTTTTTTTGCTTTACTGTAAAAGACACAGCAAGCATTTGAATTTTTATTAATCTCTATGATCTTCTCAGCATGGAAATTTGAATGAACTGTAATTATTCCATTCTCTCTATTATATCCCCGGAGAACTACAGTTCTCCCAGCTGGCTTATCTGTTGATGTACATAAAGTAAAAGTTCTGAAATCTGATTTTCTATTTTTGACCCCCTCGCTTAAATAAAAGGATATGCTTTCTCTTACATTTTCTAATGTTTCTAACGTATTTTTTGAATCCATATTTAATGTTATGCTAATTAGTATTTGATTATATATAGGATATAATAAGACATGCTTTATGAATACCTA
This sequence comes from uncultured Gammaproteobacteria bacterium, assembly GCA_913045115.1. Lineage (GTDB taxonomy): Bacteria > Pseudomonadota > Gammaproteobacteria > CACLCV01. Next base: position 27,811 of record CAJWPJ010000002.1, on the reverse strand, counting down.
CCAATATTAATATTTTTAGCATTAGCGTTGCTTTTTGCGACGGTCATGCTTTCCGCAGGTTTTATATTTGGAGGTAGCAATCCTGATGACGAGAAAAATTCACCCTATGAATGTGGATTTGAACCTTTTGAAGATTCTAGAATGAAATTTGATGTAAGATTTTACCTTGTTGCAATTTTATTTATTATCTTTGATTTAGAAATCGCTTTCCTTTTCCCTTGGGCAGTGGTTTTAGATCACATTGGATTAGAAGGTTATCTAGCAATGGCAATATTTATTTTTATTCTTTTAATTGGATTCATATATGAATGGAAGAAAGGAGCTTTAGAGTGGGATTAGAGAATATACAGAGAGATGGATTTGTTCTTGCCGACTCGGAAAGCCTTTTTGACTGGGCAAGGACTGGCTCGTTATGGCCAATGACTTTTGGACTAGCCTGTTGTGCAGTTGAAATGATGCATGCTGGTGCTTCAAGATATGATTTGGATAGATTCGGTATGTTATTTAGACCAAGCCCCAGACAATCCGATGTGATGATTGTTGCAGGCACTCTTGTTAATAAAATGGCTCCCGCACTTAGAAAGGTTTATGACCAAATGGCAGATCCAAAATGGGTTATTTCAATGGGATCATGTGCTAATGGCGGAGGGTATTATCACTATTCATATTCTGTGGTCCGTGGTTGCGACAGAATTGTACCTGTTGATGTTTATGTTCCAGGTTGTCCTCCTACTGCAGAAGCTCTTTTGTATGGGATTCTTCAGTTACAAAATAAGATAAGAAATAAAAATAGAATTAAGATTAAGTAATTATGAACAAAATCAGGGAATTACTTACCGATCACATTGTTGACTATATTGAAACAGATATGATAACGGTCATCGTAGAAAAATCAAAATTAAAGATGATTTTAACCCTACTTAAAGAGGATAAAAATTTACAATTTACACAGCTTATTGATCTTTGTGCTGTTGATTATATTGAGTATGGTAAGTCTGAATGGCAAACACGTGAAGCCACCAGTACGGGTTATAATAGAGGAATAAAACCAACCTCTCACAGTAGAATTGATTTTTCGGATGAGACAGATGATGATGATTATGAACTCTGTGTTATCTATCACTTATTATCGATCAAAAAGAACTTGAGAATAAGAATTAAATGTTTCCTTGATAACAGCTCTCTAATAATCCCTTCTGTTACAGATTTATATGCAGCAGCAGATTGGTATGAGAGGGAAGCCTATGATCTATTTGGCGTCCTTTTTGAGGGGCACAATGATTTAAGAAGAATTCTCACAGATTATGGTTTTATAGGACACCCTTTTAGAAAGAAATTCCCGCTAGTAGGTAATACACAAGTGAGATATGATCCTGAGCAGAGGAAAGTAATCAATGAACCTGTAGATATCAACCCAAGGACATTAGTGCCTAAGGTTATCCGAAAGAAATGACATGAGCGATTATAAGAATTTTACAATGAATTTTGGCCCACAGCATCCTGCTGCTCATGGCGTGCTTAGGCTAATTTTAGAGATGGACGGAGAGGTGATTCGTAGCGCAGATCCTCACATCGGTCTTCTTCATAGGGCAACAGAAAAGCTAGCAGAGTCTAAGCCCTATAATCAGAATATAGGTTACATGGATCGTTTAGATTATGTATCCATGATGTGCAATGAGCATGCCTATGTTTTAGCAATAGAAGACATTATGAAGCTCGATATACCAGAGAGATCAAAATATATACGGGTTATGTTTGATGAAATCACAAGAATATTAAATCATCTTCTGTGGTTGGGTGCGCACGCACTTGATATAGGAGCTATGTCTGTATTTTTATACGCTTTCAGAGAAAGAGAAGATCTAATGGATTGTTATGAGGCAGTATCTGGTACTAGAATGCATGCTACCTATTACAGACCAGGAGGAGTTTCAAAAGATTTACCTAATGTCATGCCAAAATATATGCTTAATAAAAACCAAAACCTTGACCAAGTAGAGAAACTAAATTACAACCGCGAAGGCTCACTTTTAGATTTCATTGAAAGTTTTATTGATAGATTTCCAAAAAACGTTGATGAATATGAAAATCTCCTAACTGACAATCGAATCTGGAAACAAAGAACTGTTGGTATTGGAGTAGTTTCTCCTGAGAGAGCAGTTGATCTTGGCTTTACTGGACCTATGCTAAGAGGATCAGGTATCGAGTGGGATCTCAGAAAAAAACAGCCATATGAAATTTATAAAGATCTGGAATTTGATATACCTGTTGGGACTGAGGGTGATTCATATGATAGATATTTAGTTAGGATGCAAGAGATGAGAGAATCTGCAAGAATAATCAAGCAATGTTGCAATTGGCTCAAAACCGATAATGGTGAGTATATATCATCGAATTATAAAATAGCTCCACCTGATAGAGATGACATGAAAGAAAGCATGGAATCTTTAATACATCATTTCAAGTTATTCAGTGAAGGTTACTGTCTACCTGTTGGAGAGACTTATGCTTGTGTAGAGGCACCAAAAGGTGAATTTGGTATATATTTAATTTCAGACGGAGCTAATAAACCATATCGGCTCAAAATTAGAGCACCAGGATTCCCACACTTAGCCTCACTTGATGAAATGGCTAAAGGACATATGCTATCAGATGTAGTAACTATAATTGGAACACAAGATATCGTGTTTGGGGAGATAGATAGATAATGAATATTTCTCTTTCAGATAAAATAAAAAAGGAAATAGATTCTATTAAAAGTAAATTTCCTGATGATCAAAATAAATCTTCAATTATAGAGTCGTTACTTATCATCCAACATGAGAATAATGGATATCTAACCAACGAGTTGATTGAATCACTTGCTGATTATTTGAATGTTCAAAAAATAGATGTTTATGAAGTTGCAACTTTTTACTCTATGTTTAGCCTTAAACCTATTGGTAAAAATATTATTTCGGTTTGTACAAACGTATCATGCATGTTGAGAAATTCTGATCAAATCGTCAACTACATAGAGAAAAAACTTAAAGTAAAAATTGGAGAATCTACCAAAGATAACAAATTTTATCTCAAGGATGAGATGGAATGTCTTGCTGCATGTAATGGAGCACCAATGATGCAAGTTAATCATATAAATTATGAGAATTTAACTTATGAAAAGATAGATAAGATTTTAGATGGCATAAAAGATGATTAAAGTATGTACACAAACCTTCGGGCATAAAAACCCATCATCTATTGATACTTATATCAAACTAGGTGGATACTCTGCATGGAAGAAAATAATTACAGAGAAAACCTCAAAGTCTGAGATAATAAATACGGTAAAAGAATCTCAACTTAAAGGTAAAGGCGGAGCTGGGTTTCTAACTGGATTGAAATGGTCCTTTATATCACCAAATGACTCACAGAAATATTTAGTCTGTAATTCAGATGAGAGTGAACCAGGTACTTGCAAAGACAGAGATATACTAAGATATAATCCTCACTCTGTAATCGAGGGAATGTTAATAGCGTGCTACGCTATTGGAGCATCTGTTGGCTATAATTATTTAAGAGGAGAATTTATTGGTGATCAATGGAATGTGACTAATAATGCAATTAAAGAGGCATATGATCAAAAACTCATAGGCACTAATATACTAGAATCCAATATATCAATAGACATAATCCCACTAATTGGAGCTGGAGCATATATAGTTGGTGAGGAAACAGCGATGCTTGAATCTATTGAAGGAAAGAGGGGTATGCCAAGAATCAAGCCACCATTTCCTGCAGTACAAGGCCTCTATGGCAAGCCAACTATAATAAATAATACAGAAACTCTATCATCTATACCTTATATCATTAAGAATGGTACAGATTGGTACAAAAATCTTGGAGAAGGTGATTCACATGGAGTAAAAATGTTTTGTATGAGCGGGCACTTAACTAAACCAAATGTGATTGAAGCTCCTCTGGGAACACGATTTTCGAAATTATTAGACGAATGTGGTGGAGTTTTGGATAATAAAAAACTCAAAGCTGTAATACCTGGCGGATCATCAGTACCTGTTGTAAAAGGTGAGGTTATAATGGATACGCCCATGGATTATGAACCACTTATGAAAATTGGCACCATGCTAGGCTCTGGCGGAGTTATTGTGATGGATGAGTCAACATGCATGGTATCGGTTCTTGAGAGAATATCAAGATTTTACTATGCAGAATCTTGCGGTCAATGCACACCATGCAGAGAGGGAACTGGCTGGTTATATAAAACACTTGTAAAGATAAGATCTGGCCATGGAAGTCAATCTGATCTGGATTTACTCAACAGAGTTGCGAACCAGATCGAAGGACATTGTATATGTGCTTTAGGAGATGCAGCAGCTATGCCGGTAAAGAGTTTCCTCACAAACTTTTGGAATGAGTTTGAATATTTTGTAGAAAAAAAACAATCAATGATTATCTAAATGCATATATATATAAATGATACAAAATATGAGGTAAGCGAAAATGATACTATCATTCAGGTAGCAGATCGTAACGAAATTCATATTCCTAGATTCTGTTATCATAAAAGGTTAAGTATTGTAGCAAGTTGTAGGATGTGCCTCGTTGATGTCGAGGGCGCTAAATATCCACAACCAGCATGCTCAACTCTAGTTAGAGATGGCATGAAAGTTAATACAACTAATACTTCTGCATCACAGGCACAAAAAAATACAATGGAATTTTTGTTAATCAATCATCCACTTGATTGTCCAATATGTGATCAAGCTGGTGAATGTGAGCTTCAGGACGTCTCCCTAGAACATGGTGATTACAAATCTGCTTATAATGAAATAAAGCGAACCGTTATTGACAAAGATATTGGAGATCTAGTTAGCACTGAAATGACTAGATGCATTCATTGTAGTAGATGTGTAAGGTTTGGTGAGGAGGTTGCTGGCATAAAAGAGTTAGGTATGACAGGTAGAGGTGAAGAAACTAAAATTGAGACATTTATAAATCAAGGTCTCTCATCTCAACTTTCTGGTAATGTAATTGACTTATGTCCTGTCGGTGCGCTCAATAATAGTCTGTATAAATACAGCGCACGTACTTGGGATTTAAAACAAACATCATCTATTTCTTCAAATGATTGTCTTGGTTCTAATATTTTTTATCATACATATAAGGATGAGATTAAGCGCTGTATTCCGAAAGAAGATGAAGAAATAAATTTATCATGGCTATCAGATAATGATCGATTTGGTTATGAAGGTATAAAATCAGATGATAGGATATTACATCCCTTGATAAGAAGAGGTGACAATCTTGAAAAGACTGATTTTAATACTATTTCTGATTACTTAATTGAGTCTCTGAAATTATACTCAAAAAAATCGTGTGGAATTATGTCTGCTCAGTCATCATGCGAGGAAATGTATCTTTTTCAGCATTTACTCAGAGAGAATAATATAGGAAAAATTGACCATCGATCAAAGGAGTGTGATTTCAGGTATCAGAAAAACTTTCCGACTATCCCATCTTTTGATATCAAACTATCTGAAATAAAAAATCTTGATAACATCATAATTATCGGTACAAACGTTTCAAAAGAGTTTCCAATTTTATCAATCTACTTCAGAGAGGCAATCAAAAATAATGATACCAGTATTTTCTCATTTGCAACTTATGAATTTGAGGAAAACTTTCCACTGAAAAAATCTCATGTTTTAAACAGTCAAGAGCTGGCAGATTGCTTTAACACATCGACTACCGAAACAAATGTAGATATAGATAAAACAGGAAATAACCTTATTATACTTGGTCCAGCAATTTCATATCTTTCAAACTATTCTAATATTCTGAACAATATTAGTAGGTATGCAGAATCTAATAATATGAAGTTGTCATTATTAGGTGACCAGGCAAACACATCTGGGGCGTGGGCTATGGGGATAGTGCCGCACAGATTGCCAGGAGGAGTCGCTATTAATAAAACTGATAAATCTGGGAACTATGAATTATTGAGTGATACAGATGACCTTTTAGTGATTTATAATCTTGAACCAGAATATGATTTCTCAGATGACAACAAAATATTAGAAAAACTAAAGAAATCCAAGGCTAATATTTTCTTCTCATCATATATGACAGAATCAATTAAAAAATATGCTCATATTGTATTCCCTCTATCAACTCAAGTTGAGTCTAGCGGATCATATATAAATACAAATAAAAAGCTACAACAGTACGAGAAAATTATTAATCCACTTGGTGAAAGTAAGGATGGAGCAGATATTTTGTTAACCATATGCAATTCATTTGATAGTAGTTTGACTCATGAAGGTGTCAAAAAAAGTATTAGAGCTATACTAGCTAAGATTAATGTGAACAATAATTTTGTACAAATTGCAAACTTAGATAATGTCAAAAATTCTAATTTCCTAGAAAAAATAGTTATTAGAAACCCCAACTCCTCTAATCCTACACTTAGAAGATGTAACTCTCTTCTAAATACTCATGATAATGATGATTATTTCAGCATACCGCTTGATAAAACGGTTTCAGATAATGACAAAATAATATTAAACGAAAATAATAATAAATTGAAACTTACTATTAAACAAAAAAAACATGCTAAGCCAATAAATACTGTTTTAGTAAAAATAGGTGGTACACATAAAGAGAAGATAGGCGCCTATAATACAGAAGTAGACCTATAATTATGGATATTATCTTTTATATCATTAACACTGTGATATCGATACTTACAGTCGTGATCCCCTTATTTTTAATTGTTGCATATGTCACATATTCTGAAAGAAAAATTATTGGTTTTATGCAATCAAGAATGGGTCCAACAAGAGTAGGACCTTCTGGTCTTTTGCAACCTATAGCTGATGTACTTAAGTTAGTATCAAAAGAAATTATAATACCAACTAACGCTAGTAAAGGCATTTTTCTGACTGCGCCAATGCTTATGCTTGTTCCATCTTTGTTAGTTTGGGCAGTAATCCCTTTGTCTGAATTATTTATTATTTCAAATATTAATGCTGGCTTATTATTTATATTAGCCCTTACTTCTTTAAGTGTTTATGGAGTGATTCTCGCTGGTTGGGCGTCTAATTCAAAGTATGCTTTTCTTGGATCGATGAGATCTGCTGCTCAAATAATTGCATATGAAATTGCAATGGGTTTCGCTTTAGTCGGAGTATTGATGTTATCGGGTAGTTTGAATTTACAAGTTATTATTCAAGAACAGTCAGGCTCAATCTTTAATTGGTATTGGTTGCCGCTGTTTCCACTATTTCTAATTTATTTCATTGCTGGCGTTGCTGAAACTAATAGAGCACCATTTGATGTGTCTGAAGGCGAATCTGAAATTGTAGCAGGATTTCATGTTGAGTACTCTGGAATGGCATTTGCCATGTTTTTCCTGGCGGAGTACATGAATTTAATCCTAATTAGTATACTATCTAGTATATTATTTTTTGGCGGTTGGCTTTCCCCATTTCAAGGAACTTTTTTAGATATATATTTTGCCTTCGTTCCTGGATTCGTATGGCTATCATTAAAAACAATGATTTTCATTTTCGTGTTCTTATGGTTAAGAGCAACTCTTCCAAGATATAGATATGACCAAATTATGCGTTTGGGTTGGAAAGTTTTTTTACCAATAACATTCTTTTGGCTTACAGTTATAGGTATACTAATATATCTTAAATATTTGCCACTATAATTATGAATAAAATCATTAAGTTTATAAAAAGTTTATTTTTTCTTGAGATATTAAAAGGACTGAAAATTACAGGTCAAAAACTTTCTAAGGAACCTATAACTATTCAGTATCCTGAGGAAAAGACACCTTTATCATCAAGATTCAGAGGCTTGCATGCGCTAAGAAAATATCCAAATGGCGAAGAGAGATGCATTGGTTGTAAATTATGTGAAGCAGTATGTCCTGCATTAGCCATTTCAATTGATACTGAGGAAAGAAGTGATAAGACAAGGCGAACTACTAAATATGAAATTGATTTATTCAAGTGCATTTATTGCGGGTTCTGTGAGGAGGCATGTCCAGTCGATGCAATTGTAGAGACAGGCATTTTTGAGTATCATTTTGAGCGGAGAAAGGACAGTGTCATGAATAAACTTGATCTCCTCAAAATAGGCGATATGTATGAGAAAGAAGAACTAAAAGATAGAGAAAGAAATAAACTATGAATATTGAGCTCATAACCTTCATCATCTTTAGCTCATTACTAATCTTCACATCTATAAAAGTAATTACATCTTCAAACCCTGTTTTATCTGCAATCAATTTAGTTTTTTCATTCTTTCTATCTGCTGTCTTATGGCTTTTATTAGGAGCTGAATTTTTATCAATCATACTCATTCTTGTTTATGTAGGTGCAGTAATGGTCCTCTTTCTATTTGTTGTAATGATGCTTGATATAAATATTGCAAAGAAAAATGCAGCCTATATTAAATATTTACCATTGGGAATAGGAATTTTTATAGTTTTTAATATCCTAATTATCTTATTCTTTATTAATACTTTCGAGAACATTAACTATAACGCAATAAGTAGCATAAATATCATAAGTGAGAGTAATACAGAAAATCTAGGTTTTGTTCTTTTTACAGATTATATTCTTGAATTTGAGATAGCAGGATTAATACTTCTGCTTGGTATACTGTCTGCCATTATTTTAACATATCGTAAGAATCCAAATAATAAATATCAAGATCCAGCAAGACAGATAGATGTAAGAAAAAAAGATAGACTTAAAGTAATTAAAGGTTTGAAAGAATAGTATGATACCAATTAGCTACTACCTGATATTGAGTACAATTATATTCACACTGTCTATTGCTGGGATATTCATCAATAGAAAAAATATTCTAGTTTTATTAATGTCCTTAGAACTTATGTTCTTGTCCGTGAACTTTAACCTCATTACACTAGGAAACTATCTTGGAGACCTTACTGGACAGGTTTTTGTTTTTTTTGTACTCACAGTTGTTGCTGCGGAATCTGCAATTGGTCTTGCGTTGTTAATAGTACTATTTAGAAATAAGAAATCTATAGATGTAGATGATTTATCGGAGTTAAAGGGTTGACAGCATTAACAATCATATTGCTTATCTCGCCCTTAATAGGAACACTCCTCTTGTTAACTTGTCAAAATAGGTCAAAAAAATATTCAATCCTCATCTCAAATATATCAATATTAATTTCTTTTCTATTATCATTGTTCATTCTCTATTTATATTACTCCTCTAATTCTGTCCCGCAGTCAATTAATGTTCTTACATTTGCTGATATAAAATTATTCTCTCTATATTTTGGACTTTATATCGATTCGTTATCTTTAGTTATGAGTAGCGTTGTAACATCAGTGTCATTACTAGTTCACTATTATTCGATCTCTTATATGAAACATGATCGATCATTTAATAGATTTTTTATTTACACGAACTTCTTTACCTTCTCTATGCTTCTTATTGTATTCTCGAATAATTTTTTGCAACTATTCATTGGTTGGGAGTTGGTAGGACTATCATCCTATCTACTCATAGGTTTTTGGATAAAAAAAGAATCTGCTATCAGTGCAAACTACAAGGCTTTTTTGGTAAATAGGGTTGGAGATGTGGGACTTTTGCTTGGCTTATGTTTAATCTTACTTTCATACAGCACCACAGATTATAATCAGATATTTGAGATAAAAAATTCGATTGATATGGATAGGATGGATATATTTGGATATTCATTTAGTGCATTGAGCGCTATCTGCATGCTCTTATTTATTGGGGCAATGGCAAAATCAGCACAAGTACCGTTGCAATTTTGGCTACCAGATTCCATGGAGGGGCCTACACCAATTTCAGCACTTATTCATGCAGCAACTATGGTTACTGCTGGTATTTATATGGTTGCACGCCTTTCGCCCTTATACGAATTGACTGATGGAGTATTGATTTTCATTTTGTATATTGGTTCTATTACTGCTTTTTTTTTAGGATTAGTTGCTTTAGTTCAAAACGACATAAAGAGGATTATCGCATACTCTACAATATCTCAGTTAGGATATATGACAGCCGCATTAGGTGCATCACTATATTCACTAGCTATGTTTCATCTAATAACCCACGCTTTTTTTAAAGCTCTACTTTTTTTATGCGCAGGATCTATTATTATCAAATGTCACCATGAACAAGACATAAGAAAGATAGCAGGACTGAGGAAAGTAATGCCAATTACTTATTTAGCTTTCCTTTATGCTTCATTATCCTTAATTGGATTTCCCTTAACATCTGGCTTTTATTCAAAAGAGTCAATTATCGATGCGGTAGGATATTTCGGTCACACAATACCATATTTAATGTTGTTGTTATCGATTTTTACCACAACGCTCTATACGTCAAAAATATTTTTTAAAGTTTTCTTTGGTAAATGTTCACTGCCTAAGTCAGAGGAGAACAATTTCAAAATAGAAAATGATCGTCAAATGCTTCTTCCTTTGTTCGTTTTGACTGCTCCAGCTGTTTTCCTTGGATTATTTATATATGATCCACTAATGATGGGTCTTCTCTTCCAAGACTCTTTGGCTGCTAACGAACTAACCATATCTTTCTACAATAACTATGTTATAAACTCTCTAAATTTCTTTCTACACTCCTTCATGACAATTAATTTTCTAATCTTATTTGCAGGTCTAATTTTTAGTTATTTTTACTTTTATAAAAGATCATTTGATATTAGCATTCCACGCTTCATAAGAGCTGTCATAGAAAAAGAATACGGTTTTGATAGTCTCTCAAGATATTTTATACCTAGAATCCAAAATAATATCTCTAGATTTTTATGGAAAGATATTGATATTTCTACTATTGACAATGGTCTAATAAACAACACATCAAATATTATCAACTCCCTATCTAATAAAGTCAAAAAACTTCAAACGGGGTATATTTATCATTATTCACTTATTATTATTTCGGCTCTAATTCTTTTGTTGATAATTATGAGGATTGCACACTAAATGTTAGATTATCCAATACTAAGCATTTTAGTATGGCTGCCTATCATAGTAGGTTTGATGCTTGTCGTCTCCAGTGATTTTGGTAAGTCATCATCCGCATTAATAACTTTATTAACTACTTTTTTAGTTTTTATTATTTCTATCAAACTCTTTCAATCTTATGATCACTTATCTGGTGAGTTGCAATTTGTTGAGAAACTAGTATGGATATCTGGATTAAATATTTTTTATTATCTAGCAGTTGACGGTATCTCTGTATCACTAATATTACTAACATCTTTTATAAATCTATTGATAGCAATCTTTGCATCATCAGAAAATTATGAAAACAAGTCATCATACTTAGGGTATTTTTTAATTCTTGAAGGCTTGCTAATAGGAACATTTTCAGCATTTGATAGCATCTTATTTTATATTTTCTTTGAGAGTTTACTCATCCCATTATTTTTAATTATTGGGATATGGGGTGGAGAAAATAGAAAATATGCGACTATTAAATTTTTTCTTTACACTTTGTTCGGCTCGGTCTTGATGCTTATATCTATTCTGTATCTTGCAAATCTTGCTGGCTCGTTTGCTATAAGGGATTTCTACTCTCTGACGCTATCATTCGAGGAAGAAGTACTTATCCTTCTGGCTTTTTTAATTGGTTTTGGAATAAAAATCCCAATGTGGCCAGTGCATACATGGCTGCCAGATGCTCATGTTGAAGCACCTACTAGTGGTTCGGTGATATTAGCATCTGTTCTTCTCAAGGTCGGCGGCTATGGAATGATAAGGTTTTTGTTACCTATCACAACTGAAGCAGGTATATATCTAAGTGAGTACATGATCTTCCTATCATTAGTTGCAATCATATATATTAGTTTTGTTGCTTTTGCTCAAGAGGACATGAAAAAACTTATTGCTTATTCTTCTGTTGCGCATATGGGGTTTGTCACTATGGGAATCTTTCTTGTTTTTAATCTTCTTGGAAAAAATCCCACAGCTGCTGAAATAGGCTTGGAGGGAGCAATGATTCAGATGATATCTCACGGACTTATATCTGCCGCTTTGTTTTTCTGTATTGGTATTATGTATAGATATTCTCATTCACGATTAATAAAGGATAACTATGGTGTTGCCCAGTTTATGCCTATATTCTCTTTCCTCATGATTTTTTTCTTGATGGCTAACTCAGGTTTACCTGGTACATCAGGATTCGTTGGAGAGTTTTTAGTCATCACATCTGCATTAGGTTCTAGTTTCCTCTTCGGTTTGCTTGCAGCATTATCTCTAATCTTGTCTGCTTCATATTCGCTTAAACTAGGAAAAAATGTTTTATTTGGAGATAACCAGAAAAATCATCAAGGCTACATAGAATGTATGAACAATGAGAAAATAGTCTTAAGCGCTCTTGTTATTTTCGTACTTTATCTAGGTATAAGCCCTGATTTTTTATTTAATCTCTTAGATAAATCGGTTAATGATATCATTACATCCATTTCAATAGGTAGAGCATAATGTTTGATTTATTTTATATTCCTGAAATTATACTTTCTATTGGAATTCTACTCGTTATTGTAATTGATCTTTATATTGAGAAACAAAAATATTTTTCATATCTATTAATACAGTTTTTAATAATTCTAGCATCTTTCTATGCCCTAACAGAGGTTCCTACTCATGCCTATAGCTCTTATGAGTTTAGTAAGTTTACTAGTTTGATTAAGTTTTTACTTTTAGTTGGAGCGCTGATTATATTTCACTACACCTATAGACATTTAAATTATCTTAATAACCTCAAAATTGAGTACTTCACCATCTCAGTATTAGGTTTGATTGGTACTATGATAATGATATCCGCGTATAGTTTATTGATGCTCTATTTGGGAATTGAACTTTTATCACTAGCGCTGTATGCATTAATAGGATTTAATAAAGCCTCAAAATTATCCTCTGAAGCAGCTATCAAATATTATATATTAGGCGCCATGTCTTCAGGAATACTCTTATTTGGAATTTCATTAATTTATGGATTCACAGGATCTATCGATTACTTTGAAATAGCTGAGCAAATTAGTAGTGTTAATAATAATTCTGTGCAGTTTTTAGGAATAATTTTTGGTATGATTTTTATCACTGCAAGTTTATGTTTTAAGTTCGGCGCAGCTCCATTCCATATTTGGGTACCGGATATTTATCAGGGCTCGCTGGTGAGTACGACAATCCTTCTCAGCACTCTTCCTAAAGTAGCTGTATTTGTGGTTTTCCTAAAATTATACTTCATCCCGTTTATAACTTTAGCTTTTATTTGGTCTGATATATTAATTTTCATTGGTATTGCATCTATTGTTATTGGAAGTATATTTGCTCTTACACAAGAGAATATGAAAAGGTTATTAGCTTACTCAGCTATTTCTAATATTGGCTTTATTATTTTAGCTATGGGGTTAGTAACAGATGATGGTCTTAATGCATCGTTATATTATACTATAGTCTACTCATTCACAGCCTTGGCATCATTTGGAATTATCACTCATATAACTTCAAATAGTCATGGGATTGAGGATATATCTGATTTAGCTGGTTTATCAAAAACTCATCCATACTTTGCGATTTTGATATTAATTACAATGTTATCTTCAGCAGGTATACCCCCGTTAATTGGATTTCACGCTAAACTTATGGTCATACAGGCACTAATAAATAACTCTTATATTATACTTTCAGTGCTCGTTGTTTTGATGACCGTTATATCAGCGTATTATTATTTAAGAATCATCAAAACAATTTATTTTGAGAACAGAGAAAACTTAATTTCGACATACACCAGAAACAATATATTGCTATCGATTAATGTAATTCTACTCCTAGGTTTAGGGGTATTTCCATTTATCATGTTTGACATAACGAGCTACCTAGCCAGCATACTGGTAGATATTTCTATTTGACTTGAAAAAAAACCTCATAAACTATAGACTTCAAAGCAGTGCGGGGTGGAGCAGTCTGGTAGCTCGTTGGGCTCATAACCCAAAGGTCGTAGGTTCGAATCCTGCCCCCGCGACCAACAAAGTATAATTTTCTCTCGCATTAACTAAATTTTGATATACAATACAATCACGGCTCCTTATGGGGCCATTTTAATGCATATTTATGAATGATATTGAAGATAAACTTATGAACAGAGTTAACGAAATGCTTGATGATAATATTGAAGCTATAAATGTAAAAATATTTGGTGTTCGTAACCAAAAATCTATTCAAATCATGATTGAATCTAGCCATGGAGTTACAATTGAATCATGTACTAATGTTACTAAAGTTGCACAAAATATTATCAAACTAGATGACATTATTGATGGTGATTACAACATAGAAGTATCATCCCCAGGAATAAATAGACCTCTGTTTAATTTGAATGATTTTATTAAATATCAAGGAGAGAAAGCCTTTGTGGAACTTAAAAGGAGTATTAACAATCATAAGCGTTTCACTGGGACGTATAAAATTGTTAATAATAAAATAGTTTTTCAAGATCAAAAAACTGCTGTTGAGATTTCAATTGATAATATAAAGAAAGCTAATCTAATTAGGGAGATTAAAGTATGAATAAAGAGATCCTTCTCATAATCGATACCGTTTCAAATGAAAAAAATGTAGATAGAGAAATCATCATTGACGCGATGGAACATGCTTTAGCATCAGCAGTTAAAAAAAAATATAAACTTGACAATAAGACACATGATGAGATTGATGTACAGGTTACAATCAACCAAGATGACGGATCATATCAAACCTTAAGAAGGTGGGAAGTTGTAAGTGAAATATTAATCGATGATGAGTATGAGATGAAGATGCTAATTGACATAGCAAAAGAGAGAGATCCAAGTATAGAGGTTGGGGACTTTATAACTCAAGAAATTGAATCTGTCGAATTTGGTAGAATTGTTGCACAAACTGCAAAACAAAATATTGTATCAAGGTTAAAAGCCGCTGAAAGAAATAGAATTGTTGACCTTTATTCTCCGAAAATAGGTGAATTATTATTTGGAATTGTAAGAAGAGTTGATAAAAATAATGTCTTCTTAGATCTCAGTTCAAATGAGAGCGGAAGCGTGTCAGATGAGGCGATGATTTTAAAAGATAATCTTATACCTAGAGAGATTATAAAACCTGGAGATCGAATTAGAGGTTTTTTGATGGATGTTCAATCAGAGTCAAGGGGCCCCCAACTATATATCTCAAGAAAATGTCCTGAGTTTTTAATAGAGCTGTTTCGTTTAGAGGTACCTGAGGTAGGACAGGGTATTATAGAGATTCTTGGAGCTTCAAGGGATCCAGGTGTGAGGGCGAAAATCGCGGTGAAGTCAAATGACCCTAAACTTGATGCAATTGGAGCATGTGTGGGCATGAGAGGGTCACGAGTTCAGTCAGTATCAAATGAGCTAGCAGGAGAGAGAATTGATATTATCCCACATGATGATGATCCTGCTAAGTTTGTCATAAACGCCATGTCTCCTGCAGAAGTTTTGTCAATAGTTGTAGATGAAACTAGTAAAACTATGGATATTGCTGTAGCTGAGGAACAACTTTCTCAAGCCATAGGAAGAGGTGGACAAAACGTAAGACTTGCAAGCGAACTTACAGGTTGGAACTTGAATGTAATGAGTAAAAGTGATGCTGATATAAAGAACACAAAAGAAGAGGAAGAAACAGCTGAAAAATTTCAACAAAATTTGAATGTTGATAATGATGTCGCTAAGATCCTCGCTGAGGAGGGGTTCACAAGTATTGATGAAATTGCCTTATGTGAAATTGAAGAACTAGAAGAAATTAACGGTTTTGATAGAGAACTTGTCAATGAACTTAGAAAAAGAGCTATTGATGAATATGAAAAGCAACAAAAGGAAATTGATGATAAAAATTCTTTGACAAATTTAATTGAATTAACAGACGATCAAGTCACATTGCTTAAAAATAATGGTATATTAACTATTAGCGATGTGGCTGACTTATCTATTGATGAGCTATTAGATATTATTGATATTTCAAATGAAGCCGCCGGTAAAGTAATTATGCAAGCCAGAGAAAGCTGGTTTAATGAGGAAAATGACTGAAAAAGATAACATAAAGCTCAAGACAGATACGATATCACCGAGGAAAACTGGTACGTCTGCCGGGGTTCATGTTAAAAGAAAAAGAAAAATTATTACCAAAGCATCACCTGCAAAATCAGTTGAACAATCAACTACCGTAAAAAAAGTATTAAAAAAAGAAGTCCCAAGTAAAAATCCTATAACTGAGGTTAATTCTTCAAAGACATCATCAACTAAAGAGACTCCTCCTACTGAATCAAAATCATCTAAGAAACATAAAGTTGATAAAGATGAGAAAATAGAAAAAATGGAAAATAAGGAGTTACACCTTAAATCACCGAGTTTAAAAAAAGACAAAAATAAAAAAAATAAAACTAAGATTCATGATTTGCAAGCTACACATAAATTTGAAAAGCCTACAGAACCAGTTGTAAGAGACGTTAAAATTACTCAATCGATGACAGTAGCTGAGTTAGCAAATCAAATGGCCCTTAAACATACAGACTTAATAGCGAAAATGATGAGCTTGGGTGTAATGGCCACTGTAAATCAATCTCTTGATCAAGATACAGCAGTTCTTATTACAGAGGAGATTGGACATAAACCTATTGTTGTTAAAGATACTGAGGATGAAATTTCACCTTTAGAGAAAATTAAAATAACAGATGGTAAAATAAGAGCTCCGATCGTTACAATTATGGGCCATGTTGATCATGGTAAAACGTCACTCTTAGATTATATAAGAAAGTCTAAAATAACTGAATCTGAGTCTGGAGGGATAACTCAACACATAGGCGCTTATCGTGTTAGCACGAATAATGGAGAAATTGCATTTCTTGATACTCCAGGCCATGCTGCTTTCACTAGTATGAGAGCTAGAGGTGCACAGGTTACTGATATAGTTATTCTCGTAGTATCTGCTGACGATGGAGTCATGCCTCAAACAAAGGAAGCTATTGAGCATGCTAAAGCCGCTGGAGTCCCTCTTATCATTGCAATTAACAAAATTGATAAAGAGAATGCTGATCAAGAAAAAGTAAAAAATGATCTTGCTGCTAATAATGTTGTTCCTGAGGAGTGGGGAGGAGAAACCATCTTTGTACCTATTTCAGCTCTAACTGGAGAGGGAATTGATAAGCTTTTGGATTCAGTTATATTACAGGCCGAAATATTAGAGCTGAAAGCTCATGATAGTGGTCCTGCTACTGGAGTCGTGATTGAGTCTTCATTAGATAAAGGTAAGGGACCGGTTGCAACCGTACTGATTCAAAACGGAATACTCAATCAAAAGGATTTTATATTAGTGGGTCAAACCTTTGGGAGGGTTAGAGCGCTTTTTAATGAGTATGGCAAACCTGTAAAAAGTGCCGGTCCGAGTACTCCAGTTGTCCTGACTGGTTTATCCGCAACACCTAATGTCGGTGATCAACTAATATCTACCGATGATGAGAAAAAAGTAAAAGATATTGCATCATCTCGAGAGAAAAAACAAAAAGAAATTGAAATGCAATCAAAACAAAAAAACTTCTCAATTGAGTCTTTCGGGGATACTTCAAATAATAAAAAAATTATAAATTATCTTATTAAAACTGATGTACAAGGGAGTTGTGAAGCGATAATAAGTAGCCTGCAGTCAATTGATAATCCAGATGTAGGATTAGAAATTATATATAGTGGAGTAGGCGGGATAACAGAATCAGACATTAATTTAGCAATAAGCGCCGAAGCACATATTATCGGATTCAATGTTAGAGCTGACAGTAAAGCTAAGAAGCTTATTGAGATGCATGATTTGCCACTCAAATACTTCAGTATTATTTATGACTTGATTGATAACGTTAAGTTTGATTTATCTGGGGAACTAGAGCCAGAAATAAAAGAGGAAATTATTGGTATTGCTACTGTCAAAGATGTGTTCCGGTCGTCTAAGCTTGGTGCTATAGCCGGCTCGATTGTTTCTGAAGGGACGATTCAAAAAGACCAACCTATAAGAGTTTTACGTGATAATACAGTCATCTATGAGGGCGAGCTAGAATCTTTGAGAAGATTTAAAGAGGATGTTAAGGAAGTGAAGAGCGGTACCGAATGCGGTATTGGAGTAAAAGATTATAATGATATTAAATCTGGTGATCAGATAGAAGTATATAAAAGAACAGAAATTAAACGTTCGATATAATTTTTTATGAGTAGAATGAATAAAATTGAAGATCTTCTTCATAAAGAAATTGCGAATATCATCGTTACACGAATTGATAACCCTACTATCAAAAATACAGTTACAATCACAGATATAAAAGTCAGTAAGGACATAAGAAGTGCTATTGTCTATTTCACAACATTGGAAAAAAATTATAATCAAATAGAAAAAAAAATTAACCAGCTTAAACCAACTATAAAGCACTATTTATCAAAAAACGTTCACTTAAAAAGGATACCGGATATCAAGTTCATATTTGATGATACTGTGATTAAAGGTCAGCGCATCAATAAGCTGCTTGATTCATTGAGATAGTTCATTCGTGTCTAGCGGAGTATTTTTAATTAATAAAAAAAAATTCATTACATCAAGTAAGACTCTCGCGATTTTTAAGAAAAGAACTAAAATAAAGAAGGCTGGAATATTTGGTATTCTTGATCCGCTTGCCACTGGCACTCTTCCAATAGTCACTGGTGAAGCCACTAAGTTTATTAGTTATATTACAAAAAATAATAAGACATATATTGTAAAATGCAAGTTAGGAGCATTTAGCGAATGCGGAGATTATGAATCAGAACCTATTATTTTTGAGAATGAATTTAACGATATCAAGAAACTATCTAAAAAAGATATTATCAATACATTTAATATGTTCATTGGACCATATTTTCAGTCACCCCCTATGTATAGTGCTAGTAAATACAAAGGAAAACCACTATACATATACGCAAGAAATAATATGATAGTTGAGAGACAACTAAAGGAAAGACATATCTATGATCTTAAATATGTTTCTTTGGAAAATGATATTCTCTCATTTATAGTTACATGTTCTCCAGGAACCTACATTCGGACGCTTGTTCAGGATATTGCAAAAGAATGGAGTCTTCATTCCTGTCTTTATGAACTTGATAGATCCAGTGTTGAACCTTTTGAGAAATATTCACATATCGATGTAGACGATATCAATACAGATAATTTAGAAGAATACAGAATAGACATTACGAACATGTTATCCAACATCCCTTCTATAGCATGTAACTATGATGAGATTTCCAGACTTTATAAAGGCTTACATATCAATAAGAATAATGATACTAATTACACTCTTTGTAAGCTGATAGGGGATAATAGTATCTTCCACGGAATAGGTTTATTCAAGAGTAATGTTTTATATCCCAAAAGATTGATGAAAAGATGATATTTCATTTGTATTACCTGTTGGACATGATAAAATCCCTTCGTTAAGTAAATAGAAAAGAATAATGGCATTGAATAGCGATACAAAAGCTGGAATCATAAAAAAGTTTAAAAAATCTGATAAAGATTGTGGATCTAGTTCAGTTCAGATAGCTCTTCTCACAGAAAACATCAATAAACTTTCTGACCACTTTAATAAAAATAAAAAAGATAATCATTCTAGACAGGGTCTTTTGAAAATGATTATGAAAAGAAGATCTATGATGAAGTATCTTAAAAAAACAGATATCGAATCGTATGAGAAGCTAATTAAAGAACTAGGACTTAGAAAATAATGCATACAAAAGTTTTTGATCTAGGTACTCAATCCGTAAAAATTGAGACCGGACTTATAGCGAAACAAGCTAACGCTTCAGCAACTGTTGAAATCGACGGAACTGTAATACTAGCTACATTAGTAGCATCATCTGAACCTAATGAGAGAGATTTCTTTCCTTTAACGGTTAATTATAATGAAAAAACATATGCAGCTGGAAAAATACCTGGAGGTTTTTTTAAGCGCGAAGGTAGGCCTACAGAAAAAGAAACCTTAATAAGCCGTCTGATAGATAGACCATTAAGACCGCTGTTTGCATCAACATACAATCAAGAAGTTCAAATAATTCTTACACTGGTTTCACTGAATCCTGAAGTTGATCCCGAAATTCCAGCAATGATTGCAGCATCAACTGTTGTTAAACTTGCCGGATTGCCATTCAACGGAACTCTTGGAGCAGTAAAGGTAGGATTTGAAAATGACCAATACATTCTTAACCCATCTTCTACACAGCTCTCATCCTCAAAATTAGATTTAACTGTAGCAGGTACACATAATGCAGTACTTATGGTTGAATCAGAGGCTGACCAGCTTAGCGAAAAGCAAATGTTAGACGCAGTCAATTTCGGGCATGAAAATATGCAGGTAATAATTAAAGCCATAGACGATTTAATAACTGAACTAGGGGTAGCTCAACAAGATGCGCCATCACAGGAAGATAATTCTGATATTTATAATTCAATAAAATCATCGTACGGCGATCAGATATCATCAGCTTATCAAATAACTGAAAAGCAAGAGAGATATGAGAAGTTGTCAGTTTTAAAAGAAGAGATAATCTCGAAAGAATTAAATGAAGAACAGGATAATACAGACAAAATTGCAAAGGTTTTTGATAGTTTAAAAAAAGATATTGTCAGAGAGAGAATCCTATCCGGTGAGAAAAGAATCGATGGAAGAAATACTACTACTGTAAGACCTATTAGTGTTCAAACTGGAGTTCTACCAAGAACACATGGCTCTGCGCTATTTACACGCGGAGAAACTCAAGCTCTTGTTGTGACTACACTAGGAACAAATAAAGACGCTCAAATTATTGACTCTTTAACTGGTAGGATAGAGGATTCTTTTATCTTCCATTATAATTTTCCACCATATTCTGTTGGTGAGATTGGGATGATAGGTTCACCAAAGAGAAGAGAAATCGGTCATGGAAAGTTAGCACGAAGAGGAGTCCAAGCTGTTATGCCGTCTCAAGAAGAATTCCCCTATACAGTTAGAGTTGTCTCTGAAATTACAGAATCAAATGGTTCTAGTTCAATGGCATCCGTATGCGGATCTAGCTTATCTATGATGGATGCTGGAGTACCTTTAAAGGCACCTGTTGCTGGGATTGCCATGGGTTTGGTTAAAGAAGGTGATAGACATGAAGTTCTTACGGATATTCTTGGAGACGAGGATCATCTTGGAGATATGGATTTCAAAGTAGCTGGTACTGCAACAGGAATTAATGCATTGCAGATGGATATTAAAATCGATGGTATTACATCGGATATTATGGAAACTGCCCTTAATCAGGCGAAAGATGCTAGGCTTCATATTCTTGATGAGATGAATAAAGTGTTGAGCGTAGCTCGTGAAGACGTTTCAGAGTTTGCTCCAAGATATACGCACATGAAGGTTGATCAATCTAAAATCGCAGAAGTGATTGGTAAAGGTGGCGCGGTTATAAAATCTATTGTTGAACAAACAGGTGCTGTTATTGATATTAACGATGATGGTGTTATTAAAATAGCTGCTTCTGACCAGTCTAAAAGTGATCATGCAAAATCCATTATCGAAGAGATTACTGCTGGACCTCAGGTTGATAAGATTTATGAGGGCAAGGTTGCTAAAATTATGGACTTCGGTGCATTTGTAGCAATTACACCCAACAAAGATGGTTTAGTGCATATATCACAAATAAGTGAAGAAAGAGTAAAAGATGTTAAAGATGTTCTATCTGAAGGAGACATCGTTAAAGTTAAAGTTCTTGAAGTTGATAAACAAGGGCGTGTTAAACTAACAATGAAGGGAGTTGAGCAAAACTCCTAATCAATCTGCGTTTTTTCCATCTTTTCATGGCGTTCTTGCGCCTCTATTGACAAAGTAGCAATTGGTCTAGCCTCTAATCTTTTGATACCTATAGGTTCACCAGTATCCTCACAGTAGCCATAAGAGCCATCATCAATCCTAGTTAAGGCTTGGTCAATTTTTGATATTAACTTTCTTTCTCTATCTCTTGTCCTTAATTCGAGCCTAAATTCCTCTTCTTGAGTGGCGGCATCATTGGGGTCTGATAATTTCGAAGAATCTTGTTTCATGTGATCCATGGTTTTTTCAGCTTCAGACATTAACATCTTTTTCCAAGAGAATAGTATACTTTTGAAATGCTCTGTCTGTTCAGGAGACATGTACTCTTCACCTTTCTTAGGCTTATAAGGTTTAAAATCGAGGTATTTTTGAAGATTAGTTGATGCCATACTGATAGATTATTTTGCTATTAGTTTACTGCTATATCAAGTCTTTTTTTCCTTTCTATAGACATCAATATAGCCATCCATCATCTCAATTTTAAGTTCTATATTATTTTTAGCGTTTTTAGAATCTTTGATAATTTTATATTCTTTATCCCGAATGATTGCATATCCTTTTTTAAGTATATTTTTAGGATTTGATTGATTAACTTGTTGATTCTTTAACTTAAGTAGTTCCTCAAATTGATTCAATTTATTGAGAATGCTTTTCTCCATAACTCTAATATCAATTTTTATATTTTTCATAGCAGAAGTTTTTTTATTCTTAATCATTTGAAAAACTTGTTTTTTATGTAGATTCTTGCTGTCTAGAGATAACTGATATTTTATTAAGACCTCACTAGTACGTTTTCTTAATTGTTGAAGATTAACTGTAAAATCTTTATAAAATGCACGTACTTTTCGATTTGGCGCATTCACTTTTAGTAATGAATAAGTATTTTTAATACTATCTGAGAGGTAGATAATTCTTTTTTGCTGCATCTTATTAATTCCGACCTCAATTTGATATATATCTTGTCTCAATATACTAATATCGGGTACTGCTCTCACTGCTGCAGCAGTCGGTGTTTCTTGAGCGGCATCCGAGGCATAATCTGCAAGAGTAACATCTGGTTTATGACCTATACCAGTTATTGTTGGTATCTTTGATTTTGATATTTCTCTAACCAAAACCTCATCATTAAATGCCATGAGATCTTGTAGAGACCCTCCCCCGCGTACGATAAGAACTACATCTACGATGTTATCGTGATTGATTTGTTTCAGTACTTTTACAAGATTTGTTGGAGCTGACACCCCTTGAACTGTAGAAGGATAAACGTAAACCTTAGCAAGGGGATATCTCTCTGCAAGTTTCGAACATACATCCTTTAGAGCATGGCTATCATGAGCTGTAAGTACACCAATATTTTCAGGGAATAAAGGTACTTCTTTTTTAAAATCAAATAAGCCCTCTTTCGATAATTTTGCTTTTAATTTCTCAATTTCTTTTTTTAAGAAACCATCACCAAACTCTGATATCTCAGACACATTAAGTTGGAATTTTCCAAACCCAGCGTAGAAATCTACTTTTGCAGTTGCGATGACTTGCATATCTACATATTTTGATATATCGATATTATCATTTGTGTTTTTCCAAATGACACATTCTACCGTATACCCCCCGTTTTTATCTCTAAGCCTGAAATATTGATGTCCCTTAGAAGATCTAAAG
This sequence comes from uncultured Gammaproteobacteria bacterium, assembly GCA_913045115.1. Classification (GTDB taxonomy): domain Bacteria; phylum Pseudomonadota; class Gammaproteobacteria; genus CACLCV01. The sequence goes on along the minus strand of CAJWPJ010000002.1, from coordinate 4,207 downwards.
TCTGTGATTTCACCTTTGACTGATATTGGATACTCAAAAGCAACAAGCATTGTCTCTCTGGCTTCTAAGTTTAGTTCGGATACAGTGTAAATTTTCATCTTTGCGCTTTTCGAAGTATATGTTTATATGTATAATATAGAATGGTAGCAGCATCACATCAATCAAGATCCAAAGTATTTTCAAATGAATCACTAGCCTTTGACGATGTCTTATTAGTACCCGCCTATTCTGACATATTGCCGGTAAATGTCGATTTATCCTCACAGTTAACTAAAAACATTAAGCTACAAACCCCTATTCTCTCCGCAGCAATGGATACTGTTACAGAATCACATATGGCAATAACTTTAGCTAGTGAGGGTGGTATAGGAATTATCCATAAGAATTTGTCGATAGAAGATCAAGCAAAACAAGTAAGATTTGTAAAAAAATATGAAAGTGGAGTAATTAATGACCCTATAACAGCCTCCGCAAGTTCGACTGTACAAGAAATAAATGAGATTACTGAAAAGTATGGTATATCAGGTGTTCCTATAGTAGATAAAAACAAATTAATTGGCATTGTTACGAATAGAGATCTTAGATTTGTTGAGAACATGAATACTAAAGTAACAACTATAATGACTCCGAAAGATAAACTGGTTACAGTAGGTGAAAATTATTCCAAAAAGCAAGTTATTGGACTACTTAGAAAAAATAGAATTGAAAAAATCCTTATCGTTAACAAAAAAAATCAACTTAAAGGGATGGTTACATTTAAAGATATACAAAAATCTTCCACATATCCAAATGCATCTAAGGATAGTAATGGTAGCTTAATTGTAGGAGCCGCGGTGGGTACAAATTCCGAGTCTATAGACAGGATTCACGCATTAATAAATGAAAATGTTGACGTTATTACTATAGATACAGCGCATGGACACTCTAAATCTGTAATTGATACGTTAAAGTTCATCAAGAAAAACTATCCGTCTCAGCAAGTCATTGCTGGTAACATTGCCACTGGTGAGGCAGCAGAGGCTTTAATAAAAAGTGGTGCCGATGCAATTAAAGTGGGTATTGGACCTGGGTCAATTTGTACCACGAGAATAGTTGCAGGTGTTGGTGTTCCACAGCTCTCTGCTATATATGAATGTTCAAAGATTTCTAAAAAATATAAAATACCACTTATCGCTGATGGAGGTATTCGTTACTCAGGTGATATAGCAAAGGCAATAGCAGCAGGATCAGACACTGTAATGCTGGGAGGATTGCTCGCCGGTACAGATGAAGCCCCTGGTGAAGTTGAGATGTTTGAAGGCAGAACTTATAAATCCTACCGAGGGATGGGCTCAATTGGAGCTATGCAGAGCGGATCTAAAGATAGATACTTTCAGGACCATCATAATGAAAGTAAGAAACTTATACCAGAGGGGATAGAGGGTAGGGTTCCTTACAAGGGAACTATGAAATCTATTCTTCATCAGTTAACAGGTGGCTTAAGATCAAGTATGGGTTATCTGGGTTGTAAAAATATCAAATTAATGAAGACTAAGACTAATTTTATCAAGATATCTAGCTCATCGAAAATTGAGAGTCATACTCATGACGTCGCTATCGTTAAAGAGCCACCAAACTATCAGCCCCGATAATGACAAAAGAGAGAGATTTAATACTTATTTTAGATTTCGGATCACAATATACCCAGCTTATTGCAAGAAGAATAAGAGAACTTGGTATTTTTAGTCTCGTAAAACCTTTCAACATTTCTGCAAGAAAAATTATTGAATTAAATCCTAAGGGTATTGTACTAAGCGGTGGTCCAAACTCTGTTAATTTCAATAAGACCTTGCGACCAAGAAAGGAAGTCTTCAATCTCAATATACCAATATTAGGCATTTGTTATGGCATGCAATTAATAGCAAAAGAATTCGGTGGCACAGTAGTAAAATCCAAAAAAAAAGAATTTGGCCGCTCGTTTTTTACAATCACTAAAAAAACAAATCTATTTAATAAATGCATTAACAAAGGTAAGCATCATGGTGTATGGATGAGCCATGCAGATAAAGTAGAATCATTACCAAATGGTTTTACTGTGATAGGAAGTAGCACTAATTCAAAAATAGCAGCAATTTGTAATAATAAGTTAAAGATTTTTGGATTACAGTTTCATCCCGAGGTAACACATACAGTCATCGGTAAAAAAATACTTCATAATTTTATTAATATATGCGAATGCAAAAAATCATGGACTGCAAAAAGTATAAGCAAAAGTCTCATAGAAAAAGCAAAAGAAAAAATAGGAAAGGATAAAGTAATTCTTGCATTGTCAGGTGGCGTAGATTCATCAGTTGTAGCAGCGATATTGAGTAAAGCAATTGGGAAACAACTGACCTGTATTTTTATTGATACTGGATTACTAAGAAAGAATGAGGTAAAAGAAGTTAAGAAAATAACAAAGTCTTTAAAAATTCAACTAAAGACTATTGATGCTTCACGAACCTTTCTATTAAGATTGAGAGGTGTTTCAGACCCGGAGAAGAAAAGAAAAATAATTGGTAAATGTTTCATTGATACTTTTAACAAAGAAGCCTCTAAAATTAAAAATGTAAAATATCTTGGTCAGGGTACTATATATCCCGATGTCATAGAGTCATCATCAAAAGAGTCTAAATCTGATGTAATTAAATCTCATCATAATGTTGGTGGCCTTCCAAAAAATATGAAACTTGAGTTGGTCGAACCAATTAGAGATTTATTTAAAGATGAAGTAAGGAAAGTAGGCAAACAGCTAGGCCTCCCAGATAATCTTATAGGAAGACACCCCTTTCCTGGTCCTGGTCTTGCCGTAAGGATCTTAGGAGAAATAAATCATATCAAAGTAAAAATATTACAGGAAGTTGATTACATCTATCTTCAAGAGCTCAGCACACATGGTTTTTATAAAAAAATTGATCAAGCCCTTTCTGTATTAATTCCACAAAAATCTGTTGGAGTGATGGGCGATAAAAGGCAATATGGTTATGTTGTTGCAATCAGAGCTGTCAATACAACTGATTTTATGACAGCAACTTCAACAGCCCTTCCTCATAAAATATTAAATAATATCTCTACAAGAATTATCAATGAAGTTAGCGGTGTAGCTAGAGTCGTATATGATATTACATCAAAACCTCCCGGCACAATCGAGTGGGAATAAGCAATTAATATGACACTGATATTTCATAATCCTCAATGTAGTAAATCCAGGAAAGCTCTCGATATTTTGACAAATAATGACATCAAGCCGCAAATTATATTTTATTTAAAAGAGCCATTGACTAAAAAATTATTGTTAGATATTTTTGACATATCTAATTTACCAATTAGAAGTTTCCTCAGATGTAATGAACCTGAATACAAAGAAAATGAGTTAGATAATACAAAATTGACTGATAACGAGCTATTGGACTTTATATTAAAATTTCCATTATTATTTATTTTGCCCGTTTTAATTATGGGTAATTCACACTCGCTTTTATCCCTTGAGCAAAAAATTAGTAATTTTGAATGGAAAAAACGGTTAGTTCTTGTAATCGCTAAAGACAAAGATATTAATTTAATACACGGCGTAGAGTCTTTTTTTAAAGAGAAAGCGTGTCAAAATAAAGATAGGAATTTAGAGTTATACAAAATAATTGGGAATGAAATAACCAAGTATAAGGTTCCCAGTAGGTATGAAGGAAGGACGGGTATTTGGTTATTTGGTTTAGACGGAAGTGAAAAGGCGTACTCAAACGACCTTTCTTTACTCGATCAATTATATGAAATCATAGATGAAATGCCTATTAGGCAGAATGAAATGTTACAACAAAATTCAAGATGTGATTAAGACCTAAAACCCCTCACCTTCCTATGGTATGCTCTTATAAAAAATGTGTTTCATCCACTTGGAGAGAAGTATGAACGTTCATATCGTCGTCAAGTTGAAGTCATCCTATGAGGCATGGCATGCATTATTCGTCAATGATGCAGAAAACCGAACTAAGATTTGCGACGAGAGTAAGACCCTCGTGGGCAAGGCGGACAACACCACAGCGCTTGTGACCCTCTTCGATGTCGATATGGAAGCGATGGGTGCAATGATGTCAGATCCTGAATTTCATAAGAATCGTTTAATCTATCTTTAGTTCCAACTAAGTACCCTCTTTTATTAATTTGCTCATCACTTTCACTAAAATATTTTCTT
>CAJWPJ010000001.1 GCA_913045115.1 uncultured Gammaproteobacteria bacterium | reverse complement strand
ATTACTAATTTTAGATGAAGTTCAGTGTGGGATAGGACGTAGTGGTGATTTTTTTGCATTTGAACAATCAAAAGTTAAACCAGATATAGTTCCAATAGCAAAAGGTATTGGAGGTGGATTCCCAGTGGGAGCTGTTTTAATGACAAAAGACGTAGCAAAATGTATGATACCAGGCACGCATGGAAGTACTTATGGAGGTAATCCTTTGGCTATGCACTGTGGCCTAGAAACATTGAAGATAATATCAAATAAAATGTTTTTTAAGAAATTAAGCAACAAGACGAGAGCATTTGCTAGCAATATGCAAAGCATAGCTGAGAAGTATTCATTCCCTCTTTGTGCAGACTCTGAGGGTGGAATGTTTGGACTTTATTTTACTGATAAAATTCCAAAAAATATAAAAGATATACAGAGCTCTAATCTTGGAATGTTTAATAAATTTTTCAATTTCATGCTTGATAATGGTGTATTCTTTGCACCTTCTGCATATGAAGCTGGATTTATTTCGGAGTCTCATTCTGAAAAAGATCTTAATAAAGTATATAAATTATTCAGAAAGTTTATAGAATCAACTACTTAATAATAGTAATTTGAATATCTGCTACATTTGTACCTGTAGGACCAATCTGAACAAGTGAATTTAGTTTGTTGAAAAAATTATAAGAGTCATTATTAGATAGAAATGACTCAAGATTTAAATCGCTTAATGTGTATGCATTGATAGTATCCATATCAACGATTGCGCCTGCCGCATCTGTTGGACCATCTATGCCATCTGTACCAACAGAATATAGGCAAATCTCTTGTTTAGAATTCTCTTCAATATACTTTTTTAAAAATGCCAAAGCAAACTCTTGGTTTCTTCCTCCCATTCCATTGCCTGTAAGATTTACTAGTGTCTCCCCACCAGAAATAATAATCATATTTGAATCGGAGATTCGAGATACTTCATCATACAGTCTCTCTGCATCATCAATAGCTAATCCTTCAAATGTGTGAGACAGATTCACAACATCAAAGCTTTTAGCTTTAGCAAGCTCTGTTAATGTTTGACGAAAAACAATATTACTACTAATAACTTTAATAGTGTTGTTACTAAATTCCTTAGGAGTCTCCAAGTTCTTACCATCTGCTCCTTCACGTAAGTAATCTTGAACAGATTTAGGGGACTTATCAAAAATATCATATTTTTTAAGAACGCTAATTGCATCACTATATGTAGTTTTATCTGCTACAGTCGGCCCACTAGCTATTGAACTCAAGTCATCATTAATGACATCGGATATCACCAAGGAAAGAGTTTTGCTTGGTAAAGCAGCTGAATTTAATCTGCCGCCTTTGATTTGTGAAACATGTTTTCTAACAGTGTTAATCTCATTAATGTTACAGCCCGAAGACAACAGTAATTCTGTTAACTGAATTTTATCGTCTAGAGATATACCATCAGCTGGATAAGATAGTAATGATGATCCTCCCCCGCTTATTAGAAAGACAACAAGATCATCAACTGATGATTGACTAACGTAATCAAGTACATTTTTAGAGGCACTAACACTGCTTGCGTTGGGTGTAGGGTGTGATGAAATAATATGTGTAAAATCATGTGATGAATTATTTTCTTGAGGATTACTTATAACTAAAGGTTTTTTATGTATTTTTGTTTTGTGTTTCTTCTCAAGATAATCGAGTAATCCATTCATCATCTCAACAGATGCCTTACCTATAGCTATAGGAAAAATTCTTTCTGCATTGTGAAAATATTCCTCAAATTCATCTAGTGAGTTATTCACAATAACGGATGGACGTTGAGTAGCAATTGCTTCTTGAAACAACGAGTGTGCGATATCTCTTAATGACATCTAAGAGTGTACTCAGACAACTTTATTAGGTAAATCTTTTCCTTCAAAAAACGCAAGAGCATTATTGATAGCGGTATCGCCCATTGCAATTCTTGTCTCGATTGTTGCACTACCAAGATGAGGATAAGAGACAACATTTTCAAGAGTCTTTAACTCATTCGGAATATTTGGCTCTGTTTCAAAAACATCTAGTCCGGCGCCAGCAATTTCTTTATCTGCCAATGCCTTAAGTAATGCTTTTTCATCAATAATGTCGCCTCTCGCAGTGTTGATAACAAATGCAGTTGGTTTCATTAGTTTAAATCTCTCCTCATTCATTAAATGAAAAGTCTCTTTGGTTGCGGGGCAATTGACAGAAACAAAATCAGATTCTTTACATATGTCTTCGATAGTATCAAGCTTAGTTGCATTATACTTTGACACAACTTCTTCTGGGAGATCAAATGGGTCCCAATATAGAATATCCATGTTAAAACCAAATTTAGCTCGTTGAGCTACTGCCTGTCCAATTCTTCCAAAACCAATTATTCCTAATTTTTTACCAGTTACTTTTGTTCCAAGTAAGTGTGTAGGTCTCCAACCAGTCCAATTGTCTGATCTAAGTTCTCTTTCGCCTTCACCAACTCTTCTTGCAACCATGAGTAATAGGGACATTGCAATATCTGCTGTGCAGTCTGTTAAAACAGATGGTGTATTAGAGACAGTAATTCCAAGATCCTTCGCTGCTTCAATGTCGATGTGATTAAATCCAACTCCAAAGTTGGCTATCATATTAGCAGTCCTGCCTTCCACACTAAGAACATCTCTTGTAACTTTATCAGTTACAGTTGGCATAAAGACATCACAATTTTTAAGTGCGTCTTTAAGTTGGTCTTCAGTGAAAGGTACATCTGATTCATTGAAAACAACATCGAAGTTTTCTTTAAGTCTTTCTTCGTTAGCTGATGGCCAACGTCTAGTTACTATCGCTTTTGGCTTACTCATTTAATTCTCCTAGTTTGATGACCAATATTTAGATGCTGCGGCTGCTCCACTTCCAGGCTCAACCTTTATACCGTTTTCTAACATTGCCATCTCCGCACCGGATATAGCACCAAATAGCATACACTCATTGAGGTCACCAAGATGTCCAATTCTAAATACTTTTCCTGCTACTTTTGATAAACCTGCACCAAGCGCAAGATTGTATTTATTGAAAGCAGTGCTTATAACTTTAGATGCATCAAAGCCTTCTGGAACTACGATAGCTGATACAGTATCAGAGTACCACTTAGCCTCTTTTGCGCAAAGGTTTAGACCCCAACCTTCAGTAATTGCTTTTCTGGTTCCTTCTGCCAATCTATGGTGTCTCTTCCAAATATTTTCTAGACCTTCATCGAAAATCATATCAATGGCAACTCTAAATCCTCTTAGAAGATTCACTGGTGGTGTATATGGTAAATAGCCACCATCGAGCTTTTCAATCATATCTGCTACGTCAAAATAACAAGTTGGATATTTAGAGTTCTTCATTGCATCAATTGCTTTTTGACTTACTCCTAAAATACCTAGCCCTGCTGGAAGCATGAACCCTTTTTGAGATCCACTTACTATTGCATCCACACCCCATTTGTCCATTTCAAACTCATAGCTTGCAACAGAACTAACACCGTCAACGAATAAAAGTGCTGGGTGATTGAGGTCATCAAGCACTTTTCTGATAGCTGCAACATCACTACGGACACCAGTAGCAGTCTCATTTTGACAAACAAGAACACATTTAATTTCATGATTCTTATCCTCTGACAAATGCTTGTGATAGCTTTCAGGATTAGCTCCTGTACCCCACTCTTCTTCCATTGTAATTGGCTCAAATTGCAGTCTTTTGCACATATCCAACCAAAGATAACTAAATTGACCAAAACTTGCACCGAGGACTTTATCTCCTACATTTAAAGTACTTTGAAGGGCTGCTTCCCAACAGCCTGTTCCTGATGATGGGAAAAAAACAACTTTCCCTGACTCAGTCCTAAGAATTTTTTTTAGGTCTTGTGTAATAGGTTGTATTAAATCTGGAATTGTTGGGTTTCTATGATCCTCCATGGGACAATGAATTGCTTGTTGCACTGCAGCTGGCACGTTTGATGGGCCTGGTACAAATAAAAAGTGATATCCTGACATATGATTTTTCCTAAATATAACTGTTAATTGATTGGGGTTACCAAAATAATTCGATTTATTATGCCACATTTAGTGAGATTTTAAACTAGAATGTACTCACTTTGGTCAAGGAGAAACATGGAACTTATCTATATTTATATAATAATTGGTCTAATAGGTGGCATTACAGCTGGAATGCTAGGGCTTGGTGGTGGAATAATATTCGTCCCCGGGTTGCTACTGGTTCATAAATTCACTGGTCAATTTGATGGATATCAATTACAAGCTGCGGTATATACATCTATTGTTTGCATTATATTTGCGGGTTCCTCATCAGCTTATTTTCACTTCAGAAACAATCTTATTAATTTTAAACTTGTGAGAGGATATGCATTAGTAGTTAGCTTAGGATGTTTGTCCGGTATTTTCATACTAGAGCAAATCTCCTCTGAATCGCTCGAAATTATATATAGTATTATTCTTGTAATTTTAGCATTGTTACTTATCAGCGATGCAAAGATTATAAAAAGTAACATAAGCATACTTAGAAGTATTGGGCAATTCTATTTTCTTATAAATGGCATGATAAGCTCTTTGATGGGTATAGGCGGTGGAACGCTATCTGTGCCATACATCTCTTTTTTAATAAATGATATCAAAAAATCTATAGCAACTGCATCGGTCATAGGGTTGATTATTGCTGGCGCGTCTATGCTTTTTATGTTTTTAATAAATTCAGATATCTTTATTTCAAAAATAAATCACTTGTCGCTTTTAATTATAATTCCAGCCAGCATTGCTGGCTCATACATCGGAGTGTCAATGTTAAATAAGATAGATTCAGAAAAAGTAAAAATAATTTTTTCTACTCTTTTAATATTTATTGCAATATATGTATTTATAGATTAACTAAGTCTTTATTATTAAGACCGGTAGCATTTTCAATAATTTTAGGCTTTAGATAAAAAGTTTCATTAAAAAAGTCTAGTATTTTTTTCTTTATTTTTATAGGCATGAGATCTGATGAATGGAAAACTATTATTGTATCTAATATATGTTGAAGAGATTGAGCTCTACTCATCCTTTTTATCGCGTATTGATAAAAAACAGTTTTTACATTCTCGTTATTAGCAAGTAAATACGATAATGTTGCTACATCCTCAATCCCCATATTAAGACCTAATCCAGCAAGAGGATGGTATTTATGTGCTGCATCACCAATCAATATATAATTTTCAAAGAAGTAATTATTGGAATGTCTTGATGAGAGTGGGAAGGACTTACCAATATCAATATTTCCAATATCTCCAACGATAAAGCCAACTCTCTCAGCTAAGCATTTAATCATTTCATTTGATGATGTTGTTTTCATGCTACTGAAAAAACTGTTCGGCATGCTCCAGATTAAATTATATGTATTGTTATCAACAGGTAGTAATCCTAGAATTTCGTCATTGAAAAAAATCTGTCTGGGTTCTCTGTTATTATCATTAGTATGTTCAAAAGTAATATTCAATGCTGTTTGCTCATAATTCTTGATCTTAAACTTAAATAGATTTTTTATATTCTCAGGCTCATTTATATTTGAGCATATATTCATGTCACCTGTTGCACTAAAATTTTGCTGGTTTTGTTCTTTTATACTTTTAGTTTCGTTTATACATTTAGACACTGCATCTAATAGAACCCCCTCACTAATGATATAACCGAGATTGTGAGCTTTTTGATCATCACATTTAAACTCCAGTGACTTTTTATCATTCAAATAAATCTCAATATTTTTATAAGGCACATATTGGTCTGCACTTATCTTCTTCCAAACACCTAGATTATCTAGATATATTTTACTAAATTCATTAATACTGAAGTATCGGCCAAAGTGTTCAGGGATATCTGATTTTAGATATACATCTCGCCCCGAGTTTTTTGATAAATCTAATGCTGCAATAAATGACAGAAGCGTATTATTTGCTAATACAATAGACATAATTAATTTACTCCCACTAGTTTCTTTAAGATACTTTTTCTCAACGTTGCAGATGAATTCATAGCTTTTGAAAAGAATGATGATGATAAGTTGGCAAGTATATTATTTTTCATTAAAGCAGAAGAGGTAAAATCGATTCTATTAAGTACAGTATTTCTTTTCATATTAATCGTCTCAATTAAATCCGAGCTTAATTCATTATCTATGAATAATTCCGTGGAATGATTATCGATTTCCTTCACACAATCGACTGCAAAGTTAAATCCTTGTGCCCCAAAAGGATGTAACAGTTGAGAAGAGTTACCAAGGAATATTATATTTTGTCTTGTCCATGTTACTAGCCTAGTTGTATTAAGTGGGTATTTATACAGTAGAATAGGGTTGTGAATCCCTTTAATGAACGGACAAAGCTCGCTTTCAAGGAGCTGTATGTTGGCATTTTCGCTTTCAAAGTTAAAATCATCAATAAAGTCGTCATAAACGCTTGCTACTATTGAAACAGAATTATCATTATATGGAAGTATTGCAAAAATACCTTTCTTAGTAAAAACCTGAAATGCTCCTCCTGAAACTGATTTAAAGTTTACGGTAAGCATAAAAGATGTTTGTTTGTAGCTTAATGCTAAACTTTTCATATTTAATTTTTTTGCAAGTTGTGAATTGGCTCCATCAGTAACTATGAGATTTTCGCTCATGATTTCTGACTTAGTCTGAATAAGAGATATTTGAAATGGCGATGTATTGGTTTCTAAATTTAGATCTATTTCGTCAACAATATCTATATTTTGATCCTTTAGGCACTTATCTCTTAAGAATGACAAAAAGCTAGATTTATCTATAATTGAACCAAGCTTTTCTCCATTAAGGTCATCAGATGTAAATTGAACCACATTGAAACTGTTAAATAGTTTAATAGTTAATTTATTGATTTCACTAGATTTGAATATACCATCATCCCATAAACGATTCTTTTTAAGAAAGTCAATGGTGTTTATAGTTAAAGATAATGGTGAAAAGTTATCAGGTATTATCGTTTTGAAACTTTTTTTTTCTATCAAGCAAATTGAGTAATTTTTTTTACTCAACACAATACTTGCCAAGCAGCCGACAAGCCCACCCCCTATGACAGTAAAATTATACTTTTTAGTCATGTGACATCAGATTTTCAATTTCTTGAATAGTCTTAGGAACATCTCTGGATAAAACTTCACATCCATTATTTGTGATGAGTATGTCATCTTCTATTCTTACTCCGATGTCATGATAACCCTTATCAATGCCTGTTTCTTTATTGATGTATATACCTGGTTCTACAGTAAAAATCATTCCTGGTTTAAGAGTGATTGGCTTGCCATCTTTAGAGTATGAGGATGGATCATGTACATCTAAACCTAACCAATGTCCTGTATTGTGCATATAGTACTTTTTGTACGTTTCATCTCTAATATTACTGTTAATACTTCCCTTTAGAATCTTTGCTTCTACTAATCCTTTTGTAATATATTTTACTGCAACATTGTGTATATCAATTAATGTTTTCCCAGGCTTACAGGCATTGATAGCCATCATTTGTGACTTAAGAACAATTCCATATATGATTTTTTGATGTTTATTAAATCTTCCTGATACAGGAATAGTTCTTGTTATGTCTGATGCATAATTATCAAATTCTGCTGCAGCATCAACAAGAAGAAGGGTATTTTTTCTTAAAGTAGAATCATTTTTGGTGTAATGGAGTGTACAAGCGTTCTTTCCAGCTGCAACAATTGCGGGATATGCTTGTTCACATCTCTCACTCATGCAATATTTTATAAACTCTGCCTCAACTTCATATTCTTTTAAACCTGGTTTACATTGTTTCATGAGATTTATATGTGCACTTGAAGATATTTTCGCTGCATGCCTGATTTGTGATATCTCATTTTTTGATTTTATCCTCCTCATATCAAATAGTATGCTTGATAGATTAATTTTAGTTGATCGTGAAGAGGCAGTCTTTGAATACCTAGATCCTGATTGTTTGAATGTTAAGGTGCTAATGAAGTCACTCGCTCTTGATTCATCATTGAATTCAAAATACATATTTTTAAAATCATCTAACTGGAATGATTTTAGTTCATCGAAATAAATAACCTGTTCAATATCATATTCTTTTCTGTAAGTTGCTTTAGATGGAAGCTGGCCAGTCCAAATTTTGTCAACGATATTTGGCCTATTACAAAGTAAAGTTACCGAAACACGCCTCCCATTCTTTGTCATGACCAATACTGTAGATGCATCATTAATGCCAGTAAGATAAAAAAAATTGCTAGATTGACGATACTTGTAATTTACGTCGTTGTTTCTTGACTTTTCTTGCCCCGAAAATATGAAAACCACTGAGTTATCATGAATTTGACTAAGCAGCATTTTCCTTCTTTTTTTAAAGTCTTTATTTGTCATCATTTTTATTAAATATATATTGGACCGATTTTTCAATGAAATCATTGATGTCATTCAGACTTTCTTCATTGACGTCATTATCGTCATCTATCTTATATTTTTGGTTGAGCTGACTTATTTCATCAAAAACATCAAGAATTTCAATGACCCTATGATCATCTAAATCAGAGCTATTTTTAGTCTGAAATGCTATAAGAAAATAGTATGTCCATTCTGATAGTGATGAAGATATGGAGTAATAGTCACCCCCTCCTTCTTGTCTTATGTTGAATTTAGCTGCTTTGAAATCATTTCTTATGCATTCTATCAATTCATGTGATTTGGGTAGAGAGCTATCGTCTATGTCCATGAAGGCAAGAATTTTTTTATCAAGATCAGTATCTGATATTTTTAACAGAATTATCCCCGTAAAGAATCCATGCACCTCATACTCTGTAAAAGGGCACTCATATTCACTAATGATTTCATGAATTAATGTGAATGTAGAATTTTTCATACAAAACTAATGTAAATTAATAATTTTATTGATTAATATGAGTACTAAAACTATATTATACACTATGTCAGATTTATTAGATAAATTGAATAATCTAGAGCACAATCTTGATTTGCTTAGTAAGAAAATTGACTCTACTAATCTTGAAAATACACTTCTAAAAAATCAGCAAACTAAACTCGTATCAGAAAAATCGGACCTTATCAAAAAAAATGAGACTGCAAAATCAGAGCTAAAATCACTGCTAGAGAGAATAGACAATATAAAAGGTTATGGAAAAGAGTAAAGTTGATATTAATATACTAGGTCAAGATATATCTGTTATGTGCACAGATGATGAGAAAAGAATATTACTTAAATCAAGAGAGCGAATAATCGCAGAAGCAGAGAGAGTCAAAGAACAAACTAAAAATGTAGGACATGACTACTTTTTATTGCTGATATTATTAAACATTGCTGGTTCTGACATAAAAAACCAAATCAAACTTGAAGAATTGGCAACTATTGAAAAAAGCTTAGATGTTATAAATACTAAATTCGAAGAAGTATTAAAATGAACTACTGGCTTATGAAAAATGAGCCTGATGACTACAGCATAGATGACCTTGCAAGAGACAAAGTTGAGCCTTGGGATGGTATAAGGAACTATCAGGTTAGAAACATGATCAGAGATATTATGAAGGTTGGTGATCTAGCGTTTTTTTATCATTCAAATTGTGAAATACCAGGTATCTATGGGCTAATGACGATTTGCAAAGAGGCTTACACAGACCATACTGCATTTGATAAGAAAGCAAAATACTATGATCCAAAGAGTAAAAAAGATGCACCAACATGGTTAATGGTCGATGTAAAGTACAAAAAGAAGTTTAAGAAGATTGTAACGTTAAAAGATTTAAAATCTTACAAAGAATTATCGAGTATGAGAGTTGTTCAACGCGGAAATAGATTATCAATTACAAAAATAGAAAAAAAAGAATGGGATTTTATAATTAACTTAACAAAATAAATAAAAAATAATTTTAAAATAAACTAATTAACACTTGTTTTTGATAAATAATTTACTAAACTAAAAATTAACCACCAATACCGCGGAGGAATGTATGGTTAAAAAGAAAGCAAAAGCGAAAAGAAAAACTAAAGTAGCTAAGCGTAAAGTTGCTAAGAAAAAAGTAACTACTACCCGTAAAAAAGTTGCTAAACGTAAGGTAGCTAAGAAGAAAACTGCTAAGCGTAAGGTAGCTAAGAAGAAAACTGCTAAGCGTAAAGTAGCTAAAAAGAAAACAGCTAAGAAGAAAACTGCTAAGCGTAAAGTAGCTAAAAAGAAAACTGCTAAGCGTAAAGTAGCTAAAAAGAAAACAGCTAAGAGGAAAACTGCTAAGAAAAAGACTGCTAAGCGTAAAGTAGCTAAGAAAAAGACTGCTAAGCGTAAAAGACGTTAATTCTAGCAATAACTAATGGAAAAGGCCCTTAGTAAAGGGCCTTTTTTATTATAGACATAGTGATATTAATTTATTTTAAAAACTGTTTGTAAGCTGAATTTTGTGATTCATTATAGAACTTGTAATTGAGTTTCTTAAAGTGCTTTTCTAAACTACCTAATTCAGTCTCTTGAGCCTGTAGACCAATAAGAACACGTCCAAAATCTGCACCATGGTTTCGATAATGGAAAAGGCTTATATTCCATCTTGAGCCTATGTTATTTAGGAACTTTAGAAGCTCACCAGGCTTTTCAGGAAACATGAATCTATAAATTCTCTCATCATTAATCTCATTACAAATTCCGCCGACCATATATCTAACATGGAGTTTAGCCATTTCATTGCTACTCATATCATGACATTTATAGCCATTGGACTTAAGTTTTTTGATTATCTCTTTTTTTTCATCTAACCCTTTGGTTGTTTTAATACCAACAAAAACCTGTGCGTCCTTGTTGTCTGAAAAGCGATAGTTGAACTCTGTAATAGCTCTTTTCCCAATGATAGAGCAAAATTTCTTAAAACTTCCTGGCTTTTCAGCGATAGTTACACCTAGAATAATTTCTGTGCTTTCTCCAATATCAGCTCTCTCAGCAACATGTCTTAACCGATCAAAATTCATATTCGCACCACACAGAATTGTTGCTATGTTTTTACCTTTTATCTTGTTTGATAAAATATATTTTCTTGCTCCCGCTAAAGATAATGCACCTGCGGGTTCAGCAATTACCCTTGTTTCTTCGTATATGTCTTTTATAGCTGAACAAATTTCATCTGTGGTGGCGGTAATTGATGAATCAACAATACTTTTTGTTAGTTTGAAAGTTTTTGAGCCTATTTTTTTTACTGCAACGCCGTCAGCAAAAATTCCGACATGAGATAAAGATGTTGGTTTCCCTTTTTTGAAAGCTAAATTGAAACAGGCGGAATCCTCAGCCTCAACAGCGATAATTTTGGTTTTTGGACTCACAGACTTTAGGTAAACACTCATACCTGCTAGAAGACCTCCACCTCCTACTGGGATGAAGACATAATCAGGATGCTCATTTAATTGATCTATTAATTCAATAGCTATCGTGCCTTGTCCTGCAATCACATCTAAATCATCATATGGATGCACAAACTCATAATTATTATCCTTTGCGAATTTTATAGCAAAACTATAGGCCTCGTCATAAGTGTCTCCTGATAATATGACTTTTGAACCAAGTTTTTTAACAGCGTTCACCTTAATCGTTGGTGTGGTTAACGGCATTACAATTGAAGACTCTAATTTAAGTTTTTTACAAGTCATTGCAACACCTTGAGCATGATTCCCAGCTGATGCAGCAACAATGTGTTTTTTATTCTTTAGCTTGGAGATTTTATTATAGGCCCCTCGGAGTTTAAAAGAGAATACAGGTTGCAAATCCTCTCTTTTAATGAATATGTTATTATCTAGTTTATATGATAGTTTTGGTGCAGATTGAGTGGGTGTCTTTATAGCAATATCGTATACAGAGTCTGCAGATAGTATTTTGTTGTAACAGTTTTTTACAAAGTTATCTTTCATGGCTATATGCCTTATAGTGTATACTATAAAAATTAAATTTTTTCAAAATGGATCAAAATACTAAAAAACAAAAAGTGGCTGAGGCTGTTTTAGATTATATAACAAACGGCGAATCTCTAGGGATTGGATCTGGATCCACCGTAAACATTCTGATAGAAAATTTACCTAAAGTGAAAAATAAAATTCGCAGCGTTGTTTCCAGTTCAGTTAAATCAACAGAACTTCTTCAAGCACATGGATTTGAGGTCTCAGAGCTTCGTGATGTAGGTAAACTTACGAAGTACATAGATGGTGCAGATGAAGTTAATAAAGACCTCCAAATGATAAAAGGGGGTGGTGGTGCGCTGACTAGAGAGAAAATTTTAGCCCATGCCTCAGAAAAGTTCATATGCATTGTTGATGATTCAAAAAAAGTTCATACTTTAGGTAACTTTCCTCTTCCAATTGAAGTCATACCAATGTCTAGAAGCTCTGTATCTCTTGAACTTATCAAGCACGGTGGTAGGCCCGTTCTCAGAGAGAATTTCATATCAGATAATAATAATCTAATACTAGATATTCATAACTTACAGATTATGGAGCCTATCAAACTAGAGAGAGATATTAATAACATCCCTGGCGTAGTAACGAATGGTATTTTTGCACTAGATCATGCTCATATACTTTTAAGTGCGAATGATGATGGCGTAGAGGTAAGTGAACTTAACGCTTAGAGAATTGTGTAGCTTTTCTAGCTTTTCTTAGTCCAACTTTTTTACGCTCAACCTTTCTATCGTCTCTTGTTACGAAGCCTTCACGCTTTAGAGTTGGAAGTAAGTCATTTTGGTATTTAACAAGGGCTCTAGTTAACCCATGAACGATCGCTCCAACTTGGCCACTCTTTCCTCCACCTACAACAGAAATATTTAGATTAACCTTGTCCTGCATTTGAGTCTTAGTTAGAGGTGCAAGCAGATATGCTGAGAGTGTTGCAGATTTTGTAAAATCATCAACCTCTTGAGAATTTATTTTGATTTCTCCAGTACCGCTATAAAGATAAACCCTTGCGCTTGATGTTTTTCTTCTACCTGTACCGTAAGTTTTATGCATATCCATTTATATCTCCAATGCAATTGGTTTCTGTGCGCCGTGGCTATGACTCTCAGTATCATAAATTTTAAGTTTCTTGATCATAGATCGACCAAGTGGGTTTTTAGGGAGCATGCCCTTAACCGCGTTCATTATCACGAAATCAGGTTTTTTTTGTAACATCTTATCAAGAGGTGTCGATTTCATGTTGCCAATGTATCCTGTATGTTTGTGATAAATTTTATCTGATAATTTATTACCAGTAACTTTAATTTTCCCTGCATTGATTACGATAATGTAGTCTCCTTCGTCAGTATGAGGCTGATATTGAGGTTTGTGCTTTCCTTTCAACATATGAGCAACTTTTGATGCCAAACGCCCTAAAACAACGTCTGTAGCGTCTATAACATACCATTTCTTATTGCTTTCATTTATACTCACGGATAGAGATTTTACTCATATAAGTGGGTGTATACAAGTAATTATTTAATATTAGACCAAATGGAGTCCTTAGTGTGCTGAATATAGACGATTTCTTAAAAGAAGTAGATTATGCATTGGATGTACTCCATAGGCACTCAAAAGCTCATTCTACAGAGGATTCACTGACTGATGACGAAAAAAAACAGTCTCAAAGAGTAATGAGAGTAAATCATATGGGAGAAGTTTGTGCACAAGCATTGTATAGGGGGCAAGCACTTACAACTAATGATAGTTCTACAAAAAAAACTATCCTTAAAATGTGTGATGAGGAAAGAGAGCACCTAGATATGTGTGATGCCAGAATAACTGAATTGTCAGGAAGAACAAGCTATTTGAATACAGTCTGGTATACGTCCTCATTTTTTCTTGGCGCTTTTGTGGGTAGGCTAACAAAAGATAAATCTCTGGGATTTATATATGAAACTGAAGAGCAAGTAGAAAAACATCTCGATGAATACACTGAAAAGTTGCCTGAAAAAGACAAAAAAAGTAGAGACATTTTGCTCAAAATAAAAAAAGATGAAACTAGACATAAAGAAACTGCCAAAGATTTAGGCTCTAAGAGTCTCGGCGATCAAACAAAAGATTTAATGTCGTACTCGTCTAAGATAATGAAGAAAATAAGTTATTATCTCTAGTTCAAATGATCGTAGAGTGTTACATATGCTGTTGAAGGACTGATTTTGTTTTTTTTCTTTAACAGCTTTAGGCTAACAAATGAGGCTGTCTTTGTCTCCTCAACTAATTCAAAGGAAATATCTTTTTTCTGTAAATAAACATCCAGGATATTGGACCCACTCTTATCCAGATTTTCTAGAGATAGCCCTCTGTGAAAGTAGTCAATAGTAATTGCATCGTAATTTTCAAAATGACTGTTTTTTGATAGATCATTAAAAGAGAAGTAGACGCTCTTGCGACTGCATGAGGAAATGTGTAATTCCAGTCTCATAATAATTATATCTTTGAGCGAATTTTCATAATAAGAGTGAAAACTCATGTGGCTCTCACGCAGGTGAGCTACCCCAGATGACCCAAACATTGGCTCGTTTGACTCTATAACAGATGTAAGACTGACACCATTAGGTTCGAAGGAGTGACTAGAAGTATTCAAGATGTTTGTATCAAGAGTTTTAGAAATTTTGCTCATTAGATTCATAAATAATGTCATACTATATTTTTTTTCAATCTCTTTATTCACCAGCATTCTATCTATCTCATTACATTTAAAAATATAATAAGTGTTAACTATTAGTGATTGACTGGTGTTTGAAATATCAGGAGCCATTACTCAACATTGGGTGCCATAGTATTTGGAGAATATTTCCATCGGGATCTTCTACATAGAAGCTAATTGAGTTATCTCTGTGTATTTTTTTCTCTTTATGAATCTTGACGTTGTTGTCTTTCATGTGTGACAAATATTTATCAATATCTTCCTTTTTCCTAATAAATATTCCGAAATGATCCAATCTAGAATCATTTGTACTAGTAGATACGTCTTTATCATAATGAAGAGCAAGATTATCTAAGCCATTTGTCAAATATACATTCTCCTCATCTGGCTTCCAGTCCACATCCATACCCAAAACCTCGGTATAAAACTTAAAACATTTCTCAAAGTTTCTAACTTTGAGTGCTAAGTGTCTTATTCCTAAACTATCAAACATTTATCAGCTCTTCTATGTCTTTTGAAACGTTGTTTGATTTTACCAAATGCTCACCAATTAGAAATGTATAAATGCCGGCTTGATTAAGTTTACTAATGTCACTTGATGTATGTATCCCACTCTCACTAATCAATACCGTATCATTATCAGTGACCTGATCAGACAAATGAATACTTGTATTTATATCAACATTAAATGTTTGTAGATTCCTGTTATTTATACCGAGTAGCTTTATATCAAGCGATCTGACGAATTCTAGCTCTTGTTTATCATGAACTTCAGCCAAAACATCAAGGTCAAGCGAAGTAGCCAATGAGTGTAGTTCTTCAAATAATTGATCGGAAAGGGCTGAAGCAATAAGTAATATACAGTCTGCACCTATCATTTTGCTCTCGTATACTTGTAATGGGTCAATAATAAAATCTTTTCTTAGTACAGGGAGAGAGACGGACCTTTTCGCGACTAGCAAGTCATCTACAGCTCCGTTGAAGTAATCTTTCTCTGTTAAAACAGATAAACAGCTCGCGCCTCCCTCTTCATATTCTTTTGCTTTTTTCGAGACATCTAGATCATTACTCAGTATCCCTTTACTTGGAGATTTCTTTTTAATCTCTGCGATAATAGAATTTTTTTTAGAGTTCTGACGAGCCAATAGGGTTTTGTAAAATGGCTTTTTAATGGATGATAAGTCTATTTTAGAAATATCAAGTGATGACTTCAGCTGAGCTATTTCTCTATGTTTTTTCTTGATAATTTCATCCAGCATAAGCATTAAACCTGATTAGTATAATCAACATATTGGTTAAATTTATCTCTCACTAAGTATTCTTCTACTGATTTTCTACACTCATTGATAGCATCACCTAGTTCAATATCTTTATATAACATGACAGATAGAGCTGCATTAAGTATGCATATTTCTTTTGCATCAGATTCATCGTTATTTATTACACTAAATATGATATCAAGGCTGCTCTTATCATCATTGGTTTTGATGCTATAGATATCTTTCCCTGATATACCATATTCTCTCGGATCAATAGCATATTCAATTTTTTTGCCAGCATTAATTTCTATGACATCAGTTTGAGTATAAATACTAGCCTCGTCCATGCCATCCCTTGAGGTAAGAACTATTGCCCTTGAAGTCTCTAGTTCTAATAATGCATCTGCAATAAGTTGCATAGCATCTTTATCAAATACTCCAATAATTTGTAATTGTGCGTTTGCAGGATTAGTGATTGGACCAAGCATATTAAATATAGTTTTGTTTGGAGCTATACTTTTTCTTGATGCTGCTACGTTTTTCATAGCCTTATGATGAAGCGGAGCAAACATGAATCCAAAATTTATATTTTTAATACACTCACTGACTTGCTCGGGTGACAAATCCAGCTTAGCGCCTGCATCATGAAGTAAATCAGCGCTTCCTGACTTACTTGTTATGGCTTTATTCCCATGTTTTGCAACCTTGGCTCCTGACGCTGCAGCAATAAAAGCAGCGCATGTAGATATATTGAAAGTATTCAATCCATCTCCACCTGTACCACAACAATCAATTACTTTTTCATCAGTAGAAACTTTAGTTGATATTTGACGCATAGCCTGAGCAAATCCAACTACTTCTGCAGTGGCAATCCCTTTTTCATTGAGCAAGATTAAGATATCTTTTATCTCAGAATCAGATAGCGCGCCCTCAAACATTTTTTCTGAGATATAAAATGATTCATCTTTTGATAAATTTTTCTTATCTTTCAGGGAAGATACTATTTGATCAAGGTTAAACATTTAAAAAATTCTCGAGAAGTTTATGGCCAGATTCTGTAAGAATTGACTCTGGATGAAATTGTACGCCAAACAATCTATATTCCTTATGTCTTATGCCCATTATTTCAGACTCATTTTCACTTTCATCAGTCCTTGCAGTAATGATGAGACTATCTGGCAAACTTTCTTCGTCAATAACTAAAGAGTGATATCTAGTTGCAGTAAAGTTTTGCTGGATATTTTCAAATAAATGATCTCCATCATGGTAAATCTTCGATGTTTTGCCATGCATTATTCGTTTTGCAGAGACAATTTTACCACCAAAGGCTTGACCTATAGTCTGATGACCGAGACAGACTCCAAGTATAGGTTTTTTTTGATAAAAGTTTTTGACTACATCAATTGACACACCCGCCTCATTAGGTGTGCAAGGGCCAGGTGATATTACGATTCTATCAGGATTGAGTTTTCCAATTTCATCTATTGAAACCTCATCATTTCTTTTGACAACAACATCTGCTCCTAATTCTCCCAAATATTGAACTATGTTAAATGTGAAGGAATCATAATTATCTATCATTAAAATCATGTTTTATTCCTAAGTCTCTCGACTGCTTTTATAATAGCTTTACCTTTGTTGATAGTTTCATCCCACTCTAATTCTGGAACGGAGTCATAAACTATTCCAGCGCCGCATTGTATATGAAGTCTCTCGGACTTAATTACACAGGTCCTTATAGCTATAGCAGTATCCATATTACCATTCCATCCTAGGTAGCCTATTGCACCAGCATAAATTCCTCTTGTGATGTTTTCAAGCTCAAAGATAATCTGAAGCGCTCTGATTTTGGGTGCACCAGATACTGTTCCAGCTGGGAAAGTTGCTTTCAATACATCAAAAAGAGAATAGTTTGGCTTAATAATTCCCTCTACATTAGAAACCATATGCATAACGTGCGAATACCTCTCAATAATCATTTTATCAGTGAGCACAACACTTCCTGTTTCGCAGATTCTGCCAATATCATTTCTACCAAGATCAATGAGCATTAAATGTTCTGCGAGTTCTTTTTTATCATTCAATAAATCAATTTCATACTTTTTATCGGCTTCATCGTCAGTACTCCTTGGTCTGGTGCCTGCAATTGGTCTAACAGTTACTCTTTCATCCTCAAGCCTAACCAAGATCTCAGGAGAGGATCCTACTACCGTATACTCGCCCATGTTAAGATAATACATATATGGTGATGGGTTAATTTGTCTCAACTCTCTATAGAAGTCTATGGGCTTTTCAGAAAAATTGATTGTCATCCTTTGAGAAAGAACAACTTGCATTACATCACCGTTCGTTATGTAATTTTTAATCTGCTCAACTGCTGATAAAAATTCGGCTTTACTAAAATCATACTTCACCTCAGTTGTGTGATTAGTTTTTGTGACAACATTGGTATCAATATCTGTCATAAGAAGTTTCTTGTATTCATTCACTTTTGATTTGCTATTCTCATAATCTTTTTGTAAGCATTCTGAGAATACTACAATGAATACTTTATTTTGGGTTTTATCAAATACTATAAAGTCTTTGCAAACTATTAATGATATATCGGGTGCATTAACATCATTTTTTTGTTTTTTTCTTTTAATAGTGTCTTCAAAATAGCAAATGGATTCAAATGAGAAGTGTCCTACAAATCCTCCTGAGAACGAGGGAAGGTTATTTGGGATAAAGGCATTAAACTCTTTGAAGTATTTCTCTAGCCATCTTACTGGATTAGGATCTTGAATTACTTCATCACAAGAAAAGTCTGAAAATTTATGGATTATATCTCCATAAATTTCTATAAAATCACCAGATGAACAACCTATTATTGTATATCTACTCCAATTTTTATCGCCTTCAAGTGATTCAAAAAAAAATGATTTCTTTTCATCAAAATGATTTGAATAAACATCGATTGCTTCTTTATCGAAGAATTCTATTTCTTCTATTATAGGTATTAAATTAAAACCTTCATTGGCCTTATTTAAAAATTCATTAATTTCCATTAATTCAAAATTAAGCTTTTGATATAATCTCTCTCATTTGAGAAATTGTTTGTTTGTAATTTTTTGAATTAAATATTGCTGAACCTGCTACAAATGTGTCTGCTCCAGATTTAGCAGCCTTGCCGATATTGTCAAGATTTATACCCCCGTCTACCTCCAACCTTATTGATGGATTGACAGCATCTATCATCTCTCTAACTTCTTCGATTTTGTCGAATGTAGATTCGATAAACTTTTGTCCACCAAATCCAGGATTAACAGACATAAGTAATACCATATCTATTTGATCCAAACAGTATTCCAGCACAGAAACATTCGTAGCAGGGTTTAGAACCACTCCTGGCATACAGCCATTGTCCTTTATGAGTTTTATCGTTCGATCGACATGCTTAGTAGCCTCTGGATGGAAAGTAATATAATTGGCTCCTGCTTTTGCAAAGTCAGGTATTATCTCATCAACTGGACTTATCATTAAATGCACGTCTATGGTTGACTTGATACCATAATCACGGAGAGATTTACAAACCATTGGCCCTACTGTTAGATTTGGAACATAATGGTTATCCATAACATCAAAATGTATAAAGTCAGCTCCAGCATCTATAACTTTAGAAACATCCTCGCCCAAATTAGCAAAATCTGCAGATAGAATAGAGGGAGCTATAATATAATCATTCATGAATCAAAATCTTTTGCAAATCAGTATAAGTCATTAGTACCATGAATTAAATTTATTTTTTGTGATAAACTAAAGGAACCAATTTAACATGGATTTTAGAGGATAAATTATGGAAATTATGAAAAAAATATTGCTAGCAATTGTTTTTGTTATAACTACACCAGTCATGGCCGCTGATCATACTGTTGAAATGCTCAGTTCATCGAATGGTGAGATGATGGTTTTTAAACCTGCGGTGCTTAAAATTGCTCCAGGAGATACAGTAACTTGGAAAGCTACAAACCCTGGACACAACACTGCATCTATTGCTGAAATGACACCTGATGCCGGCCTGGTATGGAATGGTAAAATAAATGAGGAGTTGAAAATAACTTTCAACAAAGAAGGCGTCTACGGTTATAAATGCACACCTCACTATATCTTAGGTATGGTCGGGATTATTGCTGTTGGAAATGACTTAACAAATTTGTCAGCTTCATCCGACTTTGCAGCCTCAGAAGAGAAGAAGTTTGCAACAAACAAAGAGAGATTTTCTAGCTATATAAATCAACTAAAGTAATCAATGACACAAACAGATGAATACTTCCTAGAGAGCAAACCTTTGTTCTCTGGGAAAATCAGAGAAGTATATAATTTCAGTGATGACAATATACTTATCAAAACATCTGATAAAATATCTGCTTATGATTTTGTTTTTGATGATGAGCTTCCAAATAAAGGCGCACTTTTAACAAAAATATCAAAATATTGGTTCGAGAAAACTAAACACATCATTGATAACCATATTGTTAATGATATCGAACTAAAAAAAATTATTCCTAATACATTCGAGAGTTGTACTTTAGCGAGAAAATGTAAGCCTATAAGGGTAGAGTCAATTGTTAGAGGATACATTTCTGGATCTGCATTTAAGCAATATTCTGAAAACGGAAAAATTAATGATATCACTATCAAAGATAACATGAATATCAATGATAAATTTGAATCACCAATATTCACACCATCTACGAAGGCTGATGTGGGTGATAAGGATCAGAATATATCATTAAAAGAAATGTATGACCTTATAGGTAAAGATGTATCTGAGTTTATCAAAAAGAAGAGTTTCGAATTATATAACTTTGCTCATGAGCATGCGTTATCAAAAGGCCTTACATTACTTGATACTAAATTTGAGTTCGGTTATGACAAAGATGATAATGTGATCTTGATTGATGAAATATTCACGCCTGACTGTTCTAGATACTGTCTTACTAAAGATTTAAAACAAAATCACATAGAGTATTTTGACAAGCAGTATTTTAGAAATTATCTCGATAGCATTAAGTGGAATAATCAACAGGTAGTAATACCTGAATCAGTAAAGAATAGAATTATTTCTAAATATTCAGACGTGTTGAAGATGATAACAGATGAGTAAACATATCTTTATCACAGGCACTAATACTGATGTCGGTAAAACATTCATAGGTATTAAATTAATAAAACATTTAATGAAAGTAGGATATCTTGCATTTAAACCAATTGAAACAGGCTGCACAAAGAGAGGTAATGTTTTAACTCCCTCGGATTCCACTAAATACTATAGTGCTCTTAATAATAAAGTATCGCTTGATAAAATTAATCCCTATAGATTCATTGAACCCATATCACCTTATCTAGCAATCAAAAGGGAGAAAAAAAGGATTTACCTAAAAAATTATATCAACAAACTTCAAAATCTAAGAAGTTCATCAATATTAGTTGAAGGGGCAGGTGGGGCATTCTCACCATTTGCTCTTGATGGGTTAAATATAGATCTGATGAAATTAATTAAATCATTTAATATTCTTGTAGTGAAAGATGAACTTGGTTGTATAAGTAGCACAATATCTAATATTTATGCCTTTGAAAAATATAAAGCAAGATTAGATTTAATCATACTTAATACTATCAAAAAAAATACAATGGCTAATCTTTCAGAAATTAAAAAATATACTGACATACCAGTATTAAATTACATAGATACTTCCTCTACAAAAAAAATATATATGGAAATCTGTCGTTTACTAAAGCTTTCCAATAGAGGAGTTTGAGCACCTTTGAGCTCTATCTATTAAGATACTCTGAGATGTAACTAAGTTATCGTCTTTCCCCTGCCAAGCAGCAAGCGCTGCAGCCTGTATTGCCCTAGCATAAGAAAATGTTACTCTCCATGGTAAATCATTTTTCTGATTCATTATATTTAAGTGAGATTCTGCTTCTGCATCAGTTTGTCCACCAGATAAAAATGCTATTCCAGCAGTGTCAGTTGGAACACAATCTTTTAGACAAGCAATTGTCTTGGTTGCAACTTCTTCCTGATCTGCTCTTGAGTCATTTTCTTGTCCAGATATAACCATACTGGGTTTCAGTATAGTTCCTGGTAGAAATACATTTATCATTTTCAACTGATTAAATAGAGAGTGCAATGATTTTCGTGTTACCTCATCACATCTATCAATACTGTGCGATCCATTTATTAATACCTCAGGCTCAACAATAGGCACTAAATTATTTTCCTGACATAGAGATGCATATCTTGCTAAAGCATTCATATTTGATTCTATACATGCATCTGATGGGATATCATTTCCTATTGTGATAACAGCCCTCCATTTACAAAACTTTGCCCCCTTCTGGTAATATGTTGCTAACCTATCTCGAAGACCATCTAATCCTTCTGTAATTTTCTCATCAGGATGGCAAGAGAAATCTTTAGCGCCTTTATCAACTTTTATGCCAGGTAGAATACCGATTGTGTCAAGATAGTCTCTGAATAAAGTACCATCCTCCATCTTTTGATCGAATGTCTCCTCAAAAAGGATAGCGCCACTAATGAAGTTTGATAGGTTAGGTGCAGTGACAATAAGTTCTCTATAACGTCTTCTGTTGGTCTCATTGTTATCTACGTTGATTGACGCAAGACGTTTAGCAATTGTTGGACTACTCTCATCCATGGCTAAAATGCCTTTTGGTTTCTCCATCATTTTTTTTGCTGTTTCAACTAATATATTTGTATCCATTAGACTTCTCCTTATTCATTTATCTCAATCATATTACCAACTTCAACTACTTTCATCGCGTTAGTACCTCCGCTAGTACCTAACAAATCGCCTTTGGTGATGATAACTAAATCACCTTTTTTAACAGTTCCAATCTTTCTCATTAAAGAAATAACCTGCATGTTAGCCTGAGCGTGATTCTCCTCTAATTTATCAAGCTTGATAGATTGCACCCCTTTATAAAGACAGATTCTCCTGCTAGTTCTGTCATTTTGGGTCATAGCATAGATTGGTATATTAGACTGTACTCGGGACATCCATAGTGCGGTAGAACCAGTTTCTGTTAGAGCTGCAATAGCTACAACTTTAGTAAGTTTTGCACTATAGACAGCAGATAATGCTATTACTTGATCAACTGGAAGTGTTTTTGGCACGACTCTATCCACAGACAAAGGTCTTATATAAGCTCCCTCTGACTCGATGCAAATCCTACTTGCCTCACTTATAACCTCTGACGGATACTTTCCGATTGCAGTTTCTGCAGAAAACATAATTGCATCAACGCCAGACGTTACTGCATTTGCGACATCGAAGACTTCTGCTCGCGTAGGCACTCTATTAGTGATCATAGATTCCATCATTTGTGTAGCAACAATAACTATTTTATCAAATGAAATTGCCTTCCTGATAAGTAATTTCTGAGTGGCAGGTAGTTGCTCAATCCCTATTTCAACTCCAAGATCTCCACGAGCTACTAATAATCCATCTGCAGCTTTAGTGATCTTATCGATTTTATTAATCGCTTCATTCCGTTCTATTTTAGCGATTATTTTAATATCTTTTTTCTTAACAATTTTTCTAATGTTATTTATATCGCTTTCATCTTGAACAAACGAAACAGCTACGTAATCGTATTCTAAAGAAAGTGATTTTTTTAAGTCAGTTTTGTCTTTTTGTGTAATACCTGATAATGAGAGACCGCCGCCTTTTTTATTTACTCCTTGATAGGGTTTTAACTTACCGCCTCTTTGAACAACAGTTTCAATTACGTTTGATTTGATATTCTCAACTTTTAGTTTAATGAGCGCATCACTAAGTAAAAGCTCGTCTCCAGGTTTGACATTTTTGTGTAAGTTTTTAAATGTTACACCTACAGATTTTTGAGTACCATTGTCATTTAACCTCGTATCTATAGAAAACTTATCGCCAGTTTTGAGAGTAATATATGGCTTCTTACCAAACCCTTTAATTCTAACCTTTTGCCCCTGAAGATCTAACATTATTGCTACAGGTCTTCCTAATTTCTGTTCTTGGTTTCTTACAAGTTGGATTATTTTTTTTGCATCATCTATCGATGCGTGAGATAGATTTATCCTAAAGACATCTGCACCTGCATGCATCATATTCTCAATTTTACTTGTTGTTGTAGAGGCTGGGCCTAAAGTTGCTATAATTTTTGTTCTTTTCTTCATTTCATAGATTCAGTTTATCTAAAATTGGTAGAGAACCTCCTTCTAAGTAGCTTAGAAGAGAACCGCCCCCTGTGGATAAACAATCATAGTTATCTTGTAAATTTAAACTTTCAATAATCGGTAGTGTATCACCACCACCTACTATAGAAAAACAGTTATGCTCTGCAATTGATTTTGCTAATTCCTCGGTTCCCCTATTAAATGGCTTTTTTTCGATGTACCCTAGTGGTCCATTCCAAAAAACAGAAGATGATTTCTTTACGATGTCTTTAATCTTTTCGATACTTCTAGTGCCGATATCGTAAATCACATCATTTTTAGAAATAGATGACACATCAATATTGGCTACGCCTTTTTTAGACTGGCACAACAAATCAGATGGGAATAAGATTTTATTTGTTGAATCAGATTCAAGAATTTCTCTAGCTTCCTGAATAAAGTTATCCTCTAAAAGAGATGATCCTACCTCATATCCTTTTGCTTTGAGAAATGTATTCAATATACCGCCACCTAAAATCATATTGTCACATTTTTCAAGAAGTTTTTTAATAAGAACAATTTTTGTAGAAACTTTTGCACCAGATATGATTATTGTCATTGGTCTAGATTTTGACTCAACAAGTTTCTTTATAGTATTAATCTCATGCTTAATATTTAACCCTGCAACTGAATCAAGGTAATCTGTGACTCCTACGGTCGTACATTCCTCTCTATGAGAAACTCCAAAAGCATCGAAAACAAATATATCAGCGAGCGAGGCAAGTCTTTGAGATAATTTAGGATCGCATCGTTTCTCTCCAATGTTAAATCTAGCGTTCTCTAGCATTGCAACGTCATAATTTGAGAAGTTAATTTCATCAGGAATATCCTTGATAAACTCAATATTTATTTCTAGCTTGTCAGATAGGTATTTACAAATAGGCTTAAGTGAGAATGATTCATCGAATGTACCTTCAATCGGCCTTCCAAAATGAGAGGTTATAATTAATTTATTATTGTTACGAAGAAGAGCTTTTATAGTTGCATATGTCTGTCTTATTCTAAAATCATTAACTATAGCTCCATCTCCCATCGGAACATTATAATCAAATCTAATAAGAACTCTTTTAGATACTATATCTTCTAGTTGCACTATTGTTTAATCCAATGTTTTGTAACATCAAGCATTCGATTTGAAAAACCCCATTCATTATCATACCAGGCACATATCTTGTATAACTTATCTTCTGAAGCTCTAGTAAGGCTCTCATCATAAACAGATGAGAAAGAAGAATGATTAAAATCAATGGACACTAAAGGCAAGCTATTGTAACCAACAATTCCGTTCATTTCATTTTCTGAGGATTCTAAAACGAGACTATTGAGTTCATCGACAGTACTGGACTTACTTGTGTTAAAACATAAATCCACAATAGAAACGTTTGTTGTAGGCACTCTTATAGCAAAGCCGTCAAGTTTGCCGTTCAATTCCGGCATTACAAGACCTACCGCAGCGGCAGCACCAGTTTTGGTTGGAATCATTGATTGCGTAGCTGATCGTGCTCTCCTCAAATCTGTATGATACACATCTGTCAAAACCTGATCATTTGTGTATGCATGAACAGTTGTCATAAGACCATGTGTAATATTTAAATTTTTATGTATATTGTTTATTACTGTTGCTAGGCAGTTAGTAGTGCATGATGCATTAGATATAACTGTCTGATCATCAGTTAATGTCTCATGATTGACACCAAAGACCACAGTGTTATCTACCTCTTTTCCAGGAGCTGAGATTATTACCTTTTTCGCTCCCGCTTTAATATGACCGCCAGCTTTATCTTTGGATACAAATATTCCCGTACATTCGAACACAACATCAATATCCAGCTTTTCCCATGGTAAAGCTTCAGGGTTTCTCTCTGATGTCACTAATATTTCATCCTTGTTGTCTATAATTATCTTGTTTTCTTCTACTTCTACATGTTTGTGAAATTTTCCATGCACACTGTCATGCACTAAGAGATGAGCATTAATATTGCTATCTCCAAGATCATTTATCGCTACGACTTGTATGTCATTGTAACTATCATTTTCGTATTTAGCTCTTAGTATATTTCTTCCTATGCGTCCAAATCCATTTATCGCTACTCTTATTGTCATACTCTCACCTATTTTTTTTAATTAATTTTTTTATTTTTTGCTTAATATTACTGACACTAAATCCGAAATGTTTCATGACATCGTTGCCTGTACCAGATAATCCAAAAGACTCCATGGATATCAGCGCGCCGTTTTTACCTATAAATTTGTGCCAACTCTCACCGACTCCTGATTCAATTGCGAGTATGTTATCAAAATTTATGGGTATACACTTATTCTTATATGAATCAGGTTGCCTATTATACGCTTCCTGACAAGGCATTGATATTACTCGTACGTTAATATTATCATTTTTGAGCTGTGCGGCAGCATCCACAGATATTGATACCTCAGAGCCACTGGCAATTATTATGGCGTCAGGTTTTGTAGCTTCACCATGCAAAACATATCCCCCTCTGGTCATCTCATTAATTTGTTTATTTGTTTTAGGTATCTCCTGAAGGCTTTGTCTTGATAGTGCAAATGCTGAGGGCCTTTCTTTAGATTGAAGTGCTTCTCTCCAAGCAGCCGCCGTTTCTTGAGTGTCTGCAGGTCTCCAAACATCTAAACCGGGAACAAGTCTAAGAGACGACAGTTGTTCGACAGATTGGTGTGTAGGGCCGTCCTCTCCTAAACCAATGGAGTCATGAGTAAAAATATAGATAATTGGTAACTTCATCAATGCGGACATTCTAATTGCATTTTTTGCATACTCTGAAAATATTAGAAATGTGCTAGCAAATGGTCTCATTGCCCCATGAAGGAAAATTCCATTAGAAATTGCAGACATTCCAAACTCTCTTACTCCATAGTAAATATATTTTCCAGAAGGGTTAGAGTGCGAAAATGTGTCCATTTCATCATAATAAGATAAATTTGATCCTTTAAGATCCGCTGATCCACCTATAAGTTCAGGCATCAACCTTCCAAACTCTGACATAACAACTTGTGATGATTTTCTTGTAGCCATCGGCTTATGAGTCTTAGACATGAATTTATTAAGCTTTGTAACAACAGTTTGTGGTACGTTGGATTTAATCCTTCTTTTTAAATCTAATGATTCTTTAGGGAATGATTTTTTATATTTATTG
The DNA here is from genome assembly GCA_913045115.1 of uncultured Gammaproteobacteria bacterium. Lineage (GTDB taxonomy): Bacteria > Pseudomonadota > Gammaproteobacteria > CACLCV01. The sequence continues at coordinate 59,515 of CAJWPJ010000001.1, read as the reverse complement.
AATTTTGAATTCCATGCCTTCTCATACTTCTCACCTTTGGCATGTCCGCTCCATTTCTCATAGATATCTCTGGGAATTATAAATGGTTTATGTTTCCAGTTTAATTTCTTTCTTACAACTTCAGCCTCTTCCATTCCAAGAGGAGCCCCATGTGCTTTACTTGTTCCTTGAAATTTTGGAGAGCCATATCCTATAACGGTCTTACAACATATTATAGTTGGTCTTGCTTTCTCTAGCTTGGCAGAATTAATTGCTTTTCTGATACTGACAAAATCATGACCGTTAACATTATTAATCACGTTCCAGCCATAACTTTTAAACCTCGATGGGATGTTTTCTGTAAACCATCCATCAACATTACCATCAATAGAAATTTGGTTCATATCATAAAAAACAATCAACTTATTCAACTTCAAAGTTCCAGCAAGTGAACACACTTCATGAGAAATACCCTCCATTAAACAACCATCTCCAGCAAATACGTAAGTATTATGGTCTATTATTTGATGGCCTTTCTTGTTGTATTCAGAAGCTAGATTTTTTTCCGCTATAGCCATGCCAACAGCGTTAGCAAGGCCTTGGCCGAGAGGACCAGTTGTAGTCTCTACCCCATCGGTGATATCGCACTCTGGGTGACCTGGAGTGAGAGAATTAAGTTGGCGGAAATTCTTAATGTCTTTAATCGAGAGTTTATAGCCAGTAAGGTGAAGTAATGAATATAAAAGCATAGAGCCATGGCCATTAGATAGAACAAACCTATCTCTATTAAACCAGTTTGGATTTCTCGGGTTATGCTTAATAAACTCCCTCCACAACACTGTTGCAATGTCAGCCATTCCCATAGGCGCACCTGGGTGACCTGAGTTTGCAGCATTAACTGCATCAAGGCTAAGCATCCTGATCGCGTTGGCCAACGTTCTATTGTTCATTTTTTTCTCCACTTGATAGAGCAGCCAACACTTGGTATTTGATTTATGGGTGTCTTTCCAGTGCGCGCAATTTCAATCATGCCCTTGAAGAGTTCGCTTGAATTAGCTGACATCTGCTTAGATGTTTTTCTATCATCAAATCTTCCTCGATACAACAACTCAAGTTCGCTGTTATATCCAAAAAAATCAGGGGTACAGACAGCTTGATACTCTCGAGCTATAGCTTGTGAATCATCTATCAAGTAGGGGAAGCTAAAACCATATTTTTTTGATATTTTCTGCATATTTTCAAATGAGTCCTCTGGATATTGCTCATAATCATTTGAATTGATGGCAATACAGGCAACTCCTTTTTTCTGCAAAACACTTGCTTCTACAACTAATTGCTCAAGGATTGACTTGACATATGGACAGTGGTTACATATGAACATTATAAGCGTAGCTTTAGCTCCAACCAGCTCATCCAAACGATAAAATTTATCATCGACATTTTTAAGCTCAAAATCATGAGCTTTTTCATTAAAATCACACTCTGGTGTATATGTTTCAACCATGAATCATCTTGAAATATCTTTATTCATCCCTAGAATTAACAGGAAATCAGGTTATTTTGTTATTATATACAATTATATTAGTGATATAATAGCTCACTTTCGAATAAGAATATATCAATGCCAAATAATAATTTATCTAAATCTAAACAAAAGGAAATAAAAGACCTAATTGAGAAAGGTCGAGAACAAGGTTTTCTCACCATAGGTGAAATAAATGATCTGCTGCCTACAAATCTTTACGATTCCGATCAGATAGATGGAATCATAAAACTTATCACAGATCTAAAAATTAAAGTTGTTGAGAGTAATAAAGATGTAGATACTGAGGTTGTAATCGGTGATGAGGAAGTATCAGATGATGATGATAATGAAATTACGGAACAAGAAGCTGTAGAAGTTCTGTCAAACTTAGATGAGGAGTTCGGAAGAACTTCAGATCCCGTCAGGATGTACATGCGTGAAATGGGGACAGTTGAACTACTTAATAGGGCTGGTGAAATCATCATAGCGAAGAAGATTGAGGAAGGGCAGAAGCTAATTTATACCGCAATACAAAGATTTCCAGAATCAATAAGTTTCTTTCTCAAACTATTCAAAAATGAGGAAGAGATAGAATCACAAATATCTGATTATATTCTTGATGTTAAAGAAAAATCCGATGAAGAATTTAAAACAGAACAAATCCCAGAGACAAATGAAAAGACAGATGATATTGAAACTGAAGATGAGGATGAAGATGAGCAAATAATAGATAACTCTCCAGATAAAGAACTAGTTATTGAAAAAGTAGCAAAAATAAAAGATTACTACGAGAAATTCAAATCACAAAAAGATCAAAAAAAAGCTGATAAGGTTTTTGATAAAATAAAAAATGAAATATCAACTTTCAAATTCACAAGTTTATTTATCGAGAAACTTACAGGGAGAATTGAAGAAATATCTAGTAATATCGTAAAGTATGAAAAAGATATGTTTCAATTGTGCTCAAAAGACACGAAGCTTTCGAAAAAAGAGTTCTTGAAACTTTTTAAAAATAACGAAACAAATTTAGATTTTCTCGAGCAGATAAAAAAGGGTTTCCTTAAAGCAACTGTCGATGAGGAGCTATTTACTAAGGAGTTCAATAAGATAAATAAGAAACTATCTCTCATCGAAAGCAACCAGAAACTTACAATACAAGAAATCAAACTGATAAATAAAGATAGAAGAACTGGCGAGATAAAAGAAAGAAATGCAAAAAAAGAAATGGTTGAAGCTAACCTAAGATTAGTAATCTCTATTGCTAAGAAATACACAAATCGTGGTCTACAGTTTTTGGATTTAATTCAAGAAGGCAATATCGGTCTTATGAAAGCTGTTGATAAATTTGAATATAGAAGGGGTTATAAATTCTCTACATATGCTACATGGTGGATAAGACAAGCAATCACAAGGTCTATAGCTGATCAAGCGAGGACAATACGTATCCCAGTTCATATGATTGAGACTATAAATAAATTAAACAGAATTCAGAGAAAACTCCTTCAAGAAAATGGTAAAGAAGCATCTCCTGAAGAACTAGCTGAGCACATGGACATGACTGAGGAGAAAGTAAGAAGAGTCCTCAAAATAGCAAAAGAGCCAATATCAATGGAATCTCCGGTTGGAGATGATGAAGACTCACATCTTGGAGACTTTATCGAGGATGAAAATGCAGAAAAACCTTTAGATCAAACTATTAGTGATGGGTTATCAGACTCTACTCACGACATTTTATCAAGTCTAACCCCAAGAGAAGCAAAAGTTCTCAGAATGAGATTTGGTATAGATATGAACACTGACCATACACTTGAAGAAGTTGGCAAACAATTCGACGTAACAAGAGAGAGAATAAGACAAATTGAAGCAAAAGCTTTAAGAAAGTTAAGACACCCATCAAGAGCACAAAACCTAAAAAGTTTTTTAGATAATGACTAAATTAGCAATATTTGCTGCTGGTTGCTTTTGGGGAATAGAAGAAAAGTTTCTATCACAACCCGGTGTATTAGATACAGAAGTTGGTTATACAGGCGGATATACGGAAAGTCCCAGTTATCATGATGTTTGTTCTGGTGACACGGGGCACGCAGAAGCAGTGAGAGTAAAGTTTGATGAAAAAGTTATAAGTTATGACGACCTTGTTAATCTTTTTTTTAAAATCCATGATCCAACTACACTTAATAGGCAGGGTCCAGACATTGGTACCCAATATAGATCCGAAATCTTTTGCTTAGACAACGATCAATACCTAATAGCTGACTCAATAAAAAGGAATTTAAATAAAGATGCTTATAATGATAAAATTGTTACCTCTGTTACTATGGCTGGTAGTTTTTGGATAGCAGAAGAGTATCATCAAAAATACATAAGAAAGAAGAAAAATATGATTTTGTAATTAAGTGACGGGCCTGTAGCTCAGTTGGTTAGAGCAGTGGACTCATAATCCATTGGTCGCAGGTTCGAGTCCTGCCGGGCCCAAAAGATATGGAAAATCTTGTAAATAATAAGAATAAATTAAAAGAACTCAGGCATAAAATTACAACCCACCCGTTGTTTGAGAGTAAACTTCAGCCGAAGCAAATCTGTAAATTTATGGAATCACATATTTTTGCTGTCTGGGGTTTCATGAGCATACTCAAATCACTCCAGAAAAAAATAACCTCAAATAATCTTCCATGGGTGCCGAATGAGAATACAAAGAATGGACTAATAAATTTTGTTAATGAAATAATTCTATGTGAAGAATCAGACTATATTGATGGCATTGGTTACATTTCTCATTTTGAGATTTATCTTTTGGCAATGAAAAGTATGGGAGCTAACTCAGACCAGCTAGATATATTAATCTCAAAAATTACTGATAAAGGATATAATGAAAAATTTATAGATGATATCAAAGCTTCTGCTGAAGTAAAAAACTTTCTGAAGAATGATCTGCAGGTATCGATTAGAGGCAGTTTACCTGAAATTGTTGGTGCGTTTACTTTAGGTAGAGAAAAAGTGATTCCAAATATGTTCAAATATATATTGCCTGCGATAAACGAGAGCCCTACATCTAAATATCTCATAACATACCTAGAGAGACATATTGACATTGATGGGGATAGGCATGGCCCATTGTCCATGAAACTTCTAGATGTTTCTTGTAATAAATTACAACTAAATCTTGCCTATACATCTGCTATAAATTCATTAGAGCTTAGATTACTAGTATGGGATAGAATTCATGAGGATTTGAAGCTTGCAATTATATAACTATATGTTAATATACTTATATACAAACCTCCTCCGTATATGATAGAGCCGACATGAAGTCGGCTTTATTATTCAACTAAAAGATAACTACCAGTCTTGATTTCATATGATGAAATGTCTTCTTTATTATTTATCCCAAGGAGTACACTGATAGCTCTTATAGTATTTCCATGAGACACAATCAGTATATTTCCAGATAAAGGTAGTGTTTCTAAGAAACTACTCACTCTGCTACTGACATCCTCTAAACTTTCTCCATTAGGTGGTTTTGTGCTCCAGCCTCTCCGCGCAGAGAGAAATAGCTCTTCACCAACTTTTTCTTTGATTTCAGATTTATTTAGTCCTGACCAGTCGCCATAGCTTCTCTCTTTTAGCCTATCATCAAATTTAATTTCATAACGGCCTTCGACTATTAATGATGCTGTGTCTGCGGCTCTCTTAAGTGGTGAACTAAAAACATGGTCAAAGTCTACTGATGACAAATCACTCTTAAGCTCTCTTGCAGCACCGACACCTTTTTCTGTCAGATTAGGGTTATGCCAACCTGTAAAGAGATGTTTTTTGTTATATTCAGATTGGGCATGGCGCACAAACCAAATTTTTCGTTTTCCTTGATTACTCATTTTTTGTTTGCGATATCATTATACACTTCCTCACTACTGTTAGGTATCTTCCTAATTTTAAAATATTGAGAGAAGTAGAGTCCTAGTTCATAAAGTAGCCACATCGGTAAAGCTAATAAGATTTGTGAGATGACATCAGGAGGAGTTAAAAGCATACCTAGTGTGAATGCTCCGACTATTATATATGGCCTTTTCAGAGAGAGTTTTTCTCTAGTTGTAATCCCTGTTGTGATTAATAGAACAGTTACAATAGGAACTTCGAAAGCAAATCCAAATGCAAAAAACAACGCGATAACAAAATCTAGGTACCTGCCTATGTCAGTCATAACAGCAACATCAGTTGGAGCAATACCTACGAAGAAAACAAAGATCAAAGGGAATACTATGAAATATGCGAACAATGCCCCAAGATAAAATAAAATACTACTTGATACAATTAAGGGGAATACTAGTTTTTTCTCATGATTGTATAAACCAGGAGCTACAAATGACCAAACGTGGAACAAGATATATGGAATCGCTATAAATATTGATAGGTAAACAACTAATTTGAAAGGTATAAGAAAAGGTGATGCAACATCAATAGCGATCATCTCGCTGCCGGAAGGAAGTGCATTTAGTAGAGGGATTGATAACAAATTGTATATCTCACCAGAAAATGGTATTAGCATGATGAAAACTATCAAAACAAATACTAATGTCTTTGATAGTCTACTTCTTAATTCTAACAAATGAGGTAGAAACGTATTCTTATTCTGCTTTGTCTCTTGCTGTGTCATCTTTTGTTTCTTTGATTCTTTTTTGAAGTTCTGTTATCGAAAGCTCTTGATCTTTTAAAATCTTGTTTATATCTGTGCTATCTACTTCATCATCAATTTGATTTTTAACATTACTGAAATATCTTTGAACTTTACCAAACTGCTTACCTAAGTATGATGCAACCTCGGGTAATCTTTCCGGACCAAGTACGAATAGCGCAAGTAGGAATAAAAAGAATAATTCCCAAAAACCAATATCAAACATAACTTATGTTTTTTTATTATTATCGTCTATATTTTTTTCTGTGGTGGTGTCTTCTCTTGACGATTTCTTAAAACTTTTCATGGCAGCACCTAAATCAGAACCAATATTACGCAACTTCTTTGTTCCAAATAAAACTACAACGATAATTAAAATAAGTAATATTGACCATGGTGATATTCCGCTTAACATTCTAATCCCTCATTTTTTTCTATTATTCTTCTCTTCTATTCCAGAAGTTCCAAATCTATTTGTTAACTCATCTAATATCGTAGCATATTTAATGTCAAGTGAAGCTAATAATACAAGAACATGAAATAGCAAGTCTGAAGCTTCATGTACAACCTGAGCTTTGCCGTCTTCAACAGCGTCTACTAATTCTCGAGCCTCTTCAATAATTTTGTCACAAATATGCTGGTTGCCTTTAGAGTACAGACTTGAGACATATGAATCTTTGGAATTTTCAACCTTTCGATTCTGAAGAATTACCTCAAGTTTTTCTATTATATTATTCATTCTCTTGTACCTTACTATCTCACAAACACGCCCTTATCTCTAAGAAAATCTTTTGCTTGGCTTATACTATACTCTCCAAAATGAAAAATGCTCGCAGCAAGCACTGCATCTGCTTTCCCTAACACTATTGCTTCATATAAGTGTTTTAAATTACCAGCTCCTCCAGATGCAATTACGGGTATATTAAGTTTATTTGAAATTTCATTTAATATCTCATTGTCAAAACCTTCTTTTGTTCCATCTTTATCCATGCTGGTCAGTAAAATTTCACCTGCACCCCTGTCCTGACACTCCATACACCAGTTAACTGCATCTAGTTCAGTTTTGTGCCTACCTCCATGTGTAAATACATGATATTGATCTTTACTTTTCTTGATATCAACAGCGACAACGATACACTGTCTACCAATCCTATTTGTCACTTCATTTATAAGATCTGGGTTTGATACCGCAGCAGTATTAATCGTAACTTTATCAGCTCCAACAGATAGGAGATCTCTTACGTCACTGAAACTCTTGACGCCGCCCCCAACTGTGAGCGGAATGAATACCTCATTTGCTACTTGCTCAACTACACTCAATATGTTGTCTCTACCCTCATGGGATGCGGTAATGTCTAAGAAGGTTATTTCATCAGCACCCTCTTGGTCATATTTTTTTGCAATTTCTACAGGATCACCTGCATCTACAATATCAACAAAGTTTATACCTTTGACAACTCTACCTTTGTCCACGTCAAGACATGGTATTATTCTCTTAGCTACACTCACTGATTGCTTCCTCCAAATCTATCGCATTTTCATATAGAGCTTTGCCAATTATAAATCCGTCAATTTTACTTGGACTCATACTAATGATTGATTGAATATCCTCAATAGAGGTTACTCCACCAGAAATAATTGCTTTGGTACTGATAAACTTTAGGGCAGTCATAATAGATTCAGTATTGATGCCTTGCATCATGCCGTCTTGTTTTATGTCAGTAACTACAAAACGCTCGATACCATTTTGCTCAAAAAACTCAATAAAATTACCTACGTCATTTTTTGCAGTTGTTTCCCATCCATCTCCTGCAAGTTGTCCATCTTTAATTGCTATATCAATTGCCAATGACTTTCTCTCAGCTTGGTCGATTGATAGAATAAAATCTCTGTCTTTAAGAACTTTAGTACCTAAAATAATCCTATCAATACCATTAGAAAGATATTTTTCAACGGTTTCTACATCTCTGATCCCGCCCCCAATTTGGATAAAAATATCTGGAAATGAGTTTCTTATATTCAAAATACTATCAATGTTTGTTGGGCTCCCTGCTTTTGCGCCATCTAGGTCTACTATATGAAGAAACTTGTTGCCTTTATTGAGCCATGATGACACAACAGATTCTAAATTATCAGAGTAAATAGTCTTTTTTGAATAATCACCTCTCGATAATCTGACGCATTTCCCATCAATGATATCAATAGCAGGGTAAACAATCACTGTAAACTCTCCGACCAGTTAATGAAATTACTAATCAATTGTAGTCCATACCTTGAGCTTTTCTCAGGATGGAATTGACATGCAAATAAATTATCTTTTATAACAGACGATGTAAAATTTATATCATATTTTGTTATAGAAGAAATATTTTCTTCAGATTTGGCTAATGCATAATAGCTGTGTACAAAATAAAAAAAAGATTTTCGAGGTATGTTATTCCATATCGCATGATCATTTTTTTGCTCAACATTGTTCCATCCCATATGCGGTACCTTCAAATCTTTACTAACTTGTTTTCTAAAATCGTTGACAGATCCTTCAATAATAGAAAGACAGTTAACACCATCATCTTCGAATGATTTTTCGAATAGTATTTGGAAGCCAAGACATATTCCAAAAAATGGTTTATTTAAAATAAATTCTGATAAATTTGGAAAGTTTTCTGAGAGTTTTTGCATGCAAGATTTAGCAGCTCCTTGCCCTGGTAAAATAATCATCGATGCATCTTTAAGATTTTTTTCAGAAGTAACGACACACAGTTTGTATCTTTTATCTGAAGCTTTTTGGAATGATTTAATAACACTATGAAGATTACTCATTCCATAATCTATAACAGCTATTTTTTTCATTAAAGAAATTCTTTCGTCGAAGGAACCTTATCTATATTGTTTACATCTATTGAAACAGCCATTTTCAAGGCTTTGCCAAATGCTTTAAATATTGTCTCTGCGATATGATGAGCATTCTTACCGCGAATATTATCAATATGTACTGTAGCTTTAGCGTGATTAGTGAAACCGTGGAAAAATTCACTCAGTAATTCAACATCAAATTCTCCAACTCTAGCTCTTGGGTATGTGACATTGTAAATCAAACCAGGTCTTCCAGAAAAATCTACTACTACCCTCGATAAAGACTCATCAAGCGGTATATATGCATATCCGAACCTTTGAATACCTTTTTTATCACCAAGTGCTCTATCAAAGGCTGAACCCAGTGTAATACCTATATCTTCTACTGTGTGATGTGCATCTATTTCCAAGTCACCTTTGGCATCTAAATCAAGATCAATTGATGAATATCTAGTAGTTTGATCGAGCATGTGTTCCAGAAAAGGTAAATCCGCCCTTAGGTTACTTATTCCTGAACCATCTAAATTTAATGATAGAGTTATGTCCGTTTCCTTTGTTTTTCTTGACTCGCTTATCTTTCTCATGCGCCTATATTATTATATTATTTGTCACTTAGCCATTTCTTTACGATCTGAATTACTTTGTCAGCATTTCCATCATGATAATGACTTGATCCATTAACTTTGAATTGAGAAGATTTATCACTTGTTTTTTTTATAAGTTTTCTTCTTTTAGATGATTCTTTCAAAACAAGGTCGAAGTCATATTGGCCATATAAATCAAGAATAGGAACGTTTACCTTATTGTACGGATACTCAGCTATAATTTTTTGCCCTTTGTCTACAGCTCCGCTGCCAATTTGAATAATGGATGCAACCTCCGAGGGCAAACCAAGATTCTCAATGAAAGACATCAGCATATGTACCCCACAACTATGTGCAACAATTATAATCTTGCTATTGTTATTTAAAATATAATCTAGTGCAGACCTTATTCTCTGATCAGAGTCGTAAAATACATTGATGTAATCATTGTAAGTTGAACCTTTCTTAAGAACAGGAAGCTGTATGCTATAAGTATTGAAACCTTCACTCAGTTGAGTCCTAACTGGATGAGCAAGATCATAATTATTGGGGCTTTGTCCTCGTCCATGGAGATATAAGACAGCTTTATTTTTTTCATTATTATAAATTTCTAAAATAGAAAATTTACCAAACTTGTAATCAACATATTTATGTTCACCATCAAATATTTCACTTAAATTTTGATCATAAATCATTTTTTCTCTCTCTGCGTCAGGTTTCTTTTGCTCTGGATAGAGAAGGATAAATATTATTACAATCAGAAAAAGTCCTATTATTCTATTAAATAACGTCATCAAAAATCTTAACTAGTTCTTTACTTATACTCTTCTCCAAAACAGAGTGTCCTGCGTCACGAGCTATGATCAAGTTTGATTTTGGGTACAACATATGTAAATCATAAGCTTGTCTAATTGGACAGACAACATCATACTGTCCATGGACAATCCAGCAAGGAACATCTTTAATTTTGTTAATATTTTTTAAAATTTGATTTTCTTCTATGAAGCAGTTATTTATAAAATAATGTGACTCAATCTTAGCTAGTGATGTAGAACACTCATCAAATGCATTAATTACATCTTGTGATGGGAGAAGACATGAAGATCTACCCTCCCATAGAGACCATTCTTTACATGCAGCCATTGAAATCTTTTCTTCAGGCGAATGAATCATTTCATGGTAAGTAGATAAGATATTATCTCTTTTTGATTTATCGACAAGTGATATGTAGTTCTCCCAATAATGAGGATAAATTTCTGAAGCTCCATGTTGATAAAACCAACTTATATCATCTTCTCGACAAAGAAATACACCTCTGAGTGTTAGTGATGATACCCGAGTTGGATTACTCTCCGCATATAATAGAGCTAATGTTGAACCCCAAGATCCACCATAGATATTAGTCTTATCAACGGAGAAATAATCAAGGATCAAATTGATATCATCTATAAGGTCATCAGTTGTATTTTCTCTTGTCTCAGCATATGGTTTCGATTTCCCGCTGCCTCTTTGATCAAACATAATAAGATGATATTTTTTTGGATCAAAATATTTTTGATATATTGGTGAAATCCCAGCCCCAGGACCTCCGTGTAAAAAAAGCATTGGTATACCGTCTGTGTTGCCGTATTCTTCAATATAAATTTCATGAAGATCACTAACTTTGAGACGATGTATATTCAGTGGCTCTGATATATTATAGAAATTCACAATTAATTATATCTTATAAATGTCTGTTCCGTCAGGTCTATGTTTGTAGATTCTCAGGGTCCACATATATTGTGAGATATCAGAAAGAATCTGCTGCTGGAGGCAAGCACTTATTTCAGAGCAGTCGTCAACAATATCTCCGGATGGGAAATTCTCCAGCTGATTAAAAATCTTGAAGGAAAATTTATTCGTGTTTATGTCATAAGTGCAGATACATGGAAGCACTTTAGATTTAGTTAGTCTTGCAAGCTTGCTAATTGATTTAAGTGTTGCTTTTTTTGTATCAAAAAATTCAGTAAATACTGAGTCATCTAAACTTATGTCTTCATCTGCCAGCAGGTACAAAACACACGGTTGTTTCATTTTTTTTATGATTTGTTTGAAGCTATTATTGGTTCTTGGATAAACAATAACCTTATCTGTAGGCTTGCTCCTTGACTTACCTATGAACCAATTCATTAAATTATTTTTAAATGGCTTGTATATACTGAGTAAATTAAATGCTGATAAAGCCCTCCCGCCAAAATCTAAAGAAAGGGTATGTGGTGCTAGGAGTATTACACTTTGGTTTTTTTCTAAGACTTCATCTATTAAATGTAGTCCAGTTTTATTTATTAGTGTCTGCAAATATGTATCCGACCTCCACCATAATAAGGGTAGATTTATATACATATGTCCGAGGTATTTAAAAAATTGCCGTAAGTGGTTTTGAATACCAGAATGATCTAGATCCCTAAAGGTCGTTGATAGGTTTATTTTTGCGATCTCTTTTTTTGATTTACTAAATTTAAATAAGAGTTTGCCAAGGGCAGTACCTAGGTTTGACCTGATTTTAGTTGGAAGATATGCAATCAGCATCGTTAGGAAAATAAAAATCCATATAAGCCAGTATTTTGGAAAGAGGTAAGTAAATGAAAATCGCTCCCCTTGAGACGGGTCCTCGTCAAATGAATTTTTTTTAGATATGAACGCCTTATGCATATTAATATTTCCAGAAATATCTTGTGATAAGCACTATAAAAGTAAATATCTCCAATCTGCCTATTATCATCATAATCAGCAATAATGATTTTGAAAAATCATTTAAAGATGCATAGTTACCGAATGCATCACCTAATGCTGGACCTAAATTATTAATACATGCAGCGGTAGAAGAGAAAGCTGTAAGTAAATCATGTCCTGACAACATTATCAAAAGTGAAGATGAAAAAAATAATATTATATAAAGAATAATAAAAGATAAAATCGTCTCTATTGTCATATCGTCAACTTTTTTATCATTAACTTTTATTGTAATCTCAGCTTTTGGATGTATTACCTTTAATAGTTGTTTTTTAATTGACTTTAATGCAATCGTAAATCTGATAACCTTCATACCTCCGCCCGCAGACCCCGCGCATGCGCCAATGAAACTTGATAAGAATATGAGAGTTAATATAAAGGTAGGCCAAACATCATAATTCGTTACAGTGAAGCCTGATGTTGTTGCAAAGGATAAAACATGAAAAATGATATCAATAGTTTGTAGTGATTGGAGTCTATCACCAAAAGAAAATATCGCTATGAAAAAAAATAAAATTAGAATAATAAAAATAAATGTCTTCATCTCAGAATTATTGCTATACACTTTAAATGATTTATTCTTATAGAATAAAAAGTGTAAGACAAAGTTTAGTGCAGACAGAAACATAAAAATCATGCATATAATTTTTATTGATGCGCTCGAATAAAATCCTATGCTTGCATCATGAGTTGAAAATCCACCAATTGATACAGTCGAAAAACTATGACCAATGGCATCGAAATAATTCATTCCAGCAATTTTATAAAGAGCTGCACATGCAACCGTTAAAATAATATATACACCCCATAGACTTTTGGCAGTTTCAGTAATTCTTGGAGACAGTTTATTGTCCTTAACAGGTGAAGAGGTCTCCGCTTTGAATAAATACATCCCGCCAACACCAAGAATAGGTAGAATAGCTAGAACTAGTACGACTATACCGATCCCACCTAACCATTGAAGTAGCTGCCTGTAGAGGAGAAGTGGTTTACTAAGATTATCAATATTTGTTATCACAGTTGCTCCAGTCGTTGTCCATCCCGAGGTTGACTCAAAAATAGCGTCCACTAAACTGAATTTTAAATCTTGATCTAGAAAAAATGGAATAGCACCGAAGAAGCTTAGGATAAACCAAAATATAGCAACAATGAAGAAACCTTCTCGTATCTTTATCTGTGACTTTTCATTTTTGTTTGGAAAATATGTAAGCAAACCTGCAAAAAAAATTATCAAAAATGATTGAAGAAAATTATCTATACTTTCATCATAAAAAAATGAAGCACCTATAGGTATTATTATGAAGAAACTAAAAATTAGCAGAATAATGCCTGTAATTTTAAGTATCTGGTAATAGTTCATTTAGAAAAATCCAATGCCTACTTGAAATAGTTTTGCTAATTTAGGGAAATCCTTTTTATTCAATAAAAATATAATTAACCTATCCTCACTTTTGATTTCAACATCTTCGTTTGTAAGTATCACGCTATCATTTCTATATATCGCGCCTACTCGACAACCCTGAGGCAAGTCGAGATCAGATATTTTCTTGCCAACAACTTTTGAAGTACTTTGGTCTCCATGGATAATTACCTCAAACAACTCGGCCTCACCAAATCCCAAAGAGTGAACCTTAACTACATCACTAGTTCTCACAGATGCCAATAATGAGCCAATGGTAACATCCTCAGGAGAAACCACGACATCAATTTCTTTAGAAACAAGTTTGCGGTAAGATGGTTTGTTAATTATGGCAATTGATTTTTTCGCGCCAAGATCTTTTGCTAGTTTTGACGACAATATATTCATTTGATCATCGTTGGTTACACTACAAAAATAATCTACATCATCAATTCCTTCATTTTCAAGAAGCGATTCATCAGAAATATCGTCGTTTAAAACAACGCATCTTTCGAGCATCTCTGATAAATATTTAGATCTTGATTGATCCTTCTCAATAATCTTCGTGGAGAATTTCTCTGATAATTTTGCTGCTAGTATAGTTCCAACATTTCCTCCACCGGCTATCATTATATTTTCTACACGTGATTGGTTTTTTCTTAGTTCACTCATAAATCGCATATTTTCTTCTGTTGCTAAAAAGAATACATCATCTCCAGTTTCAATAATTGAGGAACCATTTACAGGCATCATTTTTCTGTTTCGGTAAATTGCAATCACATTTACATTTACGTTTGGCATATGTTTTTTAAATTCAGAAAGTTTTTTACCCGATAATGGTCCATCCTTAAGAACTGTAACGCCAATGACTTGAAGATTTCCATCAGCAAAATCAAACGCTTGAAAGGCTCCAGGGTGCTCAATGATATTTTTAATAAAGTCAGTGACTAATTGGCTTGGACTTATTATAGAGTCAATGGAAAACAATTCGAGGTTGAAGTCTGATGTCTTCTCGCGATATTCTGCATTCCTAAGCCTTGCTATGACATTTGGGACATTGAACATTTTTTTTGCTAAATGACAAGCAACTAAGTTCACTTCATCGCTTGCGGTTGTTGCAATAAGTATATCGCAGTCATTCACTTCAGCCTGATTAAGTACCGATGGAGATGAAGCATTGCCATGTATAGTCTTTATGTCGTTATCTTCTTGGAGATCATCTAGCACAGAGGCATCGTTATCAACTAGGGTAATGTCATTACCATCATCAGTGAGAATCTTGGCTACAGAGGCGCCAACCTGTCCTCCACCTAATACTGCTATCTTTTTCATGGATGTTGCTTTGGTGACAATTCTACATCATATAGAAGTGAATTCTATATATTTATGTTAATTCTGAGCCAGATTGTTAAGAAGTTTATCTTTAAATTCTGAATTCGAGTTAAATAAATCCCTATTGGTAATGATTTTTTTCCCCTCAAGTTGTAATTTATTAATTGAAATATACCCTCCTTTAGCCGTCACAAGCAATTCATCTTTTGAAAATGCTTTAATCTTACCGAAAGTAATATCATGATCCTGTTGAACATAATTAGCTTCGATAATTTTGATATCCTCTCCAAGTAAGTTTGCTCTTGCAATAGGCCATGTGCTCAGTGCTCTGATTCTATTACAAATACTGACTACATCTCTATCCCAGTCAAAAATACTGTCTTTCTTTTGGATCTTATTGGCATATGAGACTTTTTCTGAGTGATTACCATCTAGGAATTTTCCATCAACTATCCTGCTGATAGCTACCGATAGATTACTTACTGCTAATGCTGTCAAGCTATCTTGAATTGATAAACAATTATCACTTTGCAAAATTTTGTATTTTTCTTGAAGTATAATGTCACCCTCATCTAATAGCTCGTTAATTCTAAAATAAGTATACCCAGTATAATCTTCGCCATTGATAAGTGCATGCTGTATTGGAGCTGCTCCTCGATAGCTTGGCAACAATGAACAATGTAAATTCATAATCCCGAAATTGCTATGCTCAATTATATCTTTAGGAACTAACTTACCATATGCATAAATAATACCGAGGTCATACTTTAAACTCATAATCTCTTTGTTTATTGAATCAGTAAATTGAGTCGGAAGTAAACAATTAATGTTTTTATCTTCGCAATATTGATGAACAGATGTTTTAATGATTTTTCCCCGGCGTGTTTTAGTAGTTCCTTGAGAAACTACCAGGGATACTTCGTGGCCTAATTCAATAGTTTTTTCTAATAAAGGTACAGAATAATAAGGACTACCAAAAAAAATAATTTTCAATTTATTCATTTGATGTATGGGTTCTCTGTTCTTTGTGAACTTGTTTTATTATTTTTTTGTTTTATTAAACCTTTCTCAATCTTAGATCTTTTCATATCTGATAGATAATCAACAAAAATCTTGCCATCAAGATGGTCTATTTCATGTTGTATGCAAACAGCTAAAAGTTCTGAAGCTTCAGATTTGAATTTATTACCATTAATATCTTGTGCCTCGTATTTTATATGATTAAATCTCTCAACTTTTTCATAAAATCCAGGTACAGAAAGACATCCTTCGTCGAAAATAATAGGTTCGCTCCTCTCTAAAATAACCGGATTCACCAAAACTATTTTTTGGTCCATTTCTTTGGAGATATCAATTGTTATAACTCGAGTAATTACATCTATTTGAATTGCGGATAACCCAATCCCTTTTTCATGATACATTGTATCAAACATGTCTGAGACTAACTCTTTTAGGCCACTATCGAAAGATTTATGCTCAGGGCAAAGTTGTCTTAATCTATTATCTGGGTAATGTAGAATACTTCTCAAAGTCATTTTTTTACTCTAATATCTTGTACTTATCGTTATTTTGATAGTATAAAGTAAAAAATAGAATAATTAAGCATGGTATATGTATGAAAAACTTAATGATTGTGGAATCTCCTACTAAAGTTAAAAGTATAGAGAAATTTCTTGGTCCAGATTTTAAGGTAATAGCGTCTGTAGGCCATGTTAGAGATCTCGTTTCTTCAGCGAGAAAGGGGATAGATGTAGAACAAGGATTTAAGCCAGTTTGGAAAGTTTCGAATAACAAGAAAACGGTAATTGATGATATTAAAAAATTTACTAAAGATGCTGATGTTATTTACTTCGCGACTGATCCAGATAGAGAGGGGGAAGCCATCTCTAAACATTTATATGACATTTTAGATAAAGCAAAAATTCTTAAAGAAAAAGAAACTCATAGAGTAGTCTTTAATGAGATAACAAAAAATGCCGTCACTGAAGCGCTAAAAAAGCCAAGATCAATCTCAACAAGTTTATGGGATGCATACCTAGCAAGGAGAACGCTTGACTATCTAATGGGATATGACATTTCAGAATTTTTATGGAAAAAGGTTAGCAGAGACGCGCGTGCAGGGAGAGTCCAGAGTCCTGCATTAAGATTAATTGTAGAACGAGAAATAAAAATAAATGCCTTTGATCCTGAAGAATTTTGGAATATCAGCGCAAATGTTTCCAATAGTAAGAGGAATATTGAAATTGATTTATCTCAAATAAAAGGCGAAAAGATAAAAAAAGATAACATTACTATTATAAATGATTCAAAAAGAGCAAATGAGATTAAGTCTATGATTGAAACACATAAGCAAGTTAGAGTGGCGAATATAAAGCATGGACAGAGGAAAACAAAACCAAAGGCGCCGTTCACAACAGCTTCCCTCCAACAAACTGCATACACTAGTCTAGGATTATCAGTTAGACAAACCTCAGCAATAGCACAGAGGCTGTACCAGGGTATGGACATAGGAAGTGGTCAACCTGTAGGTCTTATCAGCTATATGAGGACAGACTCTACAAGTTTATCAAAGGATGCACTGAATGATATTTCTGCATACTTAAAGGATAATCACCAGGGGCTCGAATCAGATGAAGTTAGAGTTTATAAAGGTAAGACAAAGAATGCACAAGAGGCACATGAAGCCATTAGACCTACATCAATGTCTAATACGCCTGATAAAATAAAAAAATATTTAGAAGAAAATGATTATCGTCTTTATGATTTGATATGGAAAAGGACACTTGCGTCACAAATGAAAGACTCGATAAGTAAAACGGTATCAATAGATTTGTCAGCGGAAGATGATTTTCTATTTAAATTTTCTGGATCATACTTAGATTTTCCTGGTTTTAAAGAGGTATATAGTTTTAGTGAAAATGACGAAAAAGAAAAAGAAAATAAAGAGATTCTAGAAAGTCTTAAAATAAATGATCAGTTAGACATAAACTCAGTTAATATAGAACAAAAATTCACTCAACCTCCCGCTAGATATAATCAAGCAAGTCTAATCCAAGCGCTTGAAGAACTTGGGATTGGAAGACCGTCCACTTACGTTACAATAATTAATAAAATCATGGAAAGTAATTATGTGGATCCTGATAAAAGTAACTTTCAACCCACTGCCTTAGCAAAAGTTGTGTACGAAACTCTTATAAATCATTTCAAAAATGATTTGGTTGATTATGATTTTACCGCAAGATTAGAGGAAGACTTAGATAAAATCGCAAATGGTGAAAAAGAGTACATGGATTGTGTTGAAAAGACTTATAAGCCCTTTAAGAATAATCTTGATGATAAAATAAAAACTGTTGATATATCTGAACAAAGAGAACTGAAAGATCTTGGAGTCCATCCAGAAACTAATAGGCCTGTAACTGTTCGCCTCACAAGATATGGTCCTACAATTCAGATGGGTACCAAAGATGACGAAGAGAAGCCAAAGTGGGCAGCACTAACGCCTGAGCAAAAAAAGAATATAGATGCAATCACGTTAGATGATGCAATACGTTTATTTAAGTTGCCAGAGAAGATTGGTGAATTTGAGGGAGAAGATATTTTAATAAATATTGGACCATTTGGACCGTATGTTAAATGTGGAAAAACAAATGTATCAATGAAGGATATTGATATTTTTTCATTGTCAGATAACGAAGCGATATCTCGAATAGAAGAAAAAAGAGAGATTGATGCAAACAGAGAAATTAAAATCTTTGAATCATCTGGAATCAAGGTGTTAAATGGAATGTATGGGCCTTACGTTACTGACGGGAAAAAAAATGTTCGAGTACCTAAGGATATTGAACCTCAAGCACTTGATGAAAATACATGTATTGAGATGATCAAAAATGCTCCTAAAAGGAGGGCTAGAAGAGCTCGTGCAAAGCGATGATACCAAAGCTAAATCCACATGATGCATCAAATATACTAAAAAAAGGCGGAACAGCAATATATCCAACAGAGGGGATATATGGTCTTGGTTGCGACCCTTTTAATTCAAAAAGCGTTGAAAATATTTTTAAGGCTAAAGGACGAAGCAAAAATAAAAGTTTTATTATTCTTGGCTCTGATATTAAGTATTTCAATAATATAATTGATGACACATATTTAATGGATAAATCCTTACAGACTATAAATTTTACAACATGGGTAGTTCCATGTAATAAAAGCTGCCCACCGTGGCTCAAAAAAGATAATACAGTTGCCATAAGATTGACAAAGCATGAGACCGTAATGTTACTCTGTGATTATATGAATGCACCCATAATATCCACGAGCGCAAATCTATCAAATTCTGAATATGATGATGACTTAAAGAACATTGAAAAAGTCTTTGATGAGAAAATAGATTGCATCGTTACAGGTCAATTAGGTAATGAGAAGAAACCTTCAACTATAAAAAATATAATTACAAAAGAAGTCATAAGAGTATAGAAATGAAAACAAATGAAATATCTAGGAATTTTAAAAATATTCAAAATAAAATAATCAAAGCTATAAAAACCCTTGATTCAACAATTGTAAAGAAATTATCAACTTGGAAACATAAGACAGGCGGTGGCGGAATAAGTTGTGAGATGCAAGGAAGTAAATATATTGATAAAGCAGCTGTCAATTTTTCAAGTATAGTTGGTGATAAACTTCCACCGAGTGCTCTGCAGAAATCTGGAGTGAGAGGACTTAACAAATTTAGGGCTACAGGAGTCTCAGTAATTATTCATCCTTCTAATCCAAAGACAGCATGTGCACATATGAACATAAGATTTTTTGAGGCTAAAGTGAACAAGAAGGATGTGTGGTGGTTCGGTGGAGGTTTTGATCTGACTCCATACTTCATTAATAAATCAGATATTTATTATTGGAAAAACTCAGCAAAAGAGCTTTGTGATAAATACAAAAAGGGAATGTATAGAGAATATAATGAAAATTGTAACAACTATTTTTTCTTACCACACCGAAATGAGCCAAGAGGAATAGGCGGATTATTCTATGATCAAATGAACTCACCTGATTATAGAACATGTAAAGAATTCTCTCTCGATTGCGCTGAAACATTTAAGAATTCATATTCATACTTATTCGATCTGAAAAAAGATAAAACATATACAAAAAAAGAGAAGTCATTTCAACTATACCGCAGAGGTCGATACGTTGAGTTCAATTTACTATATGATCGAGGAACTCTATTTGGTCTTCAATCAGGAGGAAGAGCTGAATCAATTCTAATGTCTCTACCTCCTGAAGTTACTTGGAATAAAAAATATGACTTTACTAAGTACGAAAATAATCTAATGGAAATGTTATCTCTAGCTAGAAAGTAAAGAGTCGACTAGTTCTATATTAATCTTCCTCTCATCGTCTTTTAGATCAACTATAGCTGTGGTAAGTCTTGAAACACAATTCATCTTTCCTGCTTCATTAAAAATTTCGATGTTCCAAACGTGCACAGACTTTCCCAAAGCAACTGGTTTTGTTATACCAGTAACAAGTCCTGAACGGACAGGCCTAATATGATTTGCATTTAGCTCTAATCCTACAGCTTTCTGTTTTCTCATATCTATGCATAGATTCGAAGCTATACTTCCCAATGACTCTGCAAGAACACATGAAGCTCCGCCATGTAATATACCACGTGATTGTCTTGTAATATCTTCGACTGGCATGGTGGCAGAGATTGAATTCTCAGTTATATCTGTAAATTTAATACCTAAATGCTTATTTAAGTTATTATCTCTGAGTGATATTACGTGTTCTAGGGTATAGTTCTCATGCCAAATTCTCATCAATCTACCTCATATGTTAAAACTTGATAGATTAATATATCATCTTCTCTTAAAATAAAAAGTCTAATGAAAAAATTATCCAAACAATCATTTCCATCCTTAAGGATGAGGCGACTTAGAAATACTGATAGTATTAGAAAACTTGTAAGAGAGACAAAGTTGGCTCCAGAAAATCTTATTCAACCAATTTTTTTGATTGAAGGTAAAAATAAGAAAGAAAAAGTTTTATCTATGCCTGACATGTTTAGATTATCCATTGATCATGCTTTAAAAGAAATCCGAAAACTAACATCTGCAGGAATCATTGCTGTTGCCTTATTCCCTAAGATATCATCATCGAGGAAAACGCTAAATGCAGAAGAGTCGTATAAATCAGATGGATTAGTGCAAACATGTATAAAGAAGATAAAAGATAATTTCCCCGATTTACTAATTATAAGTGATGTTGCTTTAGATCCTTATACATCGCATGGACAAGATGGCATCATAGATAAAAAAGGTTACATTGTAAATGATGCTACGAATGAGATTCTTGTAAAACAAGCGATTAGCCATGCTGAGTCGGGTTCCGATATTATAGCTCCCTCAGATATGATGGACGGAAGAGTTAAGTTGATTAGAAAAGAACTCGAACGTAATCAATATTATAACACTAAGATTTTATCTTACTCTGCAAAGTACTCCTCAAGTTATTATGGGCC
The DNA here is from genome assembly GCA_913045115.1 of uncultured Gammaproteobacteria bacterium. Taxonomy (GTDB): domain Bacteria; phylum Pseudomonadota; class Gammaproteobacteria; genus CACLCV01. The sequence goes on along the minus strand of CAJWPJ010000001.1, from coordinate 37,876 downwards.
ATTTAGAGATGCAGTTGGTTCATTAAAAGCATTAGGTAAATCAGATAAAAAAACCTATCAGATGGATTATGCGAACAGAAACGAGGCATGCAGAGAAATAGACTTAGACTTAAGAGAAGGTGCAGACCTTGTTATGGTAAAACCAGCTACACCTAACTTAGATATAATATCTGACCTAAAGGAAACTTTTAAGGTCCCTATTTTGGCTTACCATGTTAGCGGTGAGTATTTGATGATTAAATCAGCTGCTAAAAAAAATGTATTCAATGAGAAAGATTTAGTTATAGAGACTCTTACATCGATTAAAAGAGCAGGCGCGTCATCAATAATCACATATTACGCAAAAGAAGCAGCGAAATGGATGAACTAAAATTTGCTGTGATAGGCGACCCTGTCAGTCACAGTCTTTCACCGAACATTCATCATTTTTTTGCGAGTCAGCTGCAGCTTGAGGGTTTTAGCTACACAAAAATAAAATCTAGTAAAAATACATTTCAGAGTGATGTTGATGATTTTTTTAAGAGTGGAGGCATTGGTCTGAACGTCACAGTTCCATTTAAAGGTCAAGCATACAACTTATGTGATAGATTAGATCAATCTGCGATAGAGTGCAAAAGTGTAAATACAATCATGAGTCATTCCGGGGAACTTATGGGGTACAGCACTGACGGGCAAGGACTTGTAGATGATTTTTCGCAAAAAAAAATTACTCTTGAAAACTCTAAAGTATTAATAATAGGAGCTGGTGGATCAGCTGCGAGCATTATTAGCTCGTTATTATTACACGAAGCAGCTACAGAAGTTTCTATACTCAATAGAACGGAGAGCAATGCGATAAAATTACTAGATTTATTTAATACCGATAAATTATCGATTCATGACAAGAAAAATCAATATGATATCGTCGTAAACACTACTCCCATCAGCATGGGTGTTGATGATATTGTTTTGCCTACCGAAATAATTAAAAATAAGCCTGTATGTTATGACTTATTTTATGATAAAGAGAAGACTCGTTTTCAGAAATGGGCTGAAATAAATAAATCAAACAGAAACTATGATGGTTTAGGCATGCTTGTTCATCAAGCTAAGCATTCCTTTAAAATATGGAATAATCTTTTACCAGATGTAAATGGCCTTGAAAAATTACTAAGGAGACTGTAAGAAATCATCTTTGTTACGAACATAATGATTTGCAGAATATTCCAAAAATTCAACTTCAGAGTCTTTCAAAGGTCGAATTTGTTTACATGGAGAACCCATATATAAGAATCCGGATTCTAATTTTTTACCAGATGGGACTAATGACTTGGCTCCGACAATTACTTTTGTTTCGATTATTGCCCCATCAAGTATAACGCTGCCCATTCCAATTAATGATTTATCATGAATCGTGCATGCATGGATTATACACCCATGGCCAACAGTCACATCAGATCCAATATTACAACCATATCCTTCTGAATAATTACTAGCGTGGGTTACATGCACAACACTCCCATCTTGGATGTTTGTTCTTGCGCCAATAGTAATAGGGTTAATATCACCACGAATAACACTTTGAGGCCATACACTGGTATCATCGGCTAGGGTTACATCGCCAATAACAGTTGCTTGCTCATCAACATAAACACGCAGACCAAGTGATGGTTCAAAAGATTTAAATTTTCTAATCATAAAGTATGTTTAAATAATTATGTAAAAACTATATCATAGTCAGAAAATTAAAATAGGAGTAAAAATGTCAGAAAAAATTACTATGCGTGTTGGAGAATCTCTTGTTGCTGGAGGCCCTCCTGGAACTGCCGCTGAACCAGAAGTAATTATCGGTGAATTAGATGGTCCATTTGGAACTGCTTTTGCAACACTTCTCGGTGATCAAGCAAAAGGTCACTCTAAAGTTCTTGCAATAATGAATACAGATATAATGGTAAAACCTGCTACATTGATGATAAGCAAGGTAACGGTGGATAACACCAGATATACGAATATTCTTATGGGCACTGTGCAAGGTGCTATCGCAAATGGAGTTCTTGATTCGGTGAGAGATGGAACTATTGATAAAAATAAGGCTAATGATTTGGGGATTATTGTTTCGGTATGGCTGAATCCAAGTGTGTCAAAAGATGATTCTCTAGATCACAAAATACTATTTGATATACACAGAAAAGCTACCCATCAAGCAATAAAAAAAGCAATGAATAATGAGCCGTCTATAGATTGGTTATTAGAGAACCAGGATAATATCGTACACAAATATTATCAAATGGGACTGGATGGCAAAATATAATCTGTGTTGCAAAGACTAAATAATTACTACCACCTGATGAGGCTTAATAAGCCAATAGGTATTTATCTATTGATGTGGCCCATGCTTTGGGCCTTCCTTGTATCATCAGAAGGCTCACCAAACGTTATCTATTTATTCTTATTTTTGATAGGAGTTGTATTAACTCGGTCAGCAGGATGTGTAATCAATGATTATTTTGATAGAGATTTAGATGCTAAAGTGGACAGAACAAAAGACAGGATGTTGGCATCCGGACAAGTTACTTCTCATGAGGCAATAATCTTATTCATGGGATTAATTTCACTTTGTATACTGCTATTGATGCTGATAGGGTTGGACATATTTGTTTATGCTCTAGCGGCGTTCTGTCTATTAGTAATTTATCCTATTTCTAAAAGATATATTAAGATTCCACAATTAGTATTAGGTATAGCATTTGGCTCAAGCATACCTATGGTATACATTGTTGAAACAGGTGAAACGAGTTTTTCTTGTTTGTTGGTCTACTTAGCTACAATAACATGGGCCATAGCATATGACACATACTATGCTATTGCTGATAAAAGTGATGATATTAAAATAGGAAATAAATCATCGGCTATATTATTTGGAGAGAAAGATATAGCTTACCCATTTTACTTTCACGTTGTGACTCTTCTCATACTAGTTGTCGTTGGCATAATAAATGGACTTGGTCTGATATTTTATTTCTCACTTATGTTGGCTTTACTTATATCTATCTACCAAAAAATATTAGTTTCAAAAAGACTGCCATACCAATGTATATCAGCATTTGAAAATAATAATATTTTTGGATTAATAATCTTTTTTGGACTACTATTAAGCTATCTATATGAATAAAAAAATTACTAAATGGTCTCTTGAGGATATAGAGACTCTATATCGTCTACCCTTTAATGATCTTATTTACAAAGCACAGACCGTTCATCGTGAAAACCATGATCCTAACAAAATTCAAGTATCTACATTAATGTCGATCAAAACAGGCGGATGCCCCGAGGACTGTAAATATTGTTCTCAAAGTATCAAATATAATACAGATGTTGAAATTGAAAAATTACTGTCTGTTGATGATGTAGTAGCGCAGGCTAAAGCTGCAAAAGAATCTGGAGCATCTAGGTTTTGTATGGGAGCTGCTTGGAGAAATCTAAATGATAGTAATCTCTCTAAAATAAAAGATATGGTAAAAGCTGTAAAGGATCTTGATCTTGAGACATGTTTAACTTTGGGGATGCTCAAGAAGGAGCAAGCCGAGTCACTCAAAGAGTGTGGATTAGATTACTATAATCATAACCTGGATAGCTCTGAGGAATACTACAGTAAAGTTGTATCAACGAGAACTTACAAAGATAGGTTAAATACACTAAGTTATGTTAGAGATGCTGGGATCAAAGTATGCACAGGTGGCATTCTTGGTTTAGGTGAAGAAAATATTGACAGATTAAAACTTATTGAGGTGCTCTGTAATATGGAAGAGCAACCAGAATCTGTTCCCATGAATAAACTGGTAAAAATTGAGGGCACCCCTTACTCTGACAATGAGAATGTTGATAACTTTGATTTCATAAGAGTAATTGCTATTGCGCGGATAACTATGCCTAAAACTTATGTAAGACTGTCTGCTGGAAGAGACACCATGAATGATGAAATGCAAGCATTATGTTTTTTTGCTGGAGCAAACTCAATATTTTATGGGGATGAGCTTTTAACAACAAAGAATTCATCTATTAATCATGACAAAAGCCTGTTAGATAAACTTAGAATCGAAACTATGTAATTTTGGCAACATTTAAAGATCAACTTAAATTAATAAAATCTGAAGGTTACTTAAGAGAAAGGGACAGAATAAGTCTTACTTCCTCCTCTCATATAAAAATACAAGATAGGCTTGTAACTTCTTTTAGTAGTAATGACTACTTAGGTATGTCTACGAACAAGGATATAATCAGTGCGCTCAAGAAATCTGCAAGTGAATATGGAATTGGATCTGGCTCTTCTCCACTAATATCAGGATATACTGAGTCTCATCACTACCTTGAAAAAGAAATCTGTGAATACTTGAATACAGAAAGTTGTATCATAGTAAACAGTGGCTATATGGCGAACCTCTGTCTATTGAGCATTTTTGACAAAGAAGTTAATGTCATTCAAGACAAAGAATCACATAATTCAATTGTTGAATCATCTAAATTAAACAAAATTAAGATTCATAGATATCCTCATCTGGACGATTCACAAATAATAAAACATATATCGAAAGATAATGACATATTGTTCAGTGAAGCAGTTTTCAGTATGACAGGCGATATTACAGACTTAAAAAATCATTTAACTATAAAAAAGAAGTTTAAAACAAAGCTATATATTGACGATGCCCATGGTTTTGCGGTTGCTGAAAAGTCAGGTGATAATACATCAATAGAGACATCATGCGGAATATTTGGAATGAAGCCTTCTGATGCTGATGCTTACATGGGTACTTTTGGTAAGGCAGTCGGGACAATTGGAGCCTTTATCTGTGGTAACAAGGACCTTGTGGAGATGATAGTTCAAAAAGGAAGGCCATATATCTATTCCACATCACTACCACGATGTATGATTGATGCAACAAGGAAGAGCTTGAATATCCTAGCAGTTGATAAAAGTCGTTATATAAAACTACACGAAAATATCACATATTTTAATAATTCTTGTAAAAGAAAAAAAATCCCTGTAAACCTGAATCAAGTGCCTATAAAGACAGTATTATTGGGAAATCCTCATCTTACGCTAAAAGTAAAAGAAACGTTTCTAAAAGAAAATATTTTGATACAAGCTATAAGATACCCAACGGTTCCAAAGAATAATGATAAAATTAGGATTACGCTAACAGCCACTCACACTAAAAAAGATATTGATAATCTTTTGAATACCCTAGAAAATGTAATCTGTGAAAAACATACATAATAAAAATATTGTTGTTGGAATTACTGGAAGCATAGCTGCTTACAAAGCAGCAGACCTTGTAAGCAAACTAAAAAAAGCAGGAGCGATAGTCAAGGTAATAATGACTAAGTCATCTACCTCATTTATTACCGAGAGAACTCTGGAATCTATTTCAGACAACAAGGTTCTTGTTGACGAAAATGAGAGCGAACAATCCTTTTTACATCTAGAGTTAGCTAAATGGGCTGATGTGATGTTAATTGCACCTTGCACAGCTAATTCATTTAATAAGATTACCACTGGTTTATCTGATGATTTGTTATCAACCGTTTGTCTTGCATTTAAGGGAACAATTCTACTTGCCCCTGCTATGAATCCAGACATGTGGAACAATGAATTAGTTCAGAAGAACCTTAACAATATGTCGGAATCTAAATTTAAAATCGTTGGACCAGACTATGGTTTGCATGCGTGCGGTGATGAAGGCTACGGGCGGATGAGTTCTCCAGAGCAAATACTAGAAAGTTTAAGTAATGTGGTCAAAAAAAATGATCTTGATGGTGTAAAAATATTGGTGTCAGCTGGTCCGACCCGAGAGCCACTGGATCCTGTTAGATTTATTAGCAATTATAGTTCAGGTAAGATGGGTTATGCGTTAGCAGAGTCAGCGAAATCTTTAGGCGCTGATGTTGAATTAATAAGTGGCCCTGTTAGATTAAGTCCTCCTGATAATATCAAACTAACAAACATTGAGACATCTTCTGAGATGTTACAACAAGTACTACAGAGAGTTTGTAATTATGATGTCTTCATATCTGCAGCCGCAATATCAGATTATAGGCCTTTGAACAGTTCCTCTAAAAAACATAAAAGTACAGATGGGGACTTATTGATTAGACTAGAGAGAGGTGAAGATATATTAAAACTGGCAAAGGAAAAAAATCCATCTTTGTATGCTATCGGATTTTCTGCTGAGACTGATAATATTTCTACTCATGCGAGAATCAAATTGAAAAGAAAAAATATAGACATGATCATTGCTAATGAGGCTAACCATCAGAAAGGTTTGGGCTTTGAATCTGATATGAATGAAGTTTTGATAATCGATAAAGAAAACACTTTAAAGATACCAAAACAAACGAAGAAAGCAGTGGCTGATATTATTCTCAATAAGATAACAGAAAATTATAAGCAGAACTTAATCAAAATAAAGAATGCTAGAAAAAGTTCAAATTAAGTTAGTCAATAATCTAGTAAAATCATTACCTACATATGCAACGAAAGGGTCGGCTGGTTTAGACCTCCGAGCAGCGATAGATAAAAAGATTCTGCTTAAACCGAACGAAACTGTGCTTATACCCACAGGCTTGTCAATCTTTATTGAAGATAAAAATTATGCGGCCGCTTTACTGCCCAGGTCAGGCTTAGGGCATAAAAAAGGTATAGTTCTTGGAAATTTAGTTGGTCTAATAGACTCTGATTATCAAGGAGAACTAATGATATCATGCTGGAACAGAAGTCAGGAAAACCAAGTCATTGATCCTCTCGAAAGAATTGCGCAGATGGTTTTTATTAGGGTGGAACATCCAAAGTTTGAGGTTGTTGAAGAGTTTGAGATTACTGAAAGGGGGGACAAAGGTTTTGGCTCATCAGGAAGCAAGTAGTATTAAATTTAATATTTTTAGAGCCTATGATATACGTGGAATTTATCCTTATGATTTTGACGAAAGAGCAGCATATTTAATTGGTATAGCTTTAGGTAATAAGATTCAAAACACTAAGAAAGCCGTCGTAGCGATGGATGGAAGATTAAGTGGCCCAAGTATTAAGTTTTCATTAATCAATGGTCTTAAGACAGCTGGAATAGAAGTCACTGATTGTGGGATGATACCTACGCCTTTATTATACTTTGCAACTCATTCTTTAATCATACCAAATGGATTCATGGTAACGGGAAGCCATAATCCTAAAGAATACAACGGCATAAAAATGATAATAAACGGGTCACCACTATTTGATAAGGATATATATGCATTGCATGACTGGATTAAAAAAAACTCTACTTCAGTTGCATGCGACGATAGCCAAACCAAAAAATATGAAATGATCGTGGATGATTACATTAAGAGAATAAAAACAGATACCAAAATTACTACACAAAAAAAGATTATCGTTGACTGCATGAATGGTGTTACAGCAGAAGTTATTGAAAAAATATTAAAATCATTTGATATAAATGCGAAATATATAAATGCAAAAGTAGATGGTAACTTCCCTAATTGTTCTCCGGATCCAACAAAAGAAATAAACCTAGAAAAATTAAAGACTTCAGTAATTAGTGAGAATGCTGATTATGGAGTTGCATTTGATGGAGATGGAGATAGGACTGTCATTATAAGACATGATGGTTCAGTATTATGGCCTGATGACTTAATGATTCTTTTTTCAAAGTCTGTGTTGAAGAGAAATAAACAAGCTAAGATCGTTTATGATGTGAAATGTACGAGAAATTTGAAAATTAACATTCTAGATGATGGAGGTATACCAATAGAGTCGCGAACAGGTCACTCATACATAAAGCAGACAATAAAAAAAGAAAATGCAAAGCTTGGTGGTGAAATGAGTGGGCATATATTTTTTAATGATAAGTGGTACGGCTTTGACGATGGCATTTATGTTTTCTTAAGATTTTTAGAGATACTCTCTAAAGAACAAGAGATCCTGTCAGCTCTAGATACTTTGCCGAAGACTTATACAACACCTGAATTAGAGATTGAATTTAGTGGAGATCACCATTTTAGTTTTATGAAGGAATTTATCAAAGAAGCTAATTTTGATGGATATGATGTTTCCTTGATAGATGGAATAAAAATATCAGATGATTCATCATGGGGTTTAATTAGGGCATCGAATACATCGCCTAAGATTACTCTGAGGTTTGAGTCTATGACTGAAGATGGATTAAAAAGCATAAAAAATGAGATTAAAAGTGCTATTCTTAAAATTAATAATAAGTTAGACTTACCCTTCTAAAATTATGAACGATAAAGTAGTACTAAGAGAGAACTCAGCAAATATTCCGTCTACAGCCAATGTGCTAATTGAGGCGTTGCCATATATTCAAAAGCTAGCAAATAAAGTCATCGTAATAAAGTTTGGCGGTAATGCAATGATTGACAATAGGTTAAAAAATAATTTTGCTAGAGATGTTGTTCTACTAAAACAAGTTGGGCTTCACCCTGTTATAATCCATGGCGGCGGACCACAAATTACGAGTTACCTTGAAAAGATGGGCATCAAGTCTGAGTTTGTAGATGGAATGAGAGTAACTGATGACAAATCAATAGAAATGATTGAGATGGTGTTAGGGGGTTCAATAAATAAAGAGATTGTAAATCTGATAACTAGCCACGGCGGAAGGGCTGTGGGTTTATCCGGAAAGGATGGTGGTTTAATAAGAGCCAAAAAGATGGTTGGCGAGGGTAAGAATAAAAGTTTTGATTTTAAAAATACTGGAATGGTTTCAAGTATTGATCCTAGTGTAGTAAATCTCTTAGATGCAACTCCTTTTATACCAGTAATCGCTCCGATTGGTATTGGGGAAGATTTTAAAACGTATAACATTAATGCTGATATTGTTGCAGGCAAAATTGCAAAAATTCTACAAGCTGGGAAGTATGTAGTTCTAACAAATACGACAGGTATCTTTGATGATAATGGCAACCTAATCAAGTCAATGAATGCTGAGCAAGTTAGGCAGTTGATTAAAAAAGGTATTATTTCATCAGGAATGCTGCCTAAGGTGGAATCTGCTTTGGAGGCTGTTTCTGCGGGCGTTCAAAACGTACAGATTATTGATGGGACAATTGATCATGCTTTATTGCTTGAGTTATTTACCGACGAAGGTGTAGGCACAATGATAAGAAGAACCTAGCTCTTGGAATATCTCTTTCTTCTTGTAATATCTTTTCTATCTAATCTTTTTTCAGCTTTTTCAGGTGGCGGTGCTGGAATAATACAGTTACCGGCGGTTCTCCTCCTATTTGAAATCTCTTTCCCGGTAGCTTTGGCTACACACAAAATATCTACTGTTTTATTAGGACTCGGTGCCACACTAAAGTTCTTTGAGAGTAGGAAGCCGTCTCATAAACTTTTAAGCGAAGGAATAATAATTGGTTTACCGGCTGTCATCATTGGAGCTTACTCAATAAGCTTTATCAACGAGGAGCTGGCACGTAAATTTTTGGGTTTACTAATTCTACTTGTCTTTTTTTTATCATTTACAAGGAACTTCAACAAAAATAACAATCAACCTAATAAACTAGTTATATTTCTATCTCTATTTATTATTGGATTCTTAAATGGTTCCTTATCAGCAGGTACAGGTCTTCTATACACCCTAATGCTAACGAAACTCTATGGTTATACATTCAAAGAGGCAATAGGGTATACATTGTTGGTTGTTGGTCTTTTCTATAACTTAGTTGGTGCAATTGTACTATATCTTATATCTTCAATTGATATCTCAATACTTCCGATACTTCTTTTAGGTTCATTTGCAGGAGGATATATAGGGGCTATGGTAGCTATAAAAAAATCCAATGTCCTGATAAGAACAGCCTATCAATTAGTTACATTGATAGTTGCATATAAACTATTATTCTAGTCAGCTCCATGTTCAAGGATATAACTATCCATTGCTTGAACGTGATGCTTATACTCTTGCTTTGATTTTATAAACATTGAAATATCATGTAATGTAATGAGACTATGAAAATTGATTTTATATTTTTCTATTAATTCTTTAGAAGCAGCTCTACTCTCTCCAATTTCCATCCTATCAAAAGCCACTAAAACATCGATACATTGAGCTTTTGATTCAAGGATCATATCTATAGATTCAATAATTGATGACCCCGATGATATAACATCGTCAACTATCAGAGATGTACCATGTATTGGGCAACCAACAAACTTTCCCATATCTCCGTGGTTTTTTACCTCTTTCCTATTAAAAGCAAAAGGCTTACTCATAGAGTGATTTCTATACAAGCTGTGACATATTGATGAGCACAAGGTTATTCCTTTGTATGCAGGCCCAAAAATAAAATCAAATTTCAGTCCATTTGTACTAATATAATCTGAGTAGAAGCTAGATAAATCATTTAAAAGCCTCCCATTATTGCATAGGCCTGTGTTGAAAAAATAAGGGCTCTTTCTACCTGACTTTAAAGTAAAGTTCCCAAACTTTAATATTTCTTCATGAAGTGTGAACTCAATAAATTCTTGTTTTCTATTAAACATAGTGAGCAATTAATAATTAATGATACCATATCCTATAAAGTAAGATGAAAGTAATAACAGTAAATGTTTGTGGAATAAGATCAAGTCAGAAGAAAGGTATATTTGGCTGGCTCTCAAAAAGTAAAGCAGATCATATATGTATGCAAGAAACGAGGGCGCTTGAGGAACAAATAGAAAATGATGATTTTATTTTAAAAGGATATTCAAGATATATGAATGTCGCAAATAAAAAGGGATACAGTGGTGTTGCAATATATTCAAAGCATAAACCTTCAAAGATCATCAATACATTCTCTAAGTCTATATTTGAAAAGGAAGGAAGATTTATATCCTTAGAGTTTGAACATTATACAGTAGCTTCAATATATTTCCCTTCTGGGTCATCTGGAGAAGAAAGACAGAAAATGAAATATGAATTCATGGCTTTATTTGAGAAATACGTCAAAAAAGAGATTAAAAAGAAAAAAACATTAATTCTTTGTGGTGACTATAATATCGCACACACGAAAGATGATATCAAAAACTGGAAGTCTAACCAAAAAAATTCTGGTTTTCTCCCTGAAGAGAGATCATGGATGACAAAGTTGATAGAGAATATTGGTCTTGTAGATGCATTCAGAATTAAATGTAAGCAAAGTGATATATATACATGGTGGTCTAATAGAGGTAATGCATATAACAACAATGTGGGATGGAGAATTGACTATCAAATGGTTACTAATAATTTATTAGATAAAATTAAAAAGGTGTCTGTTTATAAAGAGCAGAAATTTTCTGACCATGCACCTTTGGTAATTGATTATGATATTTAATACTCTGAAAGACAGCATTACTCCTTACTTAGAGAAAAAAATTCTGGTGTCAATGGTTATGGGCTTTGTATCAGGCTTACCATTGCTACTAACAATCACTCTTCTTCAAGCCTGGTTAACAGACGAAAATGTCTCAAAATCTACAATTGGACTGTTTGCGCTAATCGGATTGCCATACTCACTCAAATTTCTATGGGCTCCATTATTTGATAGATATGTTATTTCTGCCCTAGGACGGAGAAGAGGGTGGTTACTACTATCCCAGGTATTCTTGATTTCTTCAATTTTCTTTCTTGGCCAATCCCAACCAGAAATCAACTTATACAACGTTGCAGTTTTATCGTTAGCTGTGACATTTTTTTCAGCATCACAAGACATAGTTATTGACGCTTATAGAAGAGAGAGCTTGAAAGAGAGTGAACAGACAATAGGCGCATCCGCATATGTCTTGGGCTATAGGTTTGGCGCATTAGCGGCTGGTGCAGGTGGGTTAATTTTAGCAGACATTTATTCCTACTCATTTGTTTACACAATGATGTCATTGATAATGATTCTTGGGGTAGTGACAACATTACTAACAGATGAGCCTAGTGTTGAGTATAAAGCTTACACTCTTCGAGAATCCATAATTGAGCCATTTAAAGAATTCTTTACACGGTACACAGTGATTGAAAGCAATATAAAGCTGATGACACCATATCTTATCTTATTGTTTATACTTTTATATAAAGTGGGTGACACAATGGCACACTCCTTGAGTACAAACTTCTATCTAGACATTGGCTTTTCAAAGACAGAGATAGGTACTATTGTTAAATTCTTTGGTCTTGGCGCAACATTGCTTGGTGCTTTTTTAGGTGGGGCATTATCATTAAAACTAGGTCTATATAAATCTTTAATATACTTCGGCGTATTTCAACTGATAGCTACACTTGGCTTTTCAATATTATATTACGCTGGAGATAATACCATGATGTTAATTACAGTAATATCACTTGAAAATCTTGCCGCTGGCATGGGGTATACCGCATACCTAGCATTTATTGCACACATGACCTCAAAAGAATTCACTGCTACACAGTTTGCGTTAATGACAGCTCTTATGTCCTTGCCAAGGACTTTTCTTTCTGGCACTTCTGGATATCTCGTAGAATTACTTAACTGGGATTTATACTTTATTTTTTGCTCTTTAATAGCCATACCTGCTCTGATAATATTAAAAAGAATCAAATTTATTATTAAAGATGAGAATATTTAATACAGCTGATCTTTGCGATGATTATAATCTTGAGATAGCTAAACCTATTTTTAAGTCATTTGGTGCAAATACGCATTGTCATGGGCGTATAAAAACTGTTGAGGCTATAAATGATAATTCATTTGTAAAAAAGCTTTTAAGTGAAGATGGCAGCGGATGCGTAATGGTAGTCGATGGTAAGGGCTCAGAGGAATGTGCATTGGTTGGAGATAACTTAGCGGAACTAGGATTTAAAAATGGCTGGAGTGGAATTATTGTAAATGGCTGCATAAGAGATAGTCTTGAGATAAGTAAAATATCAATTTCGATAAAAGCAATTAATTTAGTCCCTAATAAAAGTGAGAAAAAAGATATTGGTAAATATGGTATTGATCTATCATTTGCAGGTATTTTATTCAAAGAAAACGATTATATATATTCAGATCCCGATGGTATCGTCGTATCTTCATCAGAGTTAATTAAGTGAAATCGAAACTTTTAAGCTTAGATAATGTCTCTCTGACCAGACAAGATAAAAAAATAATTAATAAATATTCATTGGACATCAATCAAAAACAAAAAATTAATATTTATGGTGAAAATGGATCAGGAAAGACTTCTCTGTTGAAAATGATTGCTGGTATAACTCAACCAACTGAAGGCGATGTTGATTATGATCCACTATTTGATATGAATAATGATATATTTTATATAGGTCATAAATATGGACTTAAAAGTGAACTTACAGTTTACCAAAATCTACAATACACGCTTAATTTTTCTAACAATAATGGTCACTCTACAATTGAATCCGAACTTGAAGATTATTCGATGAAAAGATACATGAATACACAAGTAAGAAATTTATCACACGGCCAAAAGAAAGTAGTTAGTTTGGTTCAACTAACTCTGATTTCTAATAGGTTATGGATATTAGATGAACCGTTTACCGGCTTAGACGAATCGAAGATAAATTTGTTGCTCACTAAAATGGATAAACATGTTGATAGTATGGGTACTGTTATTATTACAAGTCATGATATCAAAGATAATTTTGATAATATAAAATTGTGTTGAAATCATTCGCAACAATTCTTTATAGAGATATGTGCATAGTGCTGAATACTGCATCACGTGTTTTTATGCCAATCGTTTATATGCTTTTAATTATCACCTTCTTCTCAATAAGCTTAGAGGGGACAACTGTCGGTGGTTACGATAATATTCTCCCACAAATTATTTGGCTATCCTGTCTTTTAGTGTGTCTACTTAACATGGACTCTTTATTTAAAGAGGATTACGAAGATGGAACACTCGACGGGATAGTTATAAATTCTGAGATACTTGAAATAAGTATACTTGCTAAAGTCGTAGCTCATTGGATGTTCACAATAATTCCTTTAGTCCTTGTTGCTTTTTTTGCAAATTTACTACTAACAAGTAATCTTGGTATATCTATAATCCTATTTTCAAGTCTTATATTAGGAACACTTACGTTATCGTTGATAGGATCAATTGTTGCTTCATTAACACTGAGCTTGAAAGGCAATGGTCTTTTACTGTCAACTATTGTGTTACCTCTTGATATTCCTATACTAATTTTCGGAACAAGTGCTATCTACAACGCATCTATCGGAGTGAACTACGATTCAGAAATGTTATTCCTTACAACATTACTAGTATTATTTCTCATAATAGCACCATTTGCGGCATCATTCGGAATTAGAAGTAGTTTAGATTGATTTTACCCAGAGCTTATTTTTTTCATAGTCTAATAAAATATTTTGAGATGATTTAAGCATTGTACCGAAGAAAAAGAATGTAAAACCCAAAGCAGTAATAATAAGTGGAGATAACATATCCCCAGCAATACTCGGCGCACTCAGTTTGATCACAGATGGCCCTTGATGAAGTGTATTCCACCATTCAACAGAAAAATGTATTATTGGTATATTTATGAAACCAATAATAGCTAAGATATTGGCTGCTGAAGCGGCTTTCTTTTTATCTTCAAAAGAACCGTGCAACAAGAGTATCGATAAATAGAGAAAGAAAAGTATTAATTCTGATGTGAGTCTTGCATCCCATGCCCACCAAGTACCCCACATTGGTTTTCCCCAAATAGCCCCAGTAATTAAAGTAAACAAAGTAAATAATGCTCCCAACTTACATGAAGCTAGTAAAATTACGTCATATACTTTTACATGCCATATCAAAGATACAATTGCGGAGAAGAAAACAACAGAGTATGCAAATAATGAAATCCATGCGCTTGGTACATGAACATACATAATACGGAATGCATCCCCTTGTTGATAATCGGGAGGGGCTACAAAAAGGCCCTGATACAATCCAAATGTTATGAAAAGCAACGATAAAGTAAGTAGCCATGGTATTATGGCGTTTGTGAATCTATAATACCCCTCAGGGGAAATCTTTGATAGTAAATTTTTAAGCATAATTCAAAAAAATGATAACATACAATTGATTCTATGGCTGATAATAATAAATTGAAAGATTATGAAAAAACCATGACGACATGGTGTAAAAGTATTCAGGGTAAATATAAAATTATGAAAAAGCTGAACAAAGATGCCTATAAAAAATCTATTCAGTCAAAGAAAGGCACTGACCAATAGTTTTCTTGTAATCATTCAGATTACCATTAATTACAAAAAACGGGCCGTTTAAAAGATTTTCCTCTTTGCCATATGAGAATCTATTCAAATTCTTATCTAAAAATAAACTTCCAGACTCCTCAAGAATGCACTGTCCGGCTGCAGTATCCCACTCATAAGTTGGACCTAGCCTTATTGATAAATGTCCATTTCCTTCAGCAACTTTAGAAAATTTAACTGCACTAGACATAAATACTTTCTCTGAGTCTGGGAAATCATTCTCTAATATTTTCAGTATACTTTTTCTTATAGTAGTGCTTAAGAATATACGATCACTTATAGGCTTTATAAGAGGCAATTTAACTTTTACCCCATCTTCTCCTAAAAGGTATGAGCCGTTGCCTTGAATGGCGTAAAAGAATTCTTTTGTGCTTGGTATATATATAATTCCAAAAACTGGGTAGTTATTTTCGATATATGCGATGCAAATGCAAAATTGACTTCCTCCCTTAATGTAATCTTTGGTCCCATCAATAGGATCAACTACCCAGTATGACTGCTTCCTTTTTATTTTTTCTGCGCTTTCTTCAGAAATAATAATATCCTCAGGAAAATGGGATGACAAATACCCAATAATCATATCATTAGATAGTAAGTCAATATTCGTAACAGGAGACTTATCAGATTTTGTCTCAATTTTTAACTTACTTTGATTTTCTAATTGTATAACTCCTATTCTAGAGCATAAAGCTAGAAGGTTTTGAATATGTTGATCAAATCTATTCATAGTTATTTTGTATATAATTTACAGCAGCATAAACTCTAGAATCTATAATTTTATTTTTTCCTAAAAAAGTGCTGATGCGAGGTATTTCTACTTGTATGATTTCTAAATCTTCCGGCTCATCCCCAATTAAAGATGAAGGCTCTAAACTCTCTGCAAGCATCATATAAGTAACGTGGTCAATGTAGCCAGGGGCAAGATAGATTTCTTTTATAAATTTCATCTTGTTAGATTTAAATCCTATCTCTTCCTGTAGCTCTCTGTCGGCAGCTTCATAAATAGTTTCATTAGAGTCTATTTTCCCCTTAGGAAGAGTAAGCATGTAATCATCTACAGCTGCTGCATACTCTTTAATAAAAATAATTTTGTTATCAATTATAGGAATAATTAATACGGCACCGTTACCAGTCCCTGATATGATCTCGTAAGTCAATGTTTCATTATGGAATTCTATTTTTGCCTCATTTATATTAAATAATTTACTTTTATATACAGATGATTTTTTTAATATTTTCGGCATGTTGTACAGTTACAAGAGATGATGATACATTAATGCATATGATATTAAAAGATACAGAATGCCTATTATTTGATATGGATGGTGTAATTTTGGATAACACATATGATAATAATTTTTGGCAAAATCAAATACCAGGTGTGCTAGCTAAAAAAAGAAACATTCCCTTTGAGGATGCGCAAAGACTTGCGATACAAATTTTTAACTATAAAAAAAATTCTAAAGATTGGTACGACCTAGATTATTGGTCAAATATGCTTGATATTGATATAGAAGAAGAAAAAAAAGCAAAAGAAAGCTATGAAAAAATAAAGCTTTATAGTGGGTCTCTTCCTTGTTTAGAAAAATTGAAAAATAAAATGAAGATGATTCTTATCACTAACGCGCATAGGAAAACATTGAATATAAAACTACAAAAGTATGATTTATCTCCATACTTTGACGAGATGGTTTGCGCACACGAGCTACATTATGTAAAGGAAGATATACAACTTTGGTATATGCTTAAATCTAGATATAAGATTGATTTTACTAGGACCGTGCTGATAGAGGACACTATAAAAAATATTCATGTGGGATTATCCGCTGGTATATCTAAAGCAATTTACTTAGGCAACGAAAAATGCAACATGTCAGATAAAATTATTGGGATGTCTTCAATTGACGATGTTCCTTCTGCATTCAATTAATCTTAGATTTGGATAATTATTTTTTTTTGGGAATAGTTCTTCAACTTTAATTCTTAAACGTCTTTTCTCAAAGTAAGTTAAACGCATAACATGATTGGGAAGAATTTTATATTCAATTGATTTTTTTTTGAACATAGGATTTTTAAATAGAAGTGACGCAAGAGATCTGTCTTTAAGTATTTTGATAGGCATAAGTCGTCCCCTAATACTATTAACTGATATGTATGTCGTTGCTAGAATAGGCTTATCTAGCTTACCATGAAGCTCAACTCTCCTCACAAGTGAATACCTCTTTGGTGAGTGAAGTGATTGCTTAGTAAGTTGCATTTTTGATGAGATAAGTGTTACAGAGTTTTTCATTGCTAATCTCTTTGTAAGAGACAAGTTATACGTTAGCAGTTTTTTTAGATTCTTAGACAGGCCCTCTAGGGAACTTTCTCTTAGCCATTTTTTCCTATAGTTGTACTTCATCAATTTTCTTTATGTTCCATCTTTTTTTAAACTCTATGATTCTTGCAGATGGAAGGTTATATGTAAATTTCTTTATCTGATGGATATTATTCATGATGTCATTTATGTCTGTAACTCTATAATTATCAGGTAAGCCTGATTGTTTTGTCCCTAGATATGTTCCAGAGCCTCTCATCTTCAAGTCATGCTCAGCTACGTCAAATCCAGAGGTGTTTAGTTCCAAGTACTTCAATTTCTCAATAGTTTCGTCTCTTACGCTATCAGTATGGATAAAATAACAATATCCTTGGTCAATACCCCTTCCAACTCTACCTCTTAATTGATGGAGCTGTGATATCCCAAACATCTCAGAGTTTTCTACCACAAGACAATTTGCATTTTTACAATCTACACCTACCTCTATCACGCTTGTTGCTACGAGTATTTTTATATCGCCGCTTTGAAAATCGTTTATTATTTTAATTTTTTCATCGGCAGGAAGTTTTCCATGAAGTACAGCAGTTTTATAATTCGGAAATTGGTTTTTTATTATATCTGAAAATACTTTTACAGATTGAAGACTGTCGTCTAATGTATCCTCAACTCTTGTGCAAACCCAGTAAGCTTGCATTCCATTATCTAAATGTTCTTGGACATGATCATAAATTTCTTGTCTTCTGTTGTCACTATATACAAATGTTTTTGTCTGTTTTTGAGAGTCGGGCTTATCAAGTATCTTTAGATAATTCATATTCTCATAGAGAACTAGTGCTAAAGTTCTGGGAATAGGTGTTGCTGACATATAGATTAAATGAGGTTGGTTGGAATAAGTTGATGTGATTCTTTCTCTTTGTTTTACTCCAAATTTGTGCTGTTCATCAATAACTACAAGAGCTAGACTTTTGAATTCATAGTCGTTATATAGAAGCGCATGAGTTGCGATAAGAATTGAAATTGTACCAGTTTTAAGAGCATGTTTTATATCCAACTTTTCTGACCTAGTATGTTTACCGCTAAGCTTTGCCACTTTGCCAAGATCACCCAGAAGATTTGAAAACGTTTTAAAGTGCTGGTTACACAAAACTTCTGTCGGAACTAGAACTAAGCACTGGTGTCTATCTCGCACAACATTTAAACATGCAATTACAGCAACTATTGTTTTACCACAACCGACATCTCCCTGTATTAAAACTCTTGACGGCTGATTAGATTTTAGAGAATCAAACACCTTACCTAGGGCTTTTCTTTGTCCATCTGTAAGTTTAAAAGGTAGTTTCTTTATGAAGTTTTCTGTATGTCCTTCTTCTATAGATATATTGAATGATTTTTTTCCTTCATACTTTGAAAGATTTTCGAGAAGTTCATGCTTATACAAATAGACTTCTTCAAAAATTAATCTTTTTTTTGCGCTATTATACTGTTCAAATGCCTGCTCCATACTACCCTCAGGGAAATGAATTTTTTTAAAAGCCTTAAGCATGGACATGCAATTAAAGTTTTTATTAAAGTAATCATCAAGAGTCGTGAATTCATAATTAGGTGAAAAAATTTTAAATGCCTGAAGTATTAGCTTTCTCATCTTTTTTTGAGATATCATTCCTCTCAGTGAGTATCTTGGGATGATAGATTGTAAAGGATCACTGTCGACAAATGTTTCAATTTCAGGATGGATGAACTCAATATTGCCTTTTTTCATTTTTACTTTACCATCGACTCTCACATTAGTTCCAGGTTGAAGATTCATAAATATTATGATTTTGTGGATAAACCTAACCGTAAAAACACCCAGTTTACCTTTAACAGTAATAATATAGTTAGGCTTAAATCCTTTCGTTCTGATACTTTTAATAATCTGGCCTGACGCAACAACACGATCACCATGATTTATACTTGCTAAAGGGCCCGTTTCTGATTTATCACAGAATTCTTTAGGAATATGTGATAGTAAATCGAATAATGAGTTTATGCCGATTTGTTTAAGTAAAGAGAGAGTTTTAGGGCCAACACCACTTAGCGAGCCCACACTCATTGAAAGATCATCGTGCTTTTTATGCATTATTTATTCTTTGAATAAAACTGCGTCTATTTCAACTTCTACATCTTTCGGTAATCTACTTACTTCAATGGCTGCACGCGATGGATACGGTTTTGATAAATATTTTTCCATGACACTGTTTACTGTTGAAAAATTTTCAAGGTCTTTTAGATACACTGTAAATTTAACGCAATCATCTATACTGCCACCAGAAGATTTTGCTATATTCCCTAGACTCTGCATTATTATCTCTACTTGTTCTTCAAAAGTTCCTTCTACGACAGTCATAGTTTTATAGTCCAAAGGGATTTGACCAGAAATAAATGTAAAATTGCCGACATTAATTGCCTGGGAATATGTTCCAATAGCCGATGGTGCTGTTTCACATACAACTTCTTTCTTGCTCATGGCTTTCTCCTCGTGTGACCAGCATCTTTAAGCCGTTCAAGATAGTTATGCCAGTTATCTTTGTAGTTTTTACATAAGCTATACAGATGTTCCCATGAATACAATCCTGTATCATGCCCATCATCAAATACAATTCTTACTGCATAGTTTCCAACAGGTTCTAACTTATCAATAGCTACATCTTCTTTATTGATTTGAAGTTTTTCCTGTCCTGGACCATGTCCCTTCACCTCGGCAGAAGGTGAAAAACATCTAAGATATTCTGAAGTAATGTCACTACTGAATCCATCTTCAAAAGTGATAGATAAGGTATTTGTTTTTTTTATATATCTGAGTTCTGTTGGTTTAATCATAAAATATACCTACTTAAGTCTTCGTTTTCCGTAAATTCATTGAGATATTTATCTACATACTCCTCGTTAATATTTATTGTTGTGTTTTTCATATCACTTGCGTCGAATGATAAATTTTCAAGCAATCTCTCCATGATAGTATGTAATCTCCTAGCCCCTATATTTTCAGTTTTTTCGTTAACAGTCCATGCAATTTTTGACAATCTAGCGATTGCACCTTCATCAAAAGTAATTTTTACGCCTTCAGTTTCCATAAGCGAGGTGTATTGTTGTGTCAAAGAATAATCAGGCTCAACTAGGATAGATTTAAAATCATCTACAGATAAAGCATTAAGCTCAACTCTTATGGGAAGTCGACCTTGTAGCTCAGGTATCAAGTCTGAAGGTTTTGACAAATGAAAAGCTCCAGAAGCAATGAATAAAATATGATCAGTCTTAATAGGGCCGTGTTTAGTGTTTATTGTAGAACCTTCAACTAGTGGAAGAAGATCGCGTTGAACGCCTTCTCTTGAAACATCTGCTCCCCCAGCATTAGATCTTGATGCAACTTTGTCGATCTCATCAATAAACACAATCCCATTCTGCTCAACTTGCCTAATTGCATCCTGCTTAAGATCATTATCATTAACAAGTTTCCTAGCTTCTTGATCAGCCAGTACTATTAGCGCATCTTTTATTTTCATTTTTTGTAAGTTAGTTTTATTGTTCGAAAGATTTTTAAACATTCCCTGAAGTTGATCGGTCATCTCTTCCATACCAGGAGGTGCCATTACCTCAAAGGATGGCATTGCGGCATTAACATCAATCTCAATCTCTTTTTCATCAAGCTTTCCTTCTCTTAAATCCTTACGAAGTGTCTGTCTAGTCTCTTTATTATCGATGGCCTCTGTATTATCTAGACCTTGAACTAGATCATTCTCTCTTGATGGTAAAAGTTTATCCAATATTATTTCTTCGGCTAATTCCTCAGATCTATGCTTTACTTTTGTCATTGCCTTTTGTTTAACTTGAGTTATTGCTATTTCTGTTAAATCTCTAATAATAGAGTCGACCTCTTTACCTACATACCCAACTTCTGTGAACTTAGTAGCTTCTACTTTAATAAAAGGGGCTTGAGCAAGCTTAGCAAGTCTTCTTGCTATTTCAGTTTTTCCAACACCTGTAGGCCCGATCATAAGAATATTTTTTGGAGTGATCTCGTTACTGATTTTTTCAGGTAACTGCAACCTTCTCCACCTATTTCTCAAAGCAATAGCAACAGCTCTTTTAGCGTCAGCTTGACCGATGATATGCTTGTCTAGCTCTTGTACTACTTCTCTGGGAGTCATTTCAGACATTTATTTTCTCGATAGTAAGATTTGAATTCGTATAAATGCATATGTCAGATGCAATGTTTAATGATTTTGTTACAATTTCCTTACCCGATAGGTCAGTATTATCGAAAAGAGCTTTTGCGGCTGCTTGTGCAAACGAACCGCCTGATCCAATTGCAATTATAGAGTCTTGCGGCTCAATGACATCTCCGTTGCCAGATATAAGAAGAGAAACATCTTTGTCAGCAACAATAAGAAGAGCCTCTAGATTTCTAAGCATCTTGTCTGTGCGCCAGTCCTTTGCTAACTCAACAGCTGACCTTGTCAAATGTCCACTATACTTCTCAAGCTTACCCTCAAATTTTTCGAAGAGAGTGAATGCATCAGCGGTAGCGCCAGCAAAACCAGCAATAACATTATCTTTGTAGAGTCTTCGAACTTTTTTTGCGTTATTTTTCATCACCGTACTTCCAAGAGTGACTTGACCATCACCACCAACAACAACCTCGTTGTTCCTTCTAACGCCAACTATTGTAGTACCATGAAATTTTTCGTTATTGTTCATATTTATGCTCTTGGATGACTATGTTTATAAACCCTATTTAAATGCTCAAAATCCATATTCGTGTATATTTGTGTTGTACTAATATCCTCGTGGCCTAAAAACTCTTGTACTGCCCTGAGATCTCCAGATGCCTCAAGAAGATGTGTTGCACAACTATGTCTTAATGTATGGGGTGATATCTTACAATTCAAGCCCTGTTTTTTTACCCAAAAGTTTATTCGAGTCTGAATTGATCTGTTTGAGAGTCTACCCCCATACTTGTTGATAAATAATGCATTATTAGTAGGATTGTATCCAGCTCTTGCTGAAATCCATTCGCACAAGGCATCTGTTGCTTTTGCTCCTAATGGTAGGATTCTCTCTTTGCTTCCTTTACCCAAAACTTTTACATACTTCGAGCTAGTGTCTACTGAATCAAGATTTAAACCAGATAACTCACTCAACCTTAAAGCAGAGCTGTACATAACCTCTATAATAGCTTTATCTCTTTTTGCAACTACACTATCAACCTTGATGTCACATAGAGTATCGATATCTCTCACTGATAATATATTGGGTAATTTTTTAGATAGCTTTGGTGTCTTTATACCCAACATTGGATTAGATGAAATCATCGACGTCTTCAATAAAAACATAAAATATGACCTCAATGTTGAAGCTTTCCTAGCAAGCGATGATGGACAAAGGCCAAGGCTATTGAGGTTCATAAAAAATTTCTCGATAGATTTTTTTTCTATATTATATACATCACGATTAATATCGGAGATGTACTCTGTAAACTGTTTCAGATCAAGATTATAATTTGTGATCGTATCTTGTGTATAAAGCTTCTCATTTTTCAAATAACTGAGAAAATCATAAATATTTGAATCTGTCTTATTCAAGTAATCCATCTCCGTCGAAAGCACTAGGTCCAACTAACACGAATTCATCCGGGTCATAAATCTTCTTGATTTCAAGGCACCCTCCTTTCTGGTGGACTCTTATCTTAGATTCACTAACTCTGGTCTCGTGTTTTAGCTCATATAATTTAAACATACAAATAGCTGCAGCGGTGGCTCCACTTCCACAAGAATCTGTATAACCAGCACCCCTCTCATTCACAATAAGGTCTATCTCTTTATCTTCCTTAGAAATAAACCTCATTGCATTTTTAATGAAACCGACATTCATTTCACCATTATATAGATCCGATAATATTTCACATATTCGTTGTCTATGATCAATACAATCTGGCGAGAAGACGATGCAATGACTATTACCGATTGAGAGAGGTATAAAGGAAAAACTAATACTACTATCTATATCATTAACTGTCACCGCAAGACCATCTCTAGTAATTTGATATTTTTTTTCATTTAGTTGTTCGATCTTTTCTACGTACGACGGACTTCCCATGTTTATAGAAATTCGTTCTTGATCTATCTCTGCCTCATAAGCAATTTCACAAACGACCAACTTTGCCCTCTTCATCCTGTACTTCTTATTAAGGTATAACATTGTCGCCCTGAGGCCGTTACCACATTGACAGGCTTTAGATCCATCTTGATTATACACATCACAGAAGACATTCTCTTTTTCTGAAACATCAATAATAAAAAATTGATCGCAACCTATAACACTTCTTTTCGAAAAGTGTTTGATTTGATCTATGGATAAATCATGTTTAAGATGACTTCTCTCCACTAAGATGAAGTCATTGCCTTGACTATTTAACTTTGAATATGGAATCATTTCTTTAATTCTATATTAGCAAAAAAGTGTCGGTCTGAGATACATTTTACAGAAGATGATATCTGTGGAAAACTAGAAAGCTGATCTTCTACCTCTTGAATTGTGTATGCCGCTCTAAGAGAGTTCTCAAAATCTTTTTTGAGAACATGACTCGCACCTCCATATTGGTTTAGTATATTTAACAAGTATTTTTCGTCGGTAGGTCTGAATAAATCCATAACTATTATTCGTCCGTTGTGTTTTATTAAATTAAGAGACATTTCCCAAAAATTTATAGGAGATTTAACATGATGTAGAACACTGTTACTAATTACAAGGTCAAAACTTTTTTCCTCAAAATCATTGTCCTCATATTTTTGACAAACAACCTTGATGTTATTTATATTATTTAATGTCATTTTTCGTGTCAGTTCATTCAGCATTAATGATGAGCCATCCAGAGCCGTTATGTGACTATTTTTTCTTTTGTAAATAGCTATTGGAATCTCCCCATCGCCACAGCCAACATCAAGTATTTTAGTTTCATTTGAAACTGGGTATGATTCAAAGAGTTTTTTTAAAAATAATGAATTTGATTCTGCAAAATTAGCTTGAGCATATGCAGATGCCTGCTCTTTAGTTTCCATTAGATCTGGTTCAGATATTCGTTCTAACAATTTTCGTTTTCAATAATTTGATCTAGAGTATCTGCAGATCTTATGAGTTTGACCTCATTATTAGATATAATATATTCTGCAGGCCTAGGTCGAGTATTGTAGTTAGATGACAGGACAGAACCGTACGCTCCCACATCCTCTATAACTACTAAATCACCCGACTGGCAATTTAATTCCCGATCCTTTCCAAGAAAATCTGCGCTTTCACATACTGGACCAACAACATCAAAAATTTTATTTGAGTGATTGCTTTTTTTTACAGGTGTAATTTTGTGATATGCTCCGTACAGAGGTGGTCTCATTAGCTCCGACATACTTGCGTCTATGATTAAAAAATTTTTCGACTTTGACTCTTTTACATACTGAACTTGACTAACTAATATTCCGCAGTCTCCAACAATAGATCTGCCTGGCTCAAATATAATATTCAAATTTAAGTCGGTAAGAGAATTAATAATCATTTTAATAAAGTCTTGCTTGCTTATGAGCTTTTCATTTTCATAACTAATACCTAAACCACCTCCTACATCTATGTGACTTAGTTTTATATCATTTTTTTCAAGCTTTGTTATAAGATTTTTAATAGAAGAGATGGAGTCCAAGTAAGGTTCAATTGAAGTTATTTGTGATCCAATATGAAAGTCTATTCCAATAATATCTATCGAGTCTAGTTTTTTGGCCTTTTGATAAATACCAAGCGCGTCTTCATAAGCAATTCCAAATTTATTCTCTTTCATACCAGTAGATATATACGGATGCGTTACCACCTTAACATCTGGGTTTACCCTTATAGACACATTAGCTCTAGTTTTCATTAAAGTAGCTTGGCTATTTATGGCATATAACTCCTCTTCAGATTCAACATTAAAACAAAGAATTTTATTATTGAGTGCATATGCAATTTCTTCTTTTGTTTTACCAACACCAGAGTAAACAATTCGCTTAGGGTTTGCTCCGGCTTTTATTGCGCGGTGTAGTTCACCTTTTGATACGACATCAAAACCCATACCTTGCGATGCGATAAGTTTAAGTAAAGAGATGTTAGAGTTTGCTTTAACAGAATAACAAAATAATGTCTCACTAGTTGCGTCTGCAAGATAATCACTAATGTTCTTCTTTATTGATTCCTCTGAATAGATATAAAATGGTGTTTTAATTTTTTTTGCAATAGTCTCAAGTGATATGCCATCAAAGAAAAGACTGCCGTTGTTATATTCTAGAGAGTTCAATGTTACTTTGTCGTATATACAATATTTTGAGGAGGTTTTAATGGTCCCTTATTACCACAGCCTGAAATAAATATGGAAGACACAGTAATAATAAATAGTAAAATAAGTTTCTTCGATGTATTTGTATACATAGTGATATTATAGTCTAATTCAGACAGACATATAGCGGAGTTTTGATATAAATGAATCTAGATATAATAACCGTTGGCGATGAAAGCAGTGCGGACTTAACATTAATATGGTTCCATGGATATGGGGCAAATAATTGGGGGTTTGAGCCTTTCATTAAACTGCTTAACTTGAATTTAGATGGTAGGCTATTTGTTGTCATGCCGAATGCCCCAATATGCGATGGTAAAAGGTCTTGGTACCCGTTACCATCAACTCTTAATGGATCGGTGGTTGAAGATGACATCGGTATAGAAAATTCAAAAAAGAATATATCTGAAACACTTCAAAGTTACATAAATAAAGACAGAAAAACATACCTTGGTGGTTTTTCACAAGGGGCAGCACTCTCATTATCAATGGGGCTAAATAATGACATTAAAAATCATGGAATAATTGCAATATCAGGGTATGTTCCATCTGCATCCAAAATTAATGTCTCAGATAAAAACAAAGATGTTTATATTGCGCATGGAAGTAATGATACAACTATAAGTATAGAGACACATAAACGTTCCATTGATTTTTTGAAGGACAATAAACTAAGCTACACAGAGTTTATAGATGACTGTGGTCATACTATTAGCAAGGGAATGATTAATAATTTGACTGATTGGTTGTATAAAAAACTTTAAAGGGCAGAGTGTCCGCCCTTTAAATCTAGATATTAGTCTCTATGTCTCTGAGCTGCAGCCATTGCAGTTTCACTTCCATATTTTTCATTGATCTTCTCAACTGATTCAAAGTGATCTGCTCTTCTGTGCGTAAGACACATGCCCTTTTTGTCTACGCCCCATAAAGCGTATGCAATGAAGGTCTTAAGATGATCTGGTGTCTGATCCATATGAGGAATTCCAAAACGGATTAATAAATTATTTCTATCGGCTCCGCTTGCTTTCTGTTCCTTCATTATTCTTTGGACCTCTACCTGAAGATCTTTCACATCTTCACCGTTCCATGAACCTACCTTGGTTCCGTCAGGTAATATGATGTCATCTCCTTGTGGTACTGGATGATCTGGCATTTTACTCCTCCTGTAAATTAACCCTATTAGACTAAGTATATTACAAAATTCACAGGATTCTAACAAGCCTTATTGGCATTGAAACTCCTCTAGGTAACCGTTTCTAAGAGCTAACCCTAAAAGCTTTTGATTCTCATACTTCTTAAAAAACCCAGGTTTTGCATTAATTGTTCTGTCTATCATCTCTCTTAATCGGGATGCGGGTAATTGTACGTTTCCAGGCTTACAGTACATTTCAATATTATGCTTTCTAAAGTAATGCTCTGATGCCCACTCTAGTCCACTTTCTAAACCATAGATATATGAATCATATGATTCTTTGTCTTGTATATATTCTTTAATTGTAGGTATTTTTGCTGAGGCAAAAACATTAGCGCTTAAGAAGAATATAAGTATGACAAATACTGATGAATACTTTTTAGTTGTAGCCATCTTTCTGGAGAGAATTTAATATTTTCTTTGCAGCTTTTTTGACGTTCGAGGGTGATGTTGAACCTGTTGCAGTTTTTTTATGAATTGATTTTTCTATATCAATTGCAGAATATAAATCGTCTTCAATCATAGCGGAAAACTTTTTTAGCTCATTGATTGGAAGGTCCTCAAGCGTACTATTTTTTTGTTCAGCATGCCTTACTATCTTGCCGACAATTTCATGAGAGTCCCTGAATGGGACGCCCTTCATTGATAAATAGTCAGCGAGGTCTGTAGCATTTGAATAGCCTTGCTTAGAGAAGCTCAGGGCTCTCTCTTTGTTAACCTTTAGAGTTAAAATCAATCTCGGCATTAAATTCAAACATGATAGTGTTTCAGAAATAGACTCAATAATGATGCCCTTATCTTCTTGCATGTCTCTATTATACGTTAATGGTAGACCCTTCATTAGAACTAATAGGGAAGTAAGTGCACCAATCGTAGTTCCACATTTACCCCTAATCAGCTCAGGGACATCTGGATTTTTCTTTTGTGGCATTATAGATGAACCTGTGCAAAAAGCCTCATCCATGTCTACAAGATTGATGTGTGTATTCATCCAATAAATTAGTTCTTCAGACATCCTAGATAAGTGTGTCATTATAATGGAACAGGCATATGCGAAATCACAGACAAAGTCTCTATCGCTCACCGCGTCCATTGAATTATTTGATATTGTTTTGAAGCCAAGTTTCTTAGCGACAGATTCTCTTTTGATTGCATAGGGTGTACCAGCCAAAGCCGCACTTCCCAGGGGCATGACGTTGATACTCTCTCTAACATTTTTCAATCTAATCTCATCCCTCTCTAACATTGCATGCCAAGCAAGAATGTGGTGACCAAATGTGACTGGCTGCGCGAGCTGCATATGTGTGTAACCTGGGAAAACCACATCTGCGTTATTCAACGCTATCAAGGCTGTTGCATATCTAGCATCCTTAATTTTTGTCGAAATTAAATCTACACAATCTCTCAGGTACAATCTAAGATCCGTTGAAACAAGGTCATTTCTAGATCTGCCCATGTGTATCTTCTTGCCAAGATCGCCAACCTCTTTAGTTAGTGCCTGTTCAATATTCATATGGACATCTTCCAACTTTATTGATAGTGACAATTTACCATCATCATATTTCTTTTTGACCTTTTGAAGACCTTTGCATAATTTCTTAGATTCTTGTTTAGTGATTATTTTACACTCGCCAAGCATCTCTACGTGGGCAACACAAACTTTTATATCTGCATCAAATAGAAGGTGGTCTACACTAACGCTCTCAGAAAATTCAAGAACTTCACTATCAAGTCCTTTTTTAAATCTGCCTGACCAAGTTGAGTTTTTCACATTATCCCTCTAGAAGTTTTAATATCTTTCTTATTGCCAGTATAATATATATGAATTTCTGGTAATACAACTATGCAAGGAAATATAAAGCTGGCCACAAGAAAAAGTCCTCTAGCACTTCGTCAGGCAAACTTGGTAAAAGATAATTTACTTGATAATAATATCTTCAGTAATGTAGAGATAGTCGCAATGAGCACCAGTGGCGATAATGTAGATCAAGAAACGTTCAAGAAAAATGGTGGTAAAGGTTTGTTTCTCAAAGAGTTAGAAAATGCTCTTATCAGAGGTGAAGCCGATATAGCGGTCCACTCTATGAAAGATGTTCCTGCTAAGTTAGACGAAAACTTTTTGATTACAAGTATTATGAAAAGAGAGGATCCTAGGGATGTTTTTATATCAAACTCACACAAAAGTATTGCACAGATCTCAAGCGGGACTATAGGCTCATCTAGTCCACGAAGGCAAGCCATGATTAAACATTTTGTTGGAAACATAGATGTCATAGGACTAAGAGGCAACATCAATACAAGACTTAAGAAACTTCAAGATTCCAAAATCGATGGAATTGTTCTAGCCAAAGCAGGTCTGCAGAGAATGGAGATGGGTAATTTAATAACTGAAGAACTTAACATAGATACGTTCGTCCCATCACCTGGTCAGGGTGTGCTCTGTATTGAGTGTTTGAATAAAAATAAAAAAATAATTCAAAAAATAAATAAGCTTGTTCACAAAAACACTGAAATATGCTCAAGAGCTGAGAGAATATTTACTGCAGAATTAGATGGGGATTGTATGTCACCCATAGGAGCTTATGCAGAAGTAAAAGAGAATATGATTTCTATTACTGGTTTTGTAGCCTCACTAGATGGGACCAGGTACATCAAAAATAAAATAGAGGGCAAAAAAGAAGATTACATAAACCTATCGAGCAAGCTCTCCAAAATATTTCTTAAGATGGGATCGAGAGGTATGCTGAAATGTTAGACGTCATATTGGTATCCAACTACTCGATGAAAGAAGAACTCCAAGAGTCTCTTATGGCTCATGGCTATAAATTTCATGACCTCATGATACAAGATATACACCATATTGAGAGATACCCAATTGATGATGAATATACAACTATAATTATTCAAAGTGCAAATGCAATAAAAAAAATAGATGCAAGTAATAACCATATATACAACGCAAAGTACATTTATGGAATAGGACCAAACTGTAGATCATGGGTTAAGAGAAAGTTCAGCCTTGACTGCATTATTCCTGACGACAACTATTCAAGCATTGGCCTGATAAATAAAATTAAAGATAACGGCTATGATTTAGGAAATGTTTTATTACTGAAAGGAATTGGGGGCAAAGAAACAATCCAAAATTACCTTTTAAGCGAAAGATTGCCTCATAATATTTGTAATGTTTATGAGAGAATACTTAACGAAGACAATCTCAAAAGTGTAGTTTCCATGGTTAATGATGGCGTAATAGTAATAGGCTTTAGTAAAAGTAGTATTGAGCCATTAATAGAAAGTCCTAGTGTAAACCTAGGTAAAATTCATATTATTGTATTAGACAAATCGGACGAAGAAATAAACAATATTGAAAAATTTGCCTCTTTTACTAAATTAATTGATATATACGACATACCTGACATAGTAGAAAAGATTAGGGGGATAGACACATGACAAGAGTTTATCTAATAGGAAACGGATATGTCTGCAACTACATAACGCAGATGGAGGTTAGAGATATAGAATTTGTTGGTGTATGCAGGTCAGAGAAAATGAATTGTAATATAAATTTAAAACTAGATGTCTCTTGTGATAATGAGAAAATTATGAGTTTAATAGAAGATAGTTCTGTAGTAGTGTATCTTGCACCACCTCAACAGAATGGTAGCACTGATCTTGTCCTAAGGAATTTCCTAAAGTGTATTAACAAGAAGAAGGTAGATCAAATAATATACATAAGTACGAGTGGGGTCTACGGTGATAAGAATGATAGATTGGTTGATGAGAATGAACCCATTAGTCCCAAGACAGATAGAGCAAAGCGTCGCGCAGATGCTGAAGAACAAATAAGATCATCTGATCTAGACTACACAATATTGAGGGTACCAGGAATCTATGGCAAAGACAGAATGCCTCTGAAAAGAATAGAAGAAAGACTTCCATTAATAAAAAAAGAGATCTGTAAACATACAAACTTAATACATGCGAAGGACCTGGCTAGAATTATTACAGCATGTTTTCATAACAAGAAGACATCTAAGATGACGATTAATGTAAGTGATGGTTGTGCTATAAAGACTACAGACTATTATTTACATATATACGACTTCTTAAATAAACCATATCCGGATTTTATTGACTATGAAGCTGCAAATAAATCCTATGACAAAAAAAGGTTATCTTTTATTAATGAGTCTAGAATTTTAGATACTTCGCTAATGGACACAATCTTTCCAAACATTATTGAATTTAAAGATGTTAGGGATGGCATAAAATATAGCCTGACCTGAGTGTTATTTTTTCTTTTTTCTTTTTACCCAAGATATGAGGGGCTTCCACTCCTCTCTATCTTGCGCAGTTAGTGATTCGCCCATTTCAAAGATGCCAATCCCTTTTTTAGCTGCATTTATATAATTTGTACTATCCCTAAATGCTGTGACATAACGAATACCTTTTTCTTTCACTAAATAATCATCTAGCTCCTCAAAAATATTAGTGTTTGCACGACACCTGTTGGCAACAAGACAAATATCGGTCCTATTTCTTATTACGCTCCCTAGGCTTCTTATGGAGTTTAAGAAATCTCTAGCTGCAGACATGTCTATAGGTGATGGGAGCACAGGAACTATTATTTTTACAGCTTTCTTGATGTATGTTTGCAACCTTGCCCCATATATAGCAGCAGGTACGTCAAATATTGTAACTTCATCCTCTTTTTTAGATACCTTTTGAGGAGGAAGTGAAGTAACTCCTTTAATTTTAGCTTTAGTTATAGGTCTAGAAGATAGCCACTTTGTAGATGAACCCTGGGGGTCCAAGTCAACCAAGGTGACTTTATACCCATTAGAGGCAAAATAAGATGCTAAGTTAGTAGATATGGTAGTTTTCCCAGAGCCGCCTTTGGCGTTTATGACCATTATGCTAGACATATTATTCTCTATTTTAATATAACAGACTATTGATATTAGTCTAGATTGTTTTTTAGACTGAGATCATAACTGGAGCATGATCCGATGTTTTAGGTTGCTCCTCGCACCAAGACTTGTGTCTTGTATCTCTGTGTACAGCGTAACTGGAAAGTCTGCTGTAAAGAGAAGTGCTAGCTAACAATAAATCTATACGATAGCCTAAGTCACGATGAAATGCGCCAGCTCTGTAATCCCACCATGTGTATGGAGATGAGCCTTCCTCTGTACTGTAGCAGTCCTTAAGACCAAGTTTCATGATGTCTTGAAGAGCATTTCTCTCTGCGTCAGAACATAAAATATCAGATGAAGAAAAATCAAAAGAATCTGATTCATTGGGCACTATGTTAAAGTCACCAACAACTACCAAATCTGTATAAACCTTAAGTTGTTCTTTTATATATTTGTGTGCTTTTTTAAGCCAATTAAGTTTATGTTTATATTTATCAGAACCAACAGATTGACCATTCACAACATAAAAATTTATTATTCTTACTCCGTTGTATGAAGCGGCTATTGATCTCATTTCATCCTTTGTTACATGGACAGGGTTAATAGAGCTATCTATAGCTTGAATTTTAGAGATAATAGATACGCCGTTATATGTTTTTTGACAAGCTTGAATTGTCTTGTACCCAGCAGATATGAATTCATCAATTGGGTATTTATCTTCAGAGCACTTAAGCTCCTGTAAACACAAAACATCTGGTTTATAATCACTTAGATATTTTAGAATGTTTGGTAAACGTACATTAACAGAGTTTACATTCCAAGTGACAATCTTCATTAGACATCTACATTATCAACAGCATTTGCAGAAGAAACAATAAATTCTCTTCTTTTCTCAACATCATCGCCCATTAGCGTGTCAAAGATAGAATAATCATCGTCATCGATTTGTGATACTTGTAATAGCGATCTAGTTGCCGGGTTCATGGTTGTTTCTGAGAGTTGAGATGGATTCATTTCTCCGAGACCTTTATATCTCTGTAAAGAAATAGATTTTCTAGACGAAGTATATGCGTGCTCACAAAATTCAAATAGATAATCAAAAGATAATTCGGTTGAGTCGGTCTTGAGTATGAGGGGTTCGCTATAAGTATAAAGTTTAAGGTTAGTGAGACTATTATAAGTTTTTGAAGAAAAGAACTTCTTATTGATTGGAGAAACGGTAGAATCTAAAACTCCATTGATCTTTTTTTCTACTCTTATTTCAAAAGAATTATCATCGAGATTATTTAGAGCAAGGCTATATGTTATGTTAATGGGTGAAAGTACAGTTACGATACGCTGTAAATCTTTGATAAATGATTCAACAAGTTTCGTATCATCAGATAGACTTTTGTTAATTGGTGGAAGGTATGCCATAGCTTTCAAGATATATTTATCTTTGGATTTGCTAATATTTTTTAGGATGTAGTCTATAGTTTTAAAGTTGATCAGTAACTGCTGAGATTCATTTTGTGGTATTAGTTTCGTAGAAGAATACAGCTTGTTATTGTCAAAAAAAGTATTTGTGAGGAATTTATTTAGTTCAAAGTCATTAGCTATGTACTTCTCTAACTTGCCTTTTTTGATTTTATATAATGGTGGTTGGGCGATATATATTCTTCCTTGATCAAACAAAGGTTTCATTTTTCGAGCCAATAGTGTTAATAGAAGCGTTCTGATGTGAGCACCATCTACGTCTGCATCAGTCATGATGATAATTTTACCATATCTAAGTTTTTCAATATTGAAATCATCAGACTCATGGTTAAATCCACACCCTAAAGCAGATATTAGAGAACCAACTTCTGAGGAAGATAATAATTTATAATCCTGTGATTTCTCAGTATTAAGAATCTTACCTTTCAATGGTAGTATAGCTTGTGTTTTTCTATCTCTTGCTTGTTTAGCAGAGCCACCAGCTGAATCACCCTCAACAATAAACAGTTCACATAATTCTCTATCTTTTTCCTGACAATCAGCAAGTTTGCCTGGTAGGTTCGCAATACCCAAGGGGTCTTTTCTTCTTATAAGATCTTTAGCTTTTCTTGCTTCTTCTCGTGCCATTGCAGCTTGCTGAATTTTACCAATGATTAATTTAGCATCCTTAGGTGATTCCTCTAAGAATTCAGACAATTTAGTAGAGAGAGTTGATTCTGTAAGACTTTTAATTTCAGAAGAAACAAGTTTGTCTTTTGTTTGAGAAGAAAATTTAGGATCAGACATTTTTACAGAAATAATAGCCACTAACCCCTCGCGGCAATCATCACCTGTAATTTCATATTTTTGTTTACCGCTATTTTTGACAGAATAATTGTTAATAGTTCTAGTTAAGGCAGATCTAAAACCACTAAGGTGTGTACCACCATCCTTTTGATAGATGTTATTTGTGTAACACAAAATATGTTCAGAATATGAACTTGTCCATTTCATAGATATCTCTATGGAATTATTACCTTTGGTTATTGGTGGCAAGTAAATAAGGTCGTTGTGTATATCTTTTTTGCTTTGGAGGATCTCATTAATATATTCTTTTAAACCACCCTCGTAGTAATATTTTGTCCTTTTGTTGGTTATATCGTTTATGAAGTGGACCGTTATTCCTGAATTAAGAAATGCTAATTCTTTCAATCTTCTCTTTATGACATCCTCTTTATAATTAAGATCTTTAAAGTATTTCTTGCTAGGAAGAAACTGTATAACAGATCCTGACTTTTCAGAAGTACCACATTTTTTTAATGGTTTTATAGGAACGCTATCTGAATAGTCTTGTTGATACTTATGGCCCTCTTTATGTATTGTGAGTGAAAGCTTTTCAGATAATGCGTTTACTACAGAAACACCAACTCCATGAAGACCGCCTGACACTTTGTATGAGTCGTCATCAAATTTACCGCCAGCATGAAGTGTTGTCATAATAACTTCAGCTGCAGACTTATTCTCGGTTTTGTGTATATCAACCGGTATTCCACGACCATCATCACTTACAGTCACAGAACCATCCTCATTGAGGGTGACTTCAATGTTTTTGCAATATCCTGCTAACGCCTCATCAACAGCGTTGTCGACTACTTCATAGATCATTTGGTGCAGCCCGCTTCCATCGTCCGTGTCGCCAATGTACATCCCAGGCCTCTTCTGGACGGCCTCCAGACCTTTTAATACTTTGATGCTATCTGATGTATATGCCTTCTTACTCAATTATTTTCTCCAACAACAACCACCTCAAACTCTTTATGGTTACTACTAATATTTTCTAGTATATCTCTATAGATATTAGGTGCAGTAAGCACTATGTTTCCTTTTGAATGGACAAGTAATTTTACCACAGTAGCGAGGTTTTTATTATCTATTCCAAAAAATAGGTCGTCAATCAGCAGTATTGGTTTAAAACCATGTTTCACGTGAAAAACATTCATTTTTGCAAGATTAATAATCAGGCAGGCAAGCACCAGTGTTGACATTGATCCTGACTCTTTAACAGGTTTATTCAAGGATGTGACTGTAAAATCGCTTCTATGGGTTCCTCCGGATGTATGCCCTATGGCTTTATCTTTATTTTGATTTTGATGAAGATATTCACTGTAACTCTTACCATCCCAACCCGTGGAATATTGAAGTTTAAGTGATGATATATCTTGGTATATTTCTGGTATTGTTGTTTTTAAATCATCTATTATTTTAGAAAACTCACTATTAAGTCTCTCAAAATATGAAGATCTAAAAGAACTAAGTATGTTATTGTAATCTATCAATTGACTATCCCATATTCCCTGGTCATATTTCTTAGATTTCAACAAAAAATTTCTTTGTTTAAGAGTTTTTTCATAATCAAGATAATACTTCCTAGATTCTTGTTCCACGTGAAACATTCCTGAATCCAAGAAATCTCTTCTATATGCTGCGTCATTTAGAAGAATATTATTGAAGCCAAAAACAAGAGAATAGCAAGGAAATATTGAAGATATAATTTGTTTGGTAACTTTTTTATTATTATATAACATTTTAGCAGATTTTAAGGACTTTTGAATGAATATATTGCTATTTATAGACTTATTAGAGAAGTTGACTGAAATTTTGAAGTGGTCAGAGGATTTATTGATAAGTTCGGAGTTGGGAACGTTCTTAAAAGATTTTAGATTCGATGAAAGATAGATAGCCTCTAGTAGAGTTGTTTTGCCAGCATTATTTTCTCCACAGATAACTGTTATACCAGTAGAGAACGAGATATTAAATAATGGGATAGATCGAAAATTTTGAATAGATAGAGATTCTATTCTCACTTTTAGACACGCATTGGCATGATTACGAAAATACTGTTTGGGTCATCATTGCCCTTCAATAAACAGCCTGAATTTTGATCATTTATGCAGATATGTATTGAATCACCATCTATGACGTCTATAACATCCTGAAGATATGAAATATTAAATCCAATAGATATCTCCTCACCGTCATATTTGACATCTATTTGATCTTCTCCTATCTCACTATCGGTATTGCTTGAAATTAAGTGCATCGAGTTATTTTGTGGAGTTAATTTAACACCTTTGTATTGTTGGTTTACAACCTTTGATATTATGTTTAACGATGTTTTAAATGTCTTCTTATCTACAGTGATTTCTGCTGATGTTGACTCAGGGATAACTTTATTGAAGTTTGGGTAATTTCCTTCGATCAGTTTAGATATTATGCGAAAATCATTTATATGAATCACAAAATTCTGGTTACTGTAGCTATATGTTATTAAATTATCGCTATTGTTGTTAAAATAAGTTAAAATCCTATTAATTTCTAGAATTGCTTTTCTAGGTATGATTATAGATAAATCATCATTGCAGTTGATATCAGAAACATACTTAGCCAATCGATGGCCATCTGTGCAGACCGATACTATTTTTCCATTTTGTGCGCACAGATGTAGACCATTCAAAAAATGTCTTGCATCTTGATAAGCCATAGCAAATGACGTTTTGTGTATTATTTTAGTTAGATCATTATTGTCTACAGATGTCATGTTCTCTGTATCTATTGGATCCATAAAAGGAAAATCTGATGCTGGAAGAGTTGGTAAAGAGATTTTGCTTTTTCCTGCTGTTATATCAACTTTAGACTCAAGGACGGTAAATGTAACTTTTTCATGGTCAGTAAGAGCATTCAAAATCTCTAAGAGTTTACGTGCTGGTAAAGTAAACGTACAATCACCCTCAGAGTCACATTCTATCGATGATGAGACCTCTATCTCAAGATCTGACGAAGTTATATGTGAGCTATTACCGTTTATATTAAATGCTAAGTTACCAAGGATCATCAACGTCTGCTTTGCTTCAGCTGTTGGGGCAATGTTTTTTATTTTGTCTAGGAGATCTTTAGTATTATATATTACTCTCATTTATATATTATATGTTATTTTTAGACATTCTCTCTTATTATTTTCCAGCGATAAACATTCATGTGTTGTGTTATGGCGTTATGGTTAAAGTCTTGATCTGCTGTGATTAGATTGTGGATAAACCTAGAGAATTTTTTTATTAACAGGTTTTAACCATTATTTAAACTATGGACAATGTGAATATAGTCCTGTTCAATCTGCGCATCTTCCTTTCGGAGCTTATTTATTTTCTTATTAGCGTGTAGTACCGTCGTATGGTCCCTACCACCAAAACCATCACCAATTGAAGGTAAGCTATTATTTGTTAAATCTTTGCACAGTGCCATAGCCATATGCCTTGGCAACGTGTTTTTCTTATCTC